>NZ_CP095482.1:1243689-1554612 GCF_023028225.1 Halorientalis litorea
CCGGACGGCCGACCTCTCGCGGACGCTCACGGAAGTCGTCGGCCCGGCCCGTGCCGACCGCGACGAACTGAAGTGTGCCTACGACGCGCTGAACCGCGACTTAGGACTCCCGACCGGCCCTATCGACCCCGCCGAGTACGTCCCGCGGTTCGCCAGCGAACTCGACCTCTCACAGGCCGTCGAGCGTCGCGCCGCCGAACTCGTGCAGGTCGCCCACGACAGGGGGGTCGTCACCGGGCGCGACCCCGCCGGCGTCGCCGCTGGCTGTCTCTACACCGCGGCCCGTGAGGCCGACCGTGACCTCACGCAGGCGGCCGCCGCGGCGGTTGCGGGCGTCACGCCCGTCACGCTCCGCGGGACGTATCAGGAACTCAACGAGGAGTGAACCGCGTCCGCGAGCGCGACGAACCGCTCGGCCACGTCGCTGTCCGGGGCCGTCTCCCTCACCGGGACCCCGGCGCGCTGTGCCCGGGCCAGCGGCTCCGACTCGGGAACGACGGTCACGGGCGCGCCGAGTTCCCGGGCGAGGGCGGCCGTCGGTACCGTCGCCTCGACGCGGTTCACCACGACCCGGGCGAGTCCGGCGTCGAGTTCCCGTGCCAGTGCCCGGGCGCGAACGGCGTCCGCGACGGCCGGTTCGTCGGGCGTCGTGACGAGGAGACTCCCGTCGGCGACACAGAGCGAGAGCCCCACGTCGCTCGACAGCCCCGCCGGACAGTCGACGACGACCCAGCCGTAGGCTCCGGCGACGGCCTCGATAGCGTCGGCGAGTGCCGTCGGGTCCGCCGCTCGTGCCCCCGCGAGCGACCGACCGCAGGGGAGCATCGCGACCGGCCCGTCCTCCCGGACGGCTTCGACCGGGGCCGCTCGCCCGGCGAGTACGTCGTGCAGGTCCGGGCCGTGACCGCCCGGGAGGTCCGTCATCCCCAAATCCGCGTCGACGACCACCGCGTCCAGCGCGGCGGCGAGGTTGTACGCCACAGTCGTCTTTCCGACGCCGCCCTTACCGCCGGTGACGGCGACTATCATCGCAGGCGTGCGACCGTCTCGGTCGGAACGTCGGCCGTCTCGGCGCGTTCGGCGAGGGCCGCGGCGCGCCGCTCGATTCGCCGGAGGCGGTCGGCGTCGGCCGCCAACTGGTCGGCCACGTCGCCGAGGCCGTCGAACGCCTCGGCCTCGGTCACCGTCGCGGCCGCCGCGGCGAGCGTCGTCTCCCCGGAGAGACGCTCCGCGATGTCGATCCGCTCCTCGACGCCGTCGAACAGGTCCGCGAGTGTCGCCGCCTGCTGGGTCTCGGAGCGACCGTGTGCAGTCGCCTCGTCGGTGGCCGTGCCCGTTCGCGTTTCGCCCCCGCCCGTACTCCCGTCGGCGTGTTCGTTCGCTGTCTCGGCCGCACAGTCGGTCTCGGCGGGCACGTCGGGGAGCGGCACGGCATCCCGTGGCGGACGCGGGTCCCCGAGTTCCCGGACGACGGCGTCCGGTTCGGCCGCGACGGACGGCACGTCCCCCCGTGACCCGAACGCGTCCGTCCGGTCCGGGTCCACGGCTGTCGTCTCCACGATACGCATCGGTTCGTCCGCGGGAGCCGCCGGCGTCGCGTACCCCACGGGCCGCGTCTCGGCGGCGGCGAGCGTCGTCTCGAAGCCCGCCTCGTCCCATCCCTCGGCCGGGACGCCGCCGTCACGTGGCGGCCAGACCGGGCCGTCGAGACAGTTCTCGACGCGGACGCGACACGGGTGGTCGGAGGACAGGCGGCCAGTGACGAGCGTCACGCCGTCCGTGCGCGACGCCGTGCAGGTGAGCGAGACCATACGCCGTCTGGCCACGGCTTCCGATTTAAACCCTGACGACGGGTGCGTCGAGCCACGAGGCGGCCGCCGCGGGTACCCGGAACCGGTCACACGCCAGCACCACCGGTGCCCGGAGGTCGGCGACGCGGCCGACTGCGAGGGCGGCGGTCACGGGGTCGGCTTCGAACGGGTCCGCGGGCGACGGGCCGGGTGCGTCGGCAACCGCCGCCGCGTACGCCCCGCGCAGTTCGGCCACGAGGGACGCGCGCGCCGCCCGTTCGAGGTTCGCCACCTCGTCTTCGAGGCGGAGGCGTCGCTCGCGAGCGTCCCGTGCGTCCCTGAGCCGGTCTCTGTCGAGTCGTTGGCTCGCGGCGGTTCGGTCGGTCGCCACCTCCGAGAGGTCGCGGACGGCACTCGTCAGTGCCGCCTCGGCCTCGGCAACGGCCTCGTCGGTCCCCTGTTCGCGGAGGACCTGTACCCGCCCGCGGAGTTCCGCGACCCGCTCTTCGAGGCGTTCCGTCTCCGTGTCGGCCGCCGCGAACTCGCGGCGGACGGTATTGGTCGCTATCTCGGGCACCTCGATGTCGGCGAGTTGCTCGCGGACCGCCGCGATGTCGTCGTCCTGCGGTGCCGACAGTCCCCGGGAGCGGGCCGCCGCCGCGAGTGCCGTCCGCACCGACACCCCCATCTCCGGTCGAACGTACCCGACCCGCTCGTGGACGGGACGGGGAGCCGGATTCTCGACGGTGATGGGGGTCTGCTCGCCCCTGACGGCCGCCGCGACTGTCGCGCCGTCGACCGGGACGTTCCGGGCGTCTATCGCCCGGCCAGTTCTGACGATGCCCCCGGCTTCGAGCATCATAGCTCGCGGGCTTTCATCGCGTCCGGGTCCGGGTGGTCGGTTCCCGCCGCGAACTTGGCGTAGGGCGTACTCGGGTGGTCTCGGTCGGCGTAGGCCGTCGCCGCCTCGCGCACCTCCTCGGGGATGTCCTCGAACTCGTTGAGCGGCCGCGTCCGTTCCACCTGCACGTCGCCGCCGTGGTCCGCCCGCAGTCGGAGCGCGAGGAAGGCACCGAACACGGACGCTTCGAGCAGGACCGCACGCCCGAACCGCCGGACGACACAGTCCTCGTGAGTTCGGCACGCGTTCCGCAACGACCGCCGTGCCGCGCGGGAGTAAGTTACGACCAACAGCACACTACCAACCGGCCCCCGACGTGTCAAAAGACTATCCAAACTGCCGAGAACGGAACGGGCGTGTCCGCTCAGTCGTCGTCGAGGGGGTACCGGGTCCGTATCGACACGTCGCTCCCGGAGAGGTTCACTTCCGCGTCGAACAGCGAGCGGAGGGTGTCGAGCGTCTGCTCGTCGTGCGCGCTCGGGTCGACGTGGAAGTGGGACACCGCCCCGGCACTGTACAGTTGGCCGGTCAGGGCGTGGAGGAACTCGTAGGCGGTTTCGAGGTCGACGTACTGCAGGAGCGCGGTCAGCGAGTCGAAACAGACCACTATCTCGCCGCTCCGTCCCGAGACGAACTCCGTAATCGTGATGCCGATACCGGTGAGGTCCGAGGGCGTCGATATCGTCTCGACGACCGCGGAGTCTAACTCCTCACCCGCACCGATTCCGGGTGTCTCTCCGACGACGACGACGCCGAACTCCCCCGGGTCGGCCTCGTGTTCGTCCCGCCACGATTCGAGACACTGCGCGGCCTGTCTCGTGAACGTGACCCACAGCACGCTCGTCGTCTCCGGGTCGCCCTGCGAGAGGAGGTCGACACACACGTCGTCTGCCTCGTTGTTCATCGAGGACGCCCCCAGCATAATCGTCGTCGCACCACCCAGTTGCTCCGTGATATCTGTCATGTCCGTCCTCACCGGCACTCTGTCAGCCTATTCGGTGGTTCCCGCTAAAACCTTCGGGTGTCCGACCAGTAGCTAGCCGTCCTCAGTGGTCGTGACCCGTTCGACCGCCACGTCGTGGGCGTCGACCAGCGACCGCACGCGCTCGCGGGCCGCCTGCTCACCCGCCGCCATCACGACCATCCCCGCGGCCTGGCCGTCGCTCGTCACACGGTAGGCCGCCAGCTCCCCCTCGAACTCCGTCGCGTACGTCCGCAACACCCCCCGGACGCGGCGTTCGAGTCCCGAGAAATCCGTCTCGCCCGCCTCGAACTCCGCGAGGGCCTCCTCGACGTTCCGCAGTGCCGATATCCGGTCCATCTATGTCGTCCGGAGGTGGTCGTGTTGTGGCTCGTACACCTCGCCTTTCTGTTTCAGTTTGTCTATCTCGTGTTCGGCCTTCGACCGCTCCATCCCGGCCTCCTCCGCCCGTTCGAGGACGCGGTCGACCGGTGCCCCCTCGTCGTACTCGTCCTCGATTTCGGCGATGAGCGTCTTCAGGTTCTTGATGCGGTCCCGCTGTGTCTTCGAGGTACCCGTCTCGATGACGTCCGCGTCGAGTTCGCCCGTCTCGGGGTCCAACCCGATGGCCTCCAGACACGACCGCACGATTTCGATGACGCGTTCGGCGTCCTCCCGCTCGACCGTATCCGACAGCCTGATGCGGGCACTCGCCTCCGCCAACCGCACCAACGCCTCCAGTTTCCGGGCCGTCACCGGCACCGGGGCGTCCTCGCCGGTCCCACGCGAGCGCAGGTCGACGTAGAACTCCCGTATCGCGCTCTTTGCCTCCTCGGTCATCGTCGGGTAGACGTTCCGTTTGGCGTAGGCCACGTACTTGCGCAGGAGTTCCGGCTCGATGGTCGGTGCCACGTCCTCGGTGACGCGTTCGACTTCCTCCTCGGTGTAGTCCGAAGCACTCGTCTCCGTCCGGTGGGTGTTCAACTCGCCGGCGTAGTTGGTCGTCAGAATGTGCTCGGCGAGGTTCCGGTCCTCCTCCTCGTCGGGCTTGTCCGTCACCGTAAAGATGAGGTCGAACCGCGAGATGAGGGCGGGTTCGAGGTCTATCTGCTCGGCGATGGACTCGTACTGGTCGAACCGGCCGTACTTGGGGTTGGCCGCACCGAGCAGCGAACAGCGCGATTTGAGGGTGGCGTTGATACCAGCTTTCGAGACGCTGATGGAGTTGTGGAGGACGACGCCCTCGCTGACGAACGTGTTCGTCGGTTCGACGGTCACGTCGTACACCCAGTCACAGGCGTACTCGCCCTCGTTTGGGACCGTCTCTACGTCGGTCACGCGATAGTATCGGAGGTCACATCGTCGTTCGAGGGCGTCCGCTCGTCGCTCGAACTCGGTGAGTGTGTCTTCGACAGCGGTACGTGCGGCGTCGGTAAGTTCGCTACGTCTCTCGGCGTCGTAGCCGCCGTCTTCGGCGTAATGGATCGTGCTGGTCATCTCGCCGATTCGCTCTCCGAGTTCGCGCCCCGACCAGCCGACGGCCCCACGAACGTCGGCCAGCGTCTCGGCGTCAGTCAGACTGTCCCGCACTTCGTCCGCCCGCTCCCGGAGCGTGTCGAGTTCGTCCTCGACGGTCCCGCTTTGGACACCGAAGCCCTCGTCGAGATTGGGACGGACCTTGCCGGTCAGTCGAAGTCCGAGCAGCGAGCGTAGCTCCCGTATCTCCCGTGCTGCACTGGTCGGGAGTACGTCGTGATGGCGTGGCGTCTCTTCGCTCCGCTCGACGAACGCCCGAGCATCGTCGTACCGGTCGTCCGTGGACTCGACGACCCGATCGACGAACTGCTCGGTCGAGTCACCCATCACGTAGACCTTCCACGAGTCCTCTGCGGAGTCGTGGTGGATGCGCGAAGCCACGCCGATCTTGGAGAGTGCATCTGCGTAGTCTCTTGCCAGCCCCGCAGAAGCCGTCGAGAACGACATCGCCTCGCTCTCGACGCCCCCATCGCCAGCGAACGCACCCACGAGGAATCGCCGGATCTCCTCTTCCGAGGCTCCGAGCACCGCCGCCGGAATTCGCTTGTCCCGTGCGGTATGCATTACCTCGGGGAAATTCTCCTCGAACCAGCGGAAGAGCTTGGTCGAGACCCACCGCTTCGTGACGGTGCCCGCGGCGTTTGTCGCGTCGGTACTCGCCATCCCGAACACGTCGTGCATCAGGTCAGCCGCCCGGGCGAGCAGGGGTTCGTCCTGGTTCGAGAACCCGATCTCGTGGGCCGAACCGGCGTCGGAGTGTCCCTCGGCGGTCATCAGACCGAGGAACTCCGCCAGATCCGGGGACAGGTCGTCGGGGAGGTCGACGTCTTTCTCTTTGCCCTGCTGACTCTCGGGGTCGAGTTCGACGGGTTCCGCCGAGTTCGGGAGCTTCCGGGGTGCGGGAACGAACGTACCTTCTTCGATACTGCTGGCTTCGACCGTCCCCACCTCGCCGCCGTCGTCCACGAACATCGGATGCTCCGGCGTCACCAGCACGTCCCGACCGTTCGAGAACGTCACCCGGACGAACTCGTCGGGGGCCTCGTGCCTGCTCACCCGGTCGACTGCCGTCTTCTCGACCTCGTTCGCGTCGAGGTCGACCGAGTGAACGCCCACGTCGTCGACTGGCAGAATTTCACAGTCCACACCGTCGACGACCTCGTCCGATCGATCGGCCATCCGCTCGTCGACGAATTCACCGATATTCACTCGCCGGCCATCGGCGAGCAAAACCTCCGAATTCGGGTGGTATGACTGCTGTTCGAGTGCTTCGTGCATGGCCGACCGGTCTTCCGAGTTGTGGACGACCATCCCATTAGCGACGAAGTTGTGTGTCCCTTCGACTGTCAGGTCGTACACCTTCGCCTCGCGGTTCGCCTCGATGGTGTCGAGTAGTTCGGCCGCGTCATCGCGAATGTCGGCAACTCGTTCTTCCGTGACCGTGCGTACGTCGTCGAACCGATCCGTTTCGACGAGCCCATTGAACCAGCGGGAGACGGTCGAGCCAGCGACACCGACATCGTGTGCGATATCCTGATACGAAATGCCGTACGTATCGAGTGTCGAATCTATGTCGTCCCACGTGTCAGTAGCCGGCTCGGCGGACAGTAGCTGACGAGCACGCGGTTCAGCAGTGCCGGTGTCACAGCCCAGCAGATCTGCGAGCCGCTGTTTCTGAAGGGCGATCTGGTCCTCGTTAGCTTTCGTGGACGACACTGTCTCGATCGATTGAACTTTTCGCCACTTCACGTCGCGGTAAACCAAGGATTGCAGTCCACTCAAATCGGTCTCCGCGACGGCAGTGACGAACGCCGAGAGACGCTCGCGGACGCGTTCTCGGAGTGGCTCGTCGGTCCCCCACAGACGCGATACCTGTTGCTGGCTGTACGCAGTACTGTCCGCGAGCTGTCTCTGTGAGACGTGGTATCGTTCTCGTAGCTCCGATAGCTGTGCCCAGTCGGCGTTTTCGATGTCCGCCCTGTCGGTCTGTGCCTGCCGCTTGCGTTCTCTGAATGCCTCCAGTACCGTCCGGGCTGCACGGAAGGAAATGTTGGCATCCCCGTTCTCGAAGTTGCAGTAGGTCGCATCGGCAAGCCCGCATTCCGACTGGTAGAGACGAAGCGATTCTCGTTTCTCTCGGAGCGTCGTTCCGATATCCGGAACCACATCGAGAACCGTCCGGTCACCGGAAGCAGCCTCGATTACGTCGTCGAGTGCCCGTTGTTTCCTGTCGAGCGTGAAGCCGACGTACCGATCGAACGCAGCCAACGACTCGGCGTCAGTAATCACCAACACGTAGAGGTTTCGGCGGTCGTCCCGCTCACGCGTCTGTATCTGGCTGGAGATGCCGAACTCTAAGAGAAGGTGTTTCGTCCCCAGAAGGAGTTCGTAACTGGCCGAGTGCAGCTTCACGTTCCTGCGGTCGACTGTTCCCTCGCTATCGGCGAGCGCACGTACGAAGGCGGCCTTCGCGGCCCTCCCAGCCGTGGAAACGGCGTCGGGGAGACGCTTGCCGTCGTACGTTTCGAGGTTCATACCGGCATCGAGTACCGCGTCGGCGTACTCCTTTCCGGGCACACGAACTGTCTCGACCCCGTCCTCACGCTGCTCGCTTGCCGGTCGAACCGGTTGCGTGTCGAAAGCATCGCGGCACGCTCGTTCGAAGTCCGCCAGCAGTTCTTCGTCGGCGTTCGTAAACCGAATCCCGTAGACTCCCTCGCTCCGGTCGTAGTATACGTTCCCGTCACCGGAGAGGTATCCGAGGACGGCAGCCAGTGACGTGGAAATTTTCGAGTTCCGAACGGCTGGCTCTGATGCCGTCGCGACGCCACCGTCAGCCGCTGGTTCGGACAGCTGACGTGGCACGTAGACCCAGTCGTCGGGTTCGAGTTCTCCCGCTGGTTTCTCGAGTCGCTCTCCACCTTCGAGGACGAAGAACGGATGGTCCTCAGTCGCGGTCAGTCGCTCGCCGCTCTGGAGCGTCACCCGCGTCAGTTCCTCGGGCGCGTCGTACTCGTGAATCGCCGTCACCGGTCGGCGGACCAACTGCCCGTCGTCCGTCATCGTCCACGCCTCGATGTCGAGGTCTCTGATGGTCCGACCGCGGGGGAGTTGTTCTATCTGCCCGCTTTCGGACGCTTCGTTCGCCACTTCCCCGATACGGCAAATTCGGCCGTTCCCGAGGTGAACTAGCGTGTCGCCAGTCACACAGCGCATTTTGTCCAACTCGTCGACTGCCGCGATACCCTGGTCCGCCAGCACGAGCGCGCCAGCCTCCAACGTCCACTGTTGGCCGTCGCCGAAGTCGTCGCGGACGGCGGCCGCCGTCAGGCCCGCCGAGGACGACCCCTTCCCCGACGTGTACACTGACCGTGGCGCGATATTTCTGATGTACTGGAGCATGGCCGAATTGTGCGAGACGATACCGTTCGAGAGGTAGTTGTGCGTCTCCGCTACTTCGAGGTCGTAGACCCAGTCGTACTCCGGTTCGACGCGCTCGATGGATTCGATGGGGTCCCAGCGAAGGTTGTCACTTGTAGGGCCCTGGCGTATACGAATGTCGCCCGCACCCGAATCTTTTCGATCGGTTCGGTAGAATGTCTCCCCCTCAGCCACGTTCGTGATACCACCGTCAGAGGCGACATCAGAGTGGAGTCCGCCGTCGCCGCTCGTTGAGATTTCCCGCGGTGTCGCAACGGAATCACCTTCGGACAGGTTCGCGGCTTTCACTGCCCGGAACCCGTCGGCGTCCGGGACGAACAGCGGGTGTGACGGTGTCACTTCGAGTTCGGTTCCACTCGCCGTCCGGATGCGACACATCCGCTCCGGTGCCTCCCGCTTCCAGACTTTGGTCGCTCGACTCGAACCGAGCGTGCCGTCGTCCCGGAGCGACGGAACGTCGAAATCGACGTGGTCGTACACGCCGTCGTCTACCGGTTTCGGGTCGTCCAAGTTCGATTCGACGAGTTCCCGAATCGGCTGTTCCGTCCCGTCGGCGAGCGTCACGGGAGTGTCGCCGCGGATGCACTTCCCCGTACCCGGGTCCCCGATGAGGAGCATGTGCAGGTCACCGCGGATGCGGGACTCGTCGGGGAGGTGCTTGGTGACGCCGGAGAACAGTTGGAGAATCATCGCCAGTTTGGCCTGGCGGTAGCCGTAGATGGAGGGTGCGATGGAGTCGACCATCTGTTCGTAGATGTCCTCCTGTTCGGAGAGGGCGACGATTTCCTTCTTGTCCTCGTCGGTGATGTCCATGTCCTCGAACTGTTCGTCCTCGATTTCGACGGTGACGCCGTCCATGTACACGTCGAACATGGGCGATTTCTCGCCGCGCGTCTCGCGCTGGTCGAGGTTGAGGACGCCCGTGACGCGGACGTGGTCACCCGCCGTCACCTCGCCCGTGATGTCGTCCTCGACGTTCACGTCGATGTTCTGGGGGGTCTCACCGCCGCGCAGGCCTTCGGGACTCTCCTGCACCCGGAGTTTCTGGGCGTCGACGAACTCCGACTGGTCGTAGTTGATGCGGAACGGGCCCTGCCGCTCACAGCCCTGACACTCGTGTGGTTCCTGAAAGTCGCCGGCGGCCTGCGGGATGCGGGTGAGCGTGCCACAGCGTTGGCACTCGAAGGCCGCCGTCGTGACTTTGGGACGCACGTCGGTGGCCTTGCGGACGATGCCTTGCACGCTGATGAGCATGCCGCGGTGGTCGGCGCGAATCTCCCGGATTTCGGTCGTCTCGGGGATGTTCTGGACGCGAACGTGGGCCTGCCCGAGTTTCACGTCCACCGGCAGGTCGTACAGGCGGAGGGCCTCCTCGGCGTAGTCTTGGAACTGCTCGGGGTGGTTGCGGTAGTCGTCGGCGAGGTCGGGGTCGAACCGGTAGAGTTTCTGCCAATCGACGTAGAGTGACTTCTTCTCGTTGGGATACTTCTGTGCGAGGTCACCGATTTCGTTGCGGTAGTAGTTGCGGTAGAACTCCTCAAACAGGTCGATAACCTCCGTGTCCTCCGCGCGAGCCATGTGGTCTTGCAGTGGTTGTTCCCACTCACTCAAGAAGGTTCGCCATCCCCAGCGAGAGGGGGACCCAACGGACAGAGTTAACAGGTTGTTAATACATGTCTGGGACGATGCGCCGCCGCACTATCCTCGCAACCGCCGGCGTCTTCCTCTCGGCCGGATGTTCGGAGATACTCCCGGAACCCCAGCAGACGGAGACGGACGACGGGACGACCGAAGCGTCGGAAACGACCGACGGCACCCCTCCATCCGAGACGGCTCCGCCGGGTGAGACACCGACCGAGCGTGAGACCGAACGCACGGACGAACCGGACGAGACGGCACAGCCACGAACCGAACCACCGCACCCACGGACAGCACGGCACCTCGACGACGCGCGGTCGAACCTCGGCGACGCGCTCGACCAGTACGCCGCGGCCGCGGAGGCCGACGACGCGACGCTGCTCGACGTGACTGCCGAGACGGCCATCACCTTCACTCGCATCACGAACCCCGTCAGCGCGGCACGACAGGAACTCACGGACCTCCCACGCGAGGCGACCGACGCCCAGCGAGCGACCGCAACGCAGTTGCGCGCCGTGGGTGCCTTCCTCGCGTCTGGGGCACGCTGTCAGTCGGCACTCAAAGACGCCGACGACGAACTCGACTACATCACCGGCCGCCTCTACGCCGAGCGGACCGGTGCCATCCCGAGTGCCATCGTCGACTTGCGGTCGTTCCACAGCACCGCCCGCGACCACCTCGATACCCTCGAAGCCGAGAGTGACCCCGAGGACACCGACGCCTTCGACCGCCTCGACAGCGACACCTACACCGCGAAGGTCGAGCAACTCCGTCGGGAAGTCACCGCATTCGGTTCTCTCCCGGACACGCTGTCGGAGTTCCGAACGGGCTTCGATGCCATCGCCCGCGCCGCCGACGCGTACGTCGACGACAGCTACACCACTGCACGCGACGAGTTCGGGACAGTCATCGACAGCCTCGGTACCGGCGAGGATACCCTCCGGTCGCTCGACAGTCCGGCTGCTATCGCCGACACCGTCGAGAACCTCGTCGCCGACGCCGCCTCGCTCTCGGCCACCGCCGAGGAATTCAGGACCGCCGCCGCCGACGGTGCCCGCGGCGTCCGCCCGTCCCGCGACGCCGTCGAGGCGGGACAGGAACACCTCCGGGATGCCAGCGAGCGCGTCCGCGACCTGAATGCTACCAATGTACTCCTGCGGGCGTAGTGTGCAGCCGCCGCGGTCAGTTGTACGAAACCTCGAAGTCCTCGGCCTCCCGGAGGTACTCTTCGGCCATGTCGAGCGTATCCGCAACCGAATCCTCGAAGGCGTCGGCGCGTGACGGCAGGTCGTCTTCGAGGTTGTCGAGGTCATCCACCACGTCGTCGAGCGTCTCGGCCGCCATATCCGCCATCTCTTCGGCGTCGTCCTCGTTGCCGTAGTCGGCCTCTTCTCGCGCCTCCTCGATGTCTTCGACAGCAGCGTAAATGCTCAGCAGCGCGTCGTTGAGGTCGACCAGCACGCTCCGTTCGTGCTCGAACTGCGTGATTTTCCGGTCGTACTCGTCGCTACTGATTGTACTCGTCGCGTCGGTGCTCGCGGCGTCGACGTTGTCACGCACCTCGGTAAGCGGTTGTTCCGTGTTGTCGACGACATCGCTGAGGGTGTCGAGGGTCGATTCGATGGTGTCCTCGTCCCTGTCGTCGGCTTCGAGTGCCGCGCGCGCCTCGGAGGTCGTGTCGTGGCCGAGAATCAGTCGGGCTTGGAGGTCGGCCGCGTACGTCAGGAACCGTTCCATCTCCATCAGCGAGGCGACGAGCTGTTCCTGTTCGTCGGTCGCAGCGAGGTCCTCCGCGTCGTTGGTCGCCGTCTGGACCGCGTCCAGTTTCAGCAACACGGTGCGGGCGTCGAACTCCTCGGTCTCCGCAGAGACGTTCAGCAGGTCGTCCGTCGTCCCACCGGTGTAGGTGTAGACGGCCTCTCTGAGGTTGTTCTGCGCAATCCGTATCTTCTCTGCTGCGGCAGTCTGGTCACCGGTCGGTGTCTGCGTCGTTTCGGTCGTCGTCGGTGTCGGTTCCGGCGTCTCGGTCGGTTGTTCCGTAGTCGGGGTACTCGTCGGCTCCGCCGTCGGCCGTTCGGTCTGTCCCGATTCCGGGTCTGTCCCACTGAAACACCCCGCCACGAGCGGGGTCAGGGCTGCCAGGAGGGCGCGTCGCTTCATGTATCACGCCGTGAGCTTCGTACCAATAAAGGTACAGTCTTTGTCTGACGCTCGTCTGACGCAAAGCGCGTTCAGAGCGATTCTCTCATGCTTTCACAGATATACCGGGAGTTAATTGTAAGATATTTTTGAAAATTCATATATATCGCCGCGGCCGTCGTTCCGGTAGGATGCCCTCCCAGATGGACACCGCTGGTTCACACGCGGGCCTTTCAGAGTCGTACAGTCAGTTGCTGGCCGTCGCCGCGTTCGGCGTGGCGATAGGGCTCGTAAACGTCGCCGTGAATCGGCTGGCCGAACTCCACCGGGCCACACTCCCGGCGTCGTTTCGGTTCGAGTACGCCGTCTCGCTCCCGCTGACCACGTTGGGGGCCGTCACGCTGCTGGTCGTCGCGTTCGGGCTGGCAGTCGGGTCGCTCGCGGCGTTCGTCGTCTTCCTCGGTGGCACCGACGAATCGAAGCCGAACCGGCCCGATGCGGATAGTCGGACGGTTCGTCGGCTCCTGCGTGCCGGTGTCGTGTTGCTCGGCGGAACCGTCGCGGTTCTCCTCGGGTCACTCCTCCTCCTCGTCCCCGGTGTCGTCTGTCTGGTGTACCTCCCGCTCGTGTTCGTCGACGTCGTACGCACTGGCCACACGATTCCCGAGGCGATTCGAGCGAGTCGTGCGCGGATTCGCGAGCGGCCGCTCCCAGTCGTCGCGACGGCGGTCGTGGCGGCCGCCTGTCTCGTCGGCGTCGGCGCGCTCGGTGCCTTCACCGCGTTCCTCACCCCGACCGCCGAGTTCGCCGTTGGCGTCCTCGTCAGTACGCTCGCCGTTCTCGGTGGGGTCGCGATGGCGACCGGACTCCACCGGCGACTGCCCGCAACGCGGACGCGACCCCGCTCGTCCAGCGGCCGTCTGTAGGGACCGACGACACCGTGTCGGTGGCCTCGATCGTCCCTTGGAGTGCTGCCGGAGCCGCTAGCAACGTTCAGAATGCTTGCCCTCCTCCGGCAGACGTAGACAGCGGTGCTGTTGGACCGTTCGTGCTCGGCGCAGGTCGATAGCGACCGCGAAACGCTTCTCCACGGCCCGGGACAGGTCACGGACAACCGTGCCCCTTGCAACGGAGGCCCGTAGCCGAGCGAACCAGCTGGTTGACCGGTTCTCCTCGCAACCGCTGGACGCTATCTTCTTTAGGATGCGTTCCTACACTATCGGTGTGTCCGGAAACGAACGCATCGAGAACAATTCCGGAGTTCGGGGCTGGTTCAAGCGCCACGACATCCACCCGTGGGTGTTTCTCGCGCACGCCATCGCCGCAGTCGGCGCGTTCGGTCTCGGCACGGTCGGTCTGCTCGAGGGTGCCGGGGTGGGGGCGGTTCCCGTCCTCGGTGTCGGAGTACTGATACTCATCCTCGGTCGGTCCGCCGCCCGGATCGCGGCCCGCCGATAATCGCACCGATACTACTGACCGACGCACGATTGAACGACAACACATGATAGGCATTCCGTCCGAAGACTGGCTACCACTGGTTGCCGCCTCGCTCGTGCTGGTCGCTGGCAACACTGTGAGCTACCTGAACGAGTGGGTGGTGTATCTGAGTATCTTGTTCGTGCCGTTCGCGATCCTCGCCTTCTGTGGCACTAGGTACGTGCTTCATGGCAACCCGTTTCCGGAAGCCTTGCAGGATTCATAACAGTATGTCCTACCGAACGCGTGCAGTGGTGACAGTCGCAGATGCTGAGCGGCCGGTCGGACTCGCACCCGACGTTTCGTCGTCGATCGGGGCCAGTGCCGGTGACGCAGTCCGCGTGCTCGATGGCACCGGCGGTTCGACGGTACGGCGGGCCGAGATAGAGCCCTCTCTCGAGCCGGGCACGGCCCGTTTGGGCGTCGGTCTCGCAGACCAACTGGAAGCCGGAAGCGGCAACGTAGTGCTCATAGAGTCTGCCACTCCGGTTGCTGCAAGGGCGGTCGAACTGGCACCGGTCCCGGCACTCTCGCTCGCGGGGGGCGAGGCCGCAGTCCGCCAAGCCATCGGCCAGCGTCCGATATCGCCCGGCGATGAGCTCAAGGTGTCGTTTTTCGAAGGGTCGATCTCCGCTCCGCTCCGAGTGACTGAGACGCGCCCCTCCGGACTGGTGGTTGTCGACGAGAACACACAGCTGGACCTGTCAGACGGACCGGCACCGGCCGCGTCGGGCCGGCGGGTTCAGCCGGTTGCAGGGGAGCTGGTCGGTGGATACGATGAAACGATCCGGGAACTCAATCTGGCGGTGGTCGGCCCGCTTGTCGACCGGGAACGGGCAGACGCGCTCGACGGCACAGCCCGGGCTGGCGTCTTGCTCGTTGGTCCCAGCGGTGTCGGCAAGACACACCTGCTCGGGCACGCAGTCTGGCGGGCAAACGCGACGGTCCACTCCGTGGACGCGCGGACGTTCTCGCCGCAGGACCCCGACGCCGTACGTGACCGACTCCGCGAGGCTGGTGCAGCCGTCTCCGGACCCGGTCCCGGAATCGTCCACGTCGATGGGCTGGACGACTTCCTCGCGGATTCGGACGACAGCCCGGGAGCCACCTGCTTCCGTGAGTGGCTTCGGCAGTACGCCAAAGAGTCGAGTACGGTTGTCGTCGGAGAGGCTCGTGAGTTCGACGACCTGCCACCGTCGTTCCTACGCGGGGAGCTCCTCGCCCGAACAGTTAGGGTCGACCGGCCAACCGACGACGACCGGGGCGACATACTCTCGGTGCTGATGCGGAACACGCCAGTCGATCCGTCTGTCGATGTGGATGCCATCGGTCGGAGCGCGTTCGGCTACGTCGCTGCGGATCTGCTGTCGTTACGGTCCCGGGCGGTCGAAACTGCGATTGACCGGTCGGACGAACAACAGCCGGTGGTCAGTGAGACGGACTTCCGGACGGCACTGGAGGAAACGGAACCACAGCAGATGGCCGGGACTCGTCAGCAGGTGCCATCGACCTCGTTCGACGACATCGGCGGCCTTGAGACGGCAAAGCGGGAGCTCAGGCGGGCGGTCGAGTGGCCAATCCGATTCTCGGCGTCGTTTGAACGGCTTGGCATCGATCCGGTCGGCGGTGTGCTGCTGTACGGTCCTCCGGGAACCGGAAAGACGACGCTCGCACGGGCAGTCGCTTCGACGACCGAAGCGAACTTCATTTCGGTGAGTGGTCCGGAACTGATGAACAAGTACGTCGGGGAGAGCGAGCGAGCGGTCCGGCTGGTCTTCGAGCAGGCACGGGCTAGTGCTCCGACGGTGGTGTTTTTCGACGAGGTAGACAGTCTCGGGTCGGCACGCTCGACAGATGGAGACGGGTCGGCACCCGAGCGGGTCGTCTCACAACTTCTCACGGAAATGGACGGCATCCGGGGCAACGACGACGTGACGGTCATCGGCGCGACGAACCGACCCGACAAGCTCGACGACGCGCTCCTGCGACCGGGCCGTTTCGACCGTCTCGTCGAGGTTCCGGTCCCTGATGAGACCGAGCGGGCCGAGATATTCAGAGTCCACACGCGCGACCGGCCGGTCGAGAACCCGGACTGTGAGGCACTTGCGGCCCGAACGGAGGGGTACACCGGAAGCGACATCGCGGCTGTCGTCAGGGAGGCTGGACTGCTCGCGCTCGAAGAACACGTCGAGAACTCGTCCGGTTCCGACCGGGACCGCGAAGCACTCCTCCTGAGACGACATTTCGAGCGCGCGCTCGAAGTAGTCGAGCCATCACTTTCGGCGGGGGACCGGACCTACGACGGGTCGCTCGAACGCTAACGCGGTCACTCCAACGGCTGGTGAAGTCGCCGAACCGATGCGAAGACACCGAGGAATGCGGCGAACTCCAAGGCGAGCAACGACCAAAACGCGACTCCGAAACTCACCCCGAGCGACCGCAACGACGGGAGGAGAAACAGTCCGACGATGCCGACTACGACGGAAACGACGAGTCCAGCGGCTGCACGGGTATTCAATTGTTCGACTTCCACCTCGTCTTCTTCGTCCATCTATCTCATCCCGTCGTTCGTCGGTTAAAAAATGTTTTCAGTCGCCGATTCGGTCGACGCGCTGTCAGTCGGCGGCAGCTTCCTCAGCGGACGGGGTCGGTGCTGACTCGTCGCCCATGATGCCGCGGCTGCGGAGCAGGATGAAACCGAACCCGACCTTCGCGGTCACGTCGAGGATCATGAAGCCTAGCGTCTCGACGTAGAGGTTCACGACACCGGCACCCTCCGTCCCGATCAGCCAGAGGATGGGGTAGATTGCCCACGTCACCAGTATCAGGTTCCGGAGAATGTTGAACGTTCCCCGAGCGTCTTCGTCGAGGTCGGACGCCGCCTCGGTGAACACTGCGAACAGGAAGTACAGCAGGAGCACCATCGCGATGGTGCTGATGGTCCAGAAGGCGTACCGGGCGACGCCGTTACGCATCAACGTCGCGCCGAGGCCGGTGACGATCATGAACGCGTCGAGGCCGACGAGGGAGCCGATGTCACGGTTGCTGGCTCCCGCAAGCAACCCGATGTCGAGCAACAGCAGCGGTGTGGTAAACAGCCAATCTGCGTACCGGGCCCAGTAGACCTCGAGCACACCGCCGTTCGCTGCCGCGAATGAGTTGTACGCCTCGCCGACCGGCACCTCTGTCAAGCCGAACCCGAAGAACATCGATAGATACGATGCGGCTGCGATGCCGGGAATCAGGATGGTGATGATGTAGAACTCCTTCTGTCGGGGGTCCTGGACACCCCATCCTCGCACGATGAAGTACACCATCCCGAGAAGCATCAGTACCGTTCCGAGGGCCAGCCAAATGCCCTCGCCCTCAACTCCCAAACTGCCCGCTTGTAGTGGTGCTAGCATACAGCCAAATGTTGGGTTCTATCATAAAAATAGGAGTGCCTGACTGGTTGGGCTTCTCTCACCGTCGGACAGTAGCCGGGCACTAATCTCGTTGAATTATCCAGTAGATTGATTCGAGAACAGCACACATAACAGGATATGACGGACAACGGCTCAGCGGACGGAGAAGAGGCTGCGGCCGAGAGCGAGCAGTCGTCCGAAGCCAGCGAGGCCGAGATGACGGCCGAGGATGGTGCCACCGAGACGGTATCAGAAGCCGTCTTGGATATCGAATCAGTCGAAGAGCGTGAACAACGCATCGAAGAACTGCGTGGGACGATCGAGGAACAGGCTCAGCAGATCGACGAACTCGAGGATATGCTGCTGGACCTCTCAGCGCGCGTGGCGGACGGCGACGGTACTGGGGTGTGTCCCGACTGTCACGGTCCGGTAGTCAAACGTAACCCGTGGTTCCGCTCCGCGCGGGTCAAGTGTACTCAGTGTGGTCGGGTGTTCCACGAATACTAACCGGCCGTATCGTCCGCGCTTTACCCGTCGACAGCACGGGACAGGCTGACGAACACTCAGCCGGCTGAGTCCCCTCCCAGCCACAGACCGCCTGCGGTCCGGGTCGATATCAACAACAAGAAAAGCCGCATCCCGATAGGTGAAAACCGCATTTTCGGTATTCGCATCCCGCTTTTGTTCGAGTTCATCCTCGGGGTTCACGAGCCGAATCCCGGCGACTTCGACCTTCCAGCCGTCGGGGGAGTCTCCGGCCAACGACACGACGGGAAAACGACGTATGAGGCTAGCAAATCAACAGACTGCGTAGCGATCGAACTCGGTAAATGGCGTGATCCGCAAAAATACCCTGATAAGAGAGGAATCGCTCCAGGCGGCTCTCCCGGGCCGAGAAGCGAAGTCTCCTAACGGGACCGTCTGTAGGCACATAGACGTACTGTGCTACAGGCTGGTGTGTACTCCAAGACCCGAGACGGCGAGGGGGTGCGACCGTACCGTGGTTGGAATTTCGAGTCTGGACCGTAACCTTGTGTAGTTGGGACGCACCGCTGTAGTGCAGATCTTGAACGGTTGAGCTACCCACGACTGAAGTCGTGGGATTCAGCGTGGACTCACGTTCTGGCCTCTGACGAGGCAGGAGAATAGCCTCCGTTCACGTTCAGCGTCCCGCTGTTCAAGCGCACGCCCAAGGGTACGCCTCCATCGCCCCCAGTTTGGTTGCGACGGAGATACCGCAAACCGATGTTCTTCGCGGCGTTGTAGTCCGCGTGGTTCCCGTACCCGCACTTTAGACACTCAAACCGTTCACCGGTACGGTTGTCTGGGTGCGTGAATCCACAGTGCGAGCAACGCCGACTGGTATTCCCAGGGTCAACCTGCTCGACCACTATTCCGTGTTCTGTAGCCTTGTACTCGACGTACTCGTACAGGCGGTCGAACGCCCATTTGTGCCCCCACGACGCACCAGTCCGCTCACGAATGTCGGTCAACTCCTCAAACGCGATGACTGAACACCCGTTCTCACGGGCTTCGGCGACGAGTTCGTTGCTAATGCGGTGAAGCATCAGCTTGAACCGTCCGTCCTCTTTCCGTCCAACGGATTGGATGTTCTGGTGCGCCCAGCGCGTCCCGCACTGCTGGAGCGATCCACGGCGGTTCTCGTATTCATGCTGCCAGTGCTCGAACTCGTCGCCCGTCCAAAACGTGCCAGTCGAGGTGACGGCGAGGTTGTTCACGCCGAGGTCAACCCCGAGAACCGTGCCGTTCTCAGGTGTCGCCCGTGCCGACGTGTCAGACTCCACGTCCGTCTTGCAGTGGATGTGAAGCATCCAGTCACCGTCACGATAGTGTAGTTCCGCACCCGTCGTCTCGTACTCGTCTGAAAACAGGTACTCGGAGTGGGGAGTGTTGCTGTCCTCGTCGGGCAACACGTACTCGGCTTCCACCCGACCGTCTGTGGTGGCGAGGCTCACGCAGTCCTCGTGGAACGTCGCGGTACGTTTGTCGTAGACGATGTGCGGGCTGGTGAACGTGGGTTTGGACGCTTTCTTCCCGTTCTGCCAGCGGGCGACGACGCTCTTGCAGGCTTCGGCCGCCTTGTTGCGGGCGGCTTGCACGAGTCCACCGTTGAACCCGTCTGTTTTCTCGCGCACGTCGTCGTACGTTTCGTCGTCCAACCGTGTTTTGCTGGTGGTGACATACTCGCCTTGGAACGCGTGGTCAACAACGTACTGCGCCGACCAGCGGAACGTATCGACGGTGTCGTCGAGGAGTGCGGCGTCGTCACTGTCCACGTCGAGTGCGACGGGGACGGTGCGCCGCACCTCGATATATTATACGCAAGTCAGACATTTCTTAAATACTGGGGGTCAGCCTGCCACTGTCGCGTGATTTGATTCCCTGTTATCGGCTTCATCCCACGGCTAAAGCCGTGGGTTTTCGCCTCGCACTATCTATAAGAGGAATGGGACCGCCCGGATTTGAACCGGGGTCACGGGCACCCAAGGCCCGAAGTATACCAGGCTAACCCACGGTCCCGCACTCACATCTCTCAGACGGTGGGAAGTAAGCGTTTCGTCTACAGTCCCCAGAAGAACGCGATGCCGAGCGTCGTGACGACGGCGAAGAGGACCTGTAGCGGCCCACCGACGCGGATGTAGTCGGTGAAGCGGTACCCACCAGGCCCGTAGACGAAGAGGTTGGTCTGGTAGCCGACGGGCGTCATGAAGGCAGTCGAGGCGGCGAAGGTCACCGCGAGGACGAACGCGAATGCGTTCGCGCCGAGGTCCTGTGCGGTGGTCACGGCGACTGGTATCATCAACACCACGCTGGCGTTGTTGCTGATGACGTTGGTCAGGGTGGCCGTGACGACGTACATCAACCCGAGGACTGCGATGGGCGGGAGCGTCGTCGCGGTGGAGACGATGGCGTCGGCGATGAGGTCGGCCCCGCCGGTTCGCTCCATGGCGATGCCGAGCGGAATGACACCCGCGAGCAGGAAGATGACGTCCCACTGGACGGACTCGTACACTTCCGTCGGCTTGAGACACCCCGTCAGGACCATCGCCAGCGCGCCGGCGAGCGCGGACGTGACGATGGGCAACACGTCGACTGCCGCGAGACCGACGACACCGACGACGATGCCGAGTGCCACGGGAACCTTCGAGGTCCGGAAGTCGGGGCGGTCGACTTCCCCGGCGACGATGAAGTTGCGGTCCTGATAGAGGCGGTCGATGGTCTCGGGTGTCGCCTGCACGAGGAGCGTGTCACCTACCCGTAGACGCAGGCGGTCCATGCGCTCGCGGATGACCTCGTCGCCCCGGCGGAACGCGAGGACGGACGCGTCGAAACGCTGTCGGAAGTCCGGACCATCGAGCGTCTTGCCGGCGATAGTCGCCCCAGGTGCGACGACGATTTCCACGAGATTCTGGCGTTCGTTGGCCGCTTCGAGCGTCTCGTCGTCGACGGTCACGTCGGGCATGAGGTCGAACCCGTCGAGGTCACTCAGTTCGACGAGGGTGTCCCGGTCGGTCCGAAGCGCGAGGACATCGCCCGCCCGAATCGCCTTCGCGCCGAGCGGTTCGAGGAACACCTCGTCGTCCCGAATCAACTGGACGATATCCACGTCGAAGTCCGTCGTTGCGAGCGTCTCCCGGACGGTCTGGCCGACGACGGACGAATCCTCGCGGACGGCAACCTCCGTCAGGTACTCGCCCATCTCGAACTCTTCGGTCAGGTCCGACTCGGGTTTGATGCGCGGCGGCGTCAGCCACCGACCGACCGTCAGGAGGTACGCCGACCCGACCACCGTGACGATGGCCCCGAGTGCGGTGAACTCGAACATCGAGAACGACTGGCCGATGAGTCGGCCGGATATCTCCGAGGCGAGGATGTTGGTCGAGGTCCCGATGACGGTCAACATCCCGCCGAACATCGACGCGTACGAGAGCGGGAGGAGGAGTTTCGACGGCGACGTCTTGCCTTCGTGGGCGAGGTCGGTGACCATCGGGAGGAGAATCGCCACCGCCGCCGTGTTGTTTATGAACCCCGAGATGGGGCCGACGAATCCGATAGTCGCGCCCAACTGCTTGAGTTCGCTCTCGCGGGTGACGGTAGCGATTTTCGCCCCGACGACCTGGATGATGCCCGTCCGCTGGACGCCGGCACTCAGGACGAACATCGAGAGGACGGTAATCGTCGCCGCACTGGCGAACCCTGACAAGCCCTGTTCGACGGCCGTCGCGTCCCCGTCGCTGAGGACGACGACCCGTTCGGCGAGGAGGCCCACATCGGCGGCGAACGCCGAGAGCGGTTCGACCAACAGGAGCGTCACCATCACCCCGATAGCGGTGATGTCGATGGGAACGACTTCCGTGGCGAACAGCACGAGGGCGACGAGGATGAGCGTGAAAACTAGTGTCATCCCCGGCGTGACGGGTGGGAGAGACACGCACGCCATCTCAGTCCCTGCCGTAGAAAAACCATTGATTTCGGCAGCGACCAGCAGGAGCGTTTTGCCGGATAGTATCAAATATAATATATTTCATCGACATCGGATATATGCCAATACTATCTGAACGTTTATTCTCCGCTTCACGCCGATTTGAGGGCACGAAACCTCATTTTCCAGAACGCGTCTAGGTGTCCAGACCGTACGATAGTGTACGCAGTTCTCTCCGAAAATGAACACTATCATGCCCAGCCAGACAGTCCCGTCCGACGCACCGGCAGACGCGTACGAGGAGGTGTCGGTCCCGGTCCTCGTGGTCGGTGCCGGTGCCGCCGGTGCGCGGGCGGCTATCGCGCTGGCGGACCACGGTATCGAGCCGCTGGTCATCGGCAAGCGCGACCACGGCGACGCACACACGACGTGGCCGCCGGCGGCATCAACGCCGCCCTCGGAAGCCTCGACGACGAGGACTCGTGGGCGATACACGCCGCCGACACCCTCGACGAGGGTCACCTCGTCAACGACCCCGTCGCCGTCGAGACGGTGGCCAAGGCGATGCCGGACCGCATCCGCGAACTCGCGGCGTGGGGCACGCCCTTCGCCGAGACTGACGCGGGGGACATCGACCAGCGGTACTTCGGCGCGCAGTCGTTCCGGCGGACCTGTTTCGTCGGCGACCGCACCGGCGAGGCCATGCTGAACACTCTCGTCGAACAGGCACAGGAGCGGTCGATTCCCTACCGAGAGAACGTGATGGTCACGAAACTGCTCTCGGACGGAGGCCGGGTCTACGGTGCGGTCGGGTACGACATGGACGACGGGCACTCCGTTCTGTTCCGGACCGACCACGTCGTGCTCGCGGCCGGCGGGTTCTCGGCCCTGTGGTCCCGCCACTCCTCGCGCGAAGACGAGAACACCGGCGACGGCCCCGCGCTGGCGTACGACGCCGGTGCGGCCCTGATGGACACGGAGTTCGTCCAGTTCCACCCGACTGGGATGGTCGCCCGAGAGGAGTGGGACGAGAGTTGGAACGGTCGCTTGGTCACCGAGGCGGTCCGCGGCGAGGGCGGCCGACTCTACAACGCCGACGGCGAGCGGTTCATGGAGCGGTACTCGCCCGACCAGATGGAACTCGACGCCCGCGACGTTGTGGCCAGGGCCATCCGGTCGGAAATCGACGCCGGCCGCGGCACCGCGAACGGCGGTGTCCACCTCGACATCAGCCACCGTGACCGGGACTTCATCGAGGAGCGTCTGCCCCGGATGTACGAGCGGTTCATGACCCTCGGCGTCGACTTGGCCGAGGAACCCGTCGAGGTGGCTCCGACCGCACACTACACGATGGGCGGCGTCGACGTCGATTTCACCACTGGCGAGACGACAGTCGAGGGTCTCTACGCCGTCGGAGAGACGACGGCGGGCGTCCACGGCGCGAACCGACTGGGCGGCAACTCGCTGGCCGAGACGGTCGCACTCGGGAAGATAGTCGGCGACCACATCGCCACCCACTACGCACCACGGGCACCGACCGATATCCCCGAGCGGTGGCAGACGGCGGCCGCGGAACACTTCGCCACGCTCGACGCCCTCGTGAGTGCCGACGGCGACGTGCGCCCGGAAGAGCTAACGGCGGACCTCGGCGACTTGCTCACCGAACACGCGGGCATCAGCCGGGACGGCGAGTCGCTGGCCGCCGGCCGCGAGAAACTCGCGTCGCTCCGCGAGCGCGCACGCGACCTGCGGGTCGAGGGTGACCGCACGGGGCTCGATTTCGAGTACGCGCTCGATTTGGGCTTCATGTTCACCCTCGCGGAGGCGGTGCTCCGGTCGGCGGCCCACCGCACCGAGTCACGCGGTGCGCACTACCGGACGGACTACCCCGAAACTGACCCCGAGTGGCAGCGCAACGTCCTCGCCGTCGCCGACGACCACGACGAGATGACACTGGCCACACGGGAACCCGGCGACCCCTCTCCGGAGGTGCAGGCGGCACTGGACGATGGGTACGAACTCGACTACCACCACCTCGAATAGTCACTCGTCGTCGCGCAGTTCCATGTCGGCGACGATGTCGTAGGGGTCCCGTCCCTTCCGAATCCCGTCGAGCAACAGGAACGCCTCGTCCGGCGCGAGGAAGTGGCGCGTGACGGCGCGCCCGAGCGGCGTGGGTGACAGACCCTCGATGAACTCGTACTCGATGAGTTTGGCGAGTGCGTGTTTCGTGGGGACGGTCCCGACCATCCGGTCGTTGAGTCGTTTGGCGTGTTCGCCCGCGACGGTGACGTTCGCCAGCGTCTCCTCGACGGCGGACGCCCCGTCGTAGCGCGTGACCACCGGTTCCATCTCCCCTTTGAGGAGTTTGAACGCCACTTCGTCCTCGGACATCTCCATGCTGTTGTGGTACGCGCCGTCCGGTTCGACCAGCATGTACACCGTCCCCTCGTCGTGGTAGTCCGGCCGCCCCGCCCGGCCGAGCATCTGCTCGAACTCCTGGACCGTGAGCCACTCGATGCCCATCGCCAGCGAGTCGAAGATGACCTGCGAGGCGGGGAAGTCCACGCCCGCCGCCAACGCCGCCGTCGTGACGACGGCGGCCAGTTCCTGCTCGGCGAACTGCGACTCGACCATCTTCCGCCGCTTGTAATCTAGCCCGGCGTGATAGGGGGCGGCGGAGTACTGCAACCGACGGGATATCTCGTGACAGCGCCGCCGAGAGTTGGTGAAGATGATGGTCTGTCCGCGATACCCCTTCGAGGATTTCGTGTCGAACGCCCGCTTGACGAGTTTGTCCTCGATGTCGACCTTCTCGCGCCCGTCCGCGAACGTGACGTGACGCTCGATGGGGACCGGACGCTCCTCGAACTCGATGGTCTTTGCACCGAGTTTCTCCCCCAACTGTCCGGGGTTCCCGACTGTCGCCGAGAGGTAAATCCACTGGGTGTCCGACACCCGTTGCTCGCGGGCGTCGCCCGCTCGCTCGTTCCGGGCCGCTCTCGTCGTCCCGCGTTCACAGTAGTATTTCAGCCGCGAGATGAGGCCGTCGAGTCGGTGCCCGCGCTCGTCCTCGCCGAGCGTGTGTACCTCGTCGATGACGACCGTGCCGATGTCGCCGAGGTCCTTCCCCGTCCGCAGCGCGTGGTCGATTCCTTCGTAGGTCCCGACCACGATGTCGGCGTCGGCGTCGAAGCGGTTGCCGTCGTCGTTGATACGACTCGCCCCGACGCGGATGGTCACGTCGGCCACGTCGCCGTACCGTTCCTGAAAGCTCTCGTACTTCTGGTTCGCCAGTGCCACCAGCGGGACGAGAAAGAGCATCTTGCCCTCGCCGTTCAACACGCGGTTCAGCCCCGCCATCTCGCCGATGAGCGTCTTCCCCGTCGCCGTCGCACTCACGACGAGCTGGTCGGTACCGTCGAGGGCACCGTTCTCGACGGCCAGACTCTGGACGGGCAGGAGCGTGTCGAACCGGGATTCGAGTTTCGACTGGATGCCCGGGTGGAGCGAGAGAGAATCGACCGGCACGAGGTCCACGTCGTCGAGCGTCGCGCTGATTTCGTCGAACTTCGTCAGTTCGGGGTCGAGTTGCCCGGCCAGAAGGTTCGTGATACGGTCGAGGTCCTGTACGTCCAACAGCAGGTCTTCGAGTCGGTCCCGGGCGTTCGCGCTGAGGTCGCCCTGTAAGGCGAGTTCGCGGTCCAGTTGTGCGCGGGCGCAGTCGGGGCAGATGTGCTCGTCGTCGCTCTCGATTGCCGTCTCACTTGTCAGCGGCGAGTACCGCCCCTCGCCCGCACAGAGCCGGCACGTCCGGACGACTTTCGCGTCGAGTTGGTAGCCGTCGAGCATCGCTCGAAGCCGCTCGCGCCCGCTCCGCGAGGTCTGCTCGGAGATGCGGATGCGGTCGGCCCGGCGGGCGAGTTCGACGAACTGCTCGGGGTCACGCGGGTCCTCGCTGGTCCCCTCCTTGACACGGAACCGGCCGGGTCGGGGTCCCGCACTGGTCTCTTTGAGTTCGAGGACGGCCTGAAACAGTCGCTCACCGTCCCGTTGGACGACCACGCGGTAGTCGTCGCCGGACTCGTGGAGGAACAGCGTGTCCACCCGCGCAACCTGCTTTGACACGGGCCACGGTACGCGAGTGTCCTATTTCAGCGGTTCGCTTCCTCGTCGTCCAACAGTCGGATGTCGTCGTCGCCCGTCGGCACGGCACAGACGAACGCCCCCTCCTCGTCGCCGTCGTTGCGGTACCAGTGGACGACACCCGCGGGGATGAACAGCGAATCACCCGCGGAGACGGTGTGTTCCGCCCCGTCGACACCCACTGTGTACTCCCCGGCGAGGACGTACTGCTCGTGTTCGACCTCGTTGGTGTGTTTCGGAATCCCACCACCGGGGGCGAGCGTGAACCGACGGATTGCGAGGTTGGGCGCGCCGTGGGCCTCGTTTATCAGGACGCCCTTTTCGACGCCGTCGGCGGCGTCGACCGTCTCGTACTCGACGTCGTCGGCCCGTCGAATCAGCGGTTCCGGGTCAGTGTCTGCCATACGCGGCCGGTACGTCGTCGGTCGACATATGTTCGGTGGGCACGGACCGGTCACACTCGTTAAGGGCGGTGCGGGCGTAGGTCGGGTATGCGAAGCTTCCGAATCGGGAGTCTCGTGGGCATTCCCATCAAGTTGGATCTCACCTTTCTTCTCGTCCTGCCGCTGTTCGCGTGGATTATCAGTATCCAACTCGGCGAGTGGGTCTCCATCCTGAACGACACGCTCGGTGCCGCCATCCCCGCCGACGCCTTCGCAGCGTCCGGGTTAGCCCTCGCCATCGGTGCCGTGGCCGCCATCGGCCTGTTCGTCGGTGTCGTCCTCCACGAACTCGGCCACTCCGTCGTCGCCATGCGCTTTGGCTTCCCCATCGACTCCATCACCCTCTGGCTGTTCGGTGGCGTCGCCCAACTGACCGAGATGCCCGAAGACTGGAAACAGGAGTTGCTCATCGCCATCGCCGGTCCCATCGTCAGCATCGGCCTCGGCGTCGGCGCGTACGCCGCCTTCCTCGGCACGCCGGCGAGCCTCCCCATTGTGAAGTTCCTACTCGGCTACCTCGCGCTCATGAACCTCGCGCTGGCGGCGTTCAACATGCTCCCCGGCTTCCCGATGGACGGCGGCCGCGTCCTCCGGGCGTTGCTCGCCCGGTCGTTCCCCTACGCCAAGGCGACCCAGTGGGCCGCCGAAGTCGGGAAAGTCTTCGCCGTCCTGCTCGGCCTGTTCGGCCTGTTCGGGGGCGGCGGCATCTTCCTCGTCGCCATCGCCTTCTTCATCTACATCGGTGCCTCCAGCGAGGCCCAGCAGACGGTCATGCGGGCGGCGTTTCAGGGCGTCACCGTCGGCGACATCATGACCCCGGTCGAGGAAGTCCGGACCGTCTCCCCCGACACCACCGTCGGTGAACTGCTCGAACGGATGTTCCGCGAACGCCACACCGGCTACCCCGTCGTCCGCGACGGCGAGGTGGTCGGACTGGTCGCCCTCGACGACGCCCTCAGCGTCAACGACGTCGAACGCGACGCCTTCCGCGTCGACGAGGTGATGACCACCGACCTCCACACCATCGCCCCGGACGCCGACGCGATGGACGCCATGACCACCCTCCAGCAGGCGAGCGTCGGCCGCCTGCTCGTCATGGAGCGCGACGGCCGCGCCGGCGAGGAATCGCTCGCGGGCATCATCACCCGCTCGGACATCATGACCGCACTCAGCATCATCAAACAGAGCGGCGCGTACCGCGGCGAGAAACTCGCCGAGGACCGCGAGGAGTCGCTCACGTCGCATCCGGAACGCTTCTGAACCCACCTTTTTCCGCACCGGGTGACGCGCGGAGCGCGTCACCGCTCGCGCAAAAACGTCCCCAGAAATCGGAGATTTCTGGTGGGCTGCGCAAGAGCTTCGCTCTTGCGAACGTGGGTCAAAAAGGCCGGAGGCGAACCACTGGCTCGCGTCCGGATGCTGTACTGGTGTCTTCCGCGACCGCTCCGCCTCGCGGCCGCATCGCCTCAGCCTACTCCTCGCCTGCTCGTACGCGCTCTACGTCGTCGGGGTCGTCGCTGGCCCCGGCTTCGACCAGCAACCACTCCGTCGCGGCGTCGACTTCGGCAGGGTCCTCGCCGCTCACTTTCAGGCGATTGTGGCCCGCGTCCCGGTCCGGGTAACAGCCAACGCGCACGTCGAACTGTGACTGGGCGTCGGTCAGCGGGTCGATGAGGTTCGCCTCCGGGCGGTCCGTGTAGAGGTATCGTGCGGTGGTGTCGCCGTCGAACTCGTCCGCGACATCGGCGAACATCGTCTTCATCTCTCCCGGAATCCCCGGGAGGACGTACACGTTCTCGACCACACACCCCGGCGAGAGACCGCCACGGTTGAGAAGCGGACGTGCCCCCGCGGGAATCGTCGCCTCCGCAGTCACGTCCACATCGATGTCCGGATAGTCCCCCGCGATAGCGTCCAGCGTCTCCTCCACGTCGGCCCGCGCCAGTTCGTCGACCGCGAGTTCGCGGTCGAACGCCGCCGCGACGGCCGCCATCGTGATATCGTCCGGCGTCCCACCGAGGCCGCCGGTGACGATGACCGCGTCGTAGGTGTCGCTGTACGCCCGAACGTTCTCCGTGATGGCCGCCATCTCGTCCGGTACCACGAGGACACGCGCGACGGTCACACCACTGTCGGCCAGTTCGCCAGCGAGCCACGTCGCGTTCGTGTTCGCCGTGTCCCCCGCCAACAGTTCGTCGCCGACAGTCACGAGTGCGACCTGCATCTGTCCGTGAGAGGGGTTCGACGTAATTAGGGGTTTTCCCGCGTCACGCGCTGACTGATTCGCGGAGCGCGGACTTCGGAATCGTCCCGAAGTCCGCCTTCCGGTGACAGTCGATACACAGCGAGACGACGTTCCCCAGTTCGTGTGCGTCCGTCCGGTCGCACTCGTCGGACTGCTCGAACGCACGAACCGGTACGATGTGGTGAACGTCCGGATTCCGCCCGATCTCCGCCTTCGACTTCCCACAGACCGCACACTCGTAGTCGTCGCGTTCGAGTGCCTGTCGGCGCACGCGATTCCAGCCCTTGCCGTACGGACCCGTATCTCCGCCCTTCCAGTTGGGGTGCCCATCACCCGTGAAAGCGTCCGAGAGCCACTCTGCTTGACAATCCGAGCCACAGAACGTCACTTCACCTGCCACTTCGCTCGGATGCCGTTCTACAGTATCACCGCATGAATGACAGGGAACATATATTTTTCCGCCCGCCCACCGCGGGTTCGCTTCGCCCTCCAAGGACGGGCGTGGCCGCCACGATTCGTCCTCGACACACTCGGCGCAGTACAGGCCGTCCTTCTCAGAGGGGTAGTACTCGAACTCGTCGCCACAGATGTCACACGCCGTCGTCTCCTTCCCGCCCCGGTAGTTCGGGTTGTCCGCTCCCGTGTAGGATACCGACGCATCGTGGCAGTCCTCTGAACAGTAGGCCCGTGCCGACTCGCTGTAGAACCGCTCCTCGCAGCGGTCGCACTCCCTGTTTGGCAACCGTTCGTCGTGGACCGAACTATGGTGGACACCGAGACCCCGGCGGGTCTCGAACGACCGAGTACAAGTCGGACAGTGGTGTGCTACCATCAGTATTCGTTTCGTTCAGTAGTAAAATAAATACTAGCCTCGCGCGGACAAAATGAAATCGATTCGGCTCATCACGCCCATTATTATAATAAAACAGACAAGTCCGGACGTGGGAATCGAACCCACTTCACAGCCACCACAAGGCTGTAGGATACCAATACCCCAGTCCGGACACACTGAGCACGTGTAAATAGCCCCCCTGCACCTGAAATACGTTACGACTCCGTGAACGCGACGGGAGAAGGTGACACACCCCGGACGGACTCACAGCCTACGCGACGAAGACGCCGTCACGTAGTCGCGGCACCACGTCGCTCTCGTTGAACTGAAGGAGTGCGTTCACGTCGTCGCCCAGTCCCAGTTCCCGCAGCCACCCGGCCGTCCCGCTCTCCTCGACAGTCGCCGCCAGCGACGCCGCGGCGTCCGTCGTCAGCCTGTCCTCGTAACACCGCCGGACGAGTTCGACGCCAGCCGAGTCCTCGGGAGTTGGGTCGCCACCCCGGCCGGCGGCGACCAGCCACGTCTCCCGGTCTCTCTCGGCGAGTGTCGACGCGACGGCGGCGGCGTTGACCGTGCTCCCGACGAAGATGGTCCCGTCGTGACCGATACGCTCGAACGCGCGCGTCCCGTTCGAGGTGAGAATGCCGACCGGTCGGTCCGTGATGTCCTCGGGGAGCAACGACGGCAGCGGCGAGGCGTCGAACCCCTCGACGGGCGCGCCGCCCTGTTCGCCGACCAGTAACGCGTCCGTCTCGGCCCCGAACGAACGGGCGGCCTCGGGGTCCGCGAACGGGCGGACGTAGGCCGCACCGGCTTCGAGCAGGCGGACGATGCTGGTCGAGGAGATGATGACGTCGACCACCACGAAGTCGGCATCCGGTACCGGGTCGGGGACATCCTCCAAGCGGTCGACGGTGTGGAGCGGCATCTACAGCGGCCGGTCGCCCTCGATGATTTCGACGGCGTGGTCGGCCATCGTCGGGACGCCGTCCTCCATCATCTGATAGAGCGTGTTGTCCGAGTTGCCCATCAGGTAACGGGCGAAGAACATCTCGCCCAACGCGGCCATCTTGTACACCGCGAGCACCCGGTAGAAGCGTTGGTTCTCGACGGTGACGCCCGTCTGCTCCTCGTAGCGGTCGACCAGTTCGCCGCGGGTGAGGTAGTCCTCGTGCGTGGTGAACGAGGGGGCCATCGTCTGCATCAGCGTCGTCAGGTCGTCCTCCGGGTCGAGCCAGAAGAAGAGCAACCACCCCAAGTCACAGAGCGGGTCCCCGAGCGTGGACATCTCCCAGTCCAACACCCCCGCGATTTCGGGCGGCGTCCCCGGCGCGAAGATGACGTTGTCGAGTTTGTAGTCGCCGTGGACCAGCGTGTGCGCCGGGTCCTCGGGGACGTTCTCGGCCAACCAGTCACCGATACGCTCGATTTCGGGCACCTCGCGCTCGCTGGTCGTCTCCTCGAAGGCCCACTCGAACTGCTCGGTCCAGCGGTCGACCTGCCGCTCGGTGAACCCCTCTGGGGTGCCGAAGTCGCCCAGCCCCACGGCCTCGTAGTCGACGGTGTGGATGGCCGCGAGCGTGTCCACCATCTCCTCGCCGATGCCGCGCCGTGCATCGGCGTCGCCGAACCGGTCGAGTTCGGAGAACCGCATCACGTCGCCGTCCAACCGCTCCATCACGTAGAACGGACACCCCATCACGCCGTCCTCGCTGGCGGCGACGGTCCGCGGCACGGGCACGTCACCCGCCTGTAGGGCGTCGACGACGCGGTACTCTCTGAGCACGTCGTGAGCCGTGTCGGCCGTCTCGCCCGGCGGCGGCCGCCGGACGACCAACTGCTGGTCCCCCCACGTGACGAACAGCGTCTCGTTCGAGAACCCCTGTTCGTGTCGCTCTACGTCGAACTCGTCTACCCCCCCGAGTCGCTCCGCGAGGAACGTCCGCAGATTCCCGCGGTCGACGAGGTCGTCTGCGTCTGCCATTGGAAGGTTGTTCCGAGAGGCAATTTAAAGATGTTACTGAAAGAATGCAGTATAATTAACTCATCTGGTCGTTGAACTAAGCGCATGGATATCGGATACCAAGACTCGGAGCGCGCACAGGAAGTCGCGGAGCGGACCCGTGCATTCGTCGACGAGGAGGTACTGCCGCGCGAGCGTGCGTTGTTCGGACAGCGTGACCACCGGAGCGACGCAGACCGGCAGGAAGAGGGGCGGGAACTGGTCGAGGAACTCCGGGAGATTGCCCGCGAGCGCGACGTGTTCGGCCCGCAGATTCCCGAGGAGTACGGCGGTCTCGGCCTCGATTTCGTGGACCTGCTCCCGGTGTTCGAGCAGGCCGGACGGTCCATCTTCGCCATGGGCGCGATGCACGTCGCCGCCCCCGACGAGGGGAACATGGAAATCCTCGAACACGCCGGCACCGAGGCACAGAAAGCGGAGTACCTCCGGCCGTTGGCCAACTGCGACATCTCGTCGGGGTTCTCGATGACCGAACCGATGGACGGCTGTGGGTCCGACGCAAAGCAGATACGGACCAGTGCCGAGAAGGACGGCGACGAGTGGGTCATCGACGGCCACAAGTGGTGGACCACGCACGGCCAGACCGGCGAACCCGACTTCCTCATCGTCGTCGCCCGGACCAACGAGGAGGTCCACCCCTACGTCGGCACCTCGGCGTTCATCGTGCCCGCCGACGCCGACGGCGTCGAGTTCGTCCGGGACATCCCGCACATGGGCGAGTCCGGGATGGGACACTCGGAGGTGAAGTATCACGGCGTCCGCGTCCCCGAGGAGAACCTGCTGGGTCCGGAGGACGGCGGACTGGCCGTCGCCCAGCAACGCCTCGGGAAGGCCCGGCTGACCCACTGTATGCGATTTATGGGCATGGCCGACCGGTCGCTGGACGTGGCCAAGGCCTACATGGACGAGCGGTCGGCCTACGGCGACACGCTGAGCGAGAAGCAGTCGCTCCGGTTCGACATCGCCGACGCGCACATGCGTCTCCACGCCGCTCGGACGATGGTCCGCCACGCCGCTCGGCAGATAGCCGAGACAGGGAGTGCGGACACCGAGGTGTCGATGTCCAAGGTGTTCGCCGCCGAGACAGTCCAGGACATCGTCGACACGTGCGTGCAGGTGTGTGGCGGCAACGGTATCGGTAAGGACCTGCCGCTGGCCGACTTCTACGAGAACGTCCGCTGTTTCCGCATCATCGACGGGGCCGACGAGGCGCACATGCGTTCCATCGCCAAGCGCGCCTTCGACGACGACGAACTCGAACCCGAAGAAATCGAGTACGTCACGCGGTTCGACGGGGGCGAGTGAGATGGGGGTCCTCGACCGCTTCCGACTGGACGACGACGTGGTGCTCGTCACCGGCGCGGCGTCGGGCATCGGGAAGGGCTACGCCGAGGCGTGTGCCGACGTGGGCGCGCGGTTGGCCCTCGCCGACATCGACGAGGAAGGCGTCGAGACGGTCGCTGCCGACCTCGACGCCGAGACGCTCGCGCTGACGGTGGACGTGTCCGAACACGAGCAGGTCGAAGCGATGGTCGAAGAGACGGTCGACCACTTCGGCCGCCTCAACGCCGCCTTCGCCAACGCCGGCATCGGCCGCCTGAGTCTGCCGACCGACGACTACCCCGTCGAGGAGTGGGACGAGGTGATGGACGTGAACCTCGATGGCGTCTTCTACACCGTCCGGGAGGCCGCACGGGCGATGGACGACGGCGGGTCCATCGTCACCACCGCCTCCGTCCTGAGTAGCGTCGCCTCCGACTTCCCCGGCGTCGCCGCCTACGTCGCCTCGAAGGGCGGGGTCGCACAGCTGACCAAGCAGGCCGCCGCCGACCTCGGTGAGCAGGGCATCCGCGTCAACGCCATCGCCCCCGGGTGGACCCACACGGGCATCGGCGGCGGCGCGTTCCGCAAGGACTCCGGGATGGACGCCATGCACGAGCAGATGGCCGAGGAGACAGTACTCGGTCGTCTCGGCGAACCGGACGACCTGAAGGGCATCGCCGTCTTCCTCGCCAGTGACGCCTCGTCGTACTGCACGGGGAGCGTCTTCACCGTGGACGGCGGCTGGACGACGACCTGAATTGGGGCAGGGTAGCCGCCCACGGACGAAACAGGGGGCGAGTCGTGTTGGGGAGGTCGGTCACGACGGTGCCCTGATTTCGGGGAAGTACCGCCCGTGGAAGGCGAAGGGAAGCGCGTGCGGCAACGTCACTCGGGCCCGTTCGGTGAGGTCCGCACCGTCGAGGACGACCAATCGTGAACGGTCGGCGGCGGCGTCGAGTGCGACGGTCACGACGGCACCGTCGTCCTCGGCGTCGCCCTCGGGATTCGGGACGAAAATCGGTTCGCCGAAGTAGTCACCGCCGGCGTCGGCCTCGGTCACGTCGCCGGTTTCGGTGTCGTATTTCACCACGCCACGCGCCCACTCGGTCACTGGTTGGGGCATGTCCATCGCGTAGACGTAGCGATGCTCACGGCACCAGCGGGCCGGCGACACGGTCGGAAGGGCCGTGCCGCTGTCGTGTAGCACCTCGCGCGTGACGGTCACGTCCTCGGCGTCGTACCGACCGTGACCGGTCGGGTCACCGAGGTCCACGGTGAAGCGTTCGAGTCTGCCGGCGATGGCACCCATCTCCCCGTCGCGGAGGCTGTCGAGATACAGCGAGTCGATTGTCGTCGCGTCCGGGACTGTTTCGAGGTCGAACACGATTTCGGTGCCGCCCGCCCGCTCGAAAGCGTTGACGTGGTGGAACCCGAACACCGGGTCGGTCGTCGGTGCCGCGACGACCGTGCCACTCGTGCGGTCCAACACGACGACCCGTGTGCCCCTGTCGGGTTCCCACTCGAACTGCTCGATGAACGGGGCTTGACGCCCGGGTTTCAGGAAGCGGAGCGGGTCGACCCGCAGCGGGAATTCGGTCAACACAACGTACCGTGGCGTGAGCGCGAAACTGTGCATGTAGGCGGGTTCGTCCGTCGGAACGCTGCCGACGTGCTCGCGTGTCCCCGGTTCGGGGATGGTGTAAACGTGGTACTGGCTCGTCCGACCGAACTCGGTGTCGACGTTCACGAGCGTGCCCGTCGTCGGGTCCCGCTTCAGGTGCGCACAGGAGAGCTGTCCCGACGGGGCGTCGCCGTCGTACTCGACGTGCCCCCGCAGGTCGAGGCTGTCGGGGTCGAGGGCGACCCATCGCGGCGACTCCGTGAGCGCGACGTAGCTGTCTCCGACCCGCTCGACGACGATGTTCGTGTTGTCGTAGGGGTCGGTGAGGAACGTGGCCAACCGCGAGCGCAGTGTCGTCTCGCCGGTCGCGAACCCACCCTCGAACTCGCCCACGCGGGCGGCTTCGTAGGCGTCCGTCCGGAGGAACTGGTTCCGGTAGTGGACTGCAGAGTCACCGTCAGCGTCCGCGGGGTCGAACGTGAACCGAGACACCATCGCCAGCCCGTCGAACCAGTGGTCGACGGCACTCCCGTCTGGGAACGAGAAAGCTCCGGGGCCGTTCCGAAGCAGACTTCCGGTCAGCCACCTAGGGAGGTCGCCTGTAACCGGGAGCGTGGCCGATGTCTCCTCGTGCAACGAGTGAAATCCCGGATGCGTACTCATCACCCGATAGTAGGCTGCGAGGGACTAATCGCTGTGGGGTGTGACAGCGACGCACGAACGCTGTGAGCGACGAGTTTCTGGCCCCAGTGTCTGTGAGTCTTCCAACTGGCCAATGCCCATCGCCTTCTCGGGGCCGGTCAGCGTGCTATCGTCGGTCTCAAAGTATGCGTACTCGCGGTTTCGGCGTTTGCGAACCACACGTCGTCGAGGCCGGTTCCGAGAGTCTTTTGCGCCGCGACGGTCAAGTAGGGGTACGCGTGGCCATCACGGACAAGATATACGTCAAGAACCACCAGCAACTCGCCTCCCAGCTGGAGACGTCGATTCCGAAGGGGGCGTTCAGCGGCGCGACCCTCGATTTACTCTTTCAGGGCGAGGGGCTGGCGAAACTGGACGACGCGACCCGTGACCGCGTACTCGACTTCGCCGAGGACTTTCTGGACTGCGATTGCCAAGCGAGCCCCCACTGTGGCCACCCCGAGGAGAAGTTCGTCCACTACCTGCTCGACCTGCGCGCACAGGGCCTCGGCCCCGACGCCATCGTCGACGTGATGGGCGACGACTACATGCTCTATGCCTACCCCGGCGACATCCTGTCCTTTCTCGACCAGTCGGTTCGAACCCTCGAAGCGGTCGAGACGCTCGCGGACGTGGACGGGGACGAGGAGATGGCCCGACGCGCGGGCGAACGGCGGCGTGACCTCGTGCGGTAACGCCGCGACCCGTCACCGCACCGTCACTCGCCGTCGAGCAGGCCCAAGTCGTCGGCCACGATGTCCGCCAACTGGTCGGCGATATCGGGGTCGACCTCCGCGACATCCTCGCCGTCGTGGAGTTGGGCGTTGTGCCGGTCGATGGCTTGGCCCACCTCGTCCAACGGGATACGCGTCGTCGTCCCGCAGTCCTCACAGAAGACCGGTACGGAAGGTTCCTCGTCGCTCATAACTCGTCGTTACGGGCGACGGTGATAACCGGGTCGGTTTCGTGACCCGATACAGTCGGGCGAGCGGTGACCCGAAGAGAGATGGCACGACAGCGGTCGTCAGGAGTCGTCCCCGTCGGCCGTGGGCGGTTCGGCGGAACGAGCGGCCGAGACGAGACTCCCGAGGATACCGAGGACAGCGACGGCCAACCCAGCCGCGACCCACGGGTCACCGGAACCGTAGCCAGAGGCCTCTATCTGAACTGCCATGAGCATGAGAACGACGCTGAACAGGAGGACATCCGTCGACAGGGACATACGCCGCAGGTGACTGCGGAGCGGTAGTGTATATTTCGGTCCCCGACGCCAGGGCAGGGAGAACGGTTAGACCGACTCGTCGAAACTGCTGCCGATGCGGTAGGAGGGTTCCTCGTCCTCGTCCTCGCCGCCGTCGAGGTCCTCCAGTTGGATGACCTCCTCGCCGTCCTCGTGTTCGTCTATCTGCTGGCGGAGTTTCGTCACGTAGCGTTTGTGTTCCTCGAGTTGCTCGCGGAGGTGTTCGGCTTCGAGTTCCAACCGCTCGTGTTCGCGGACGAAACTCTTGGGCACCTCGACTTTCGGCGGGAAACTCGTGTCGTCGCTCGTGTTCTCGGAGACTTCGTGTTCCGGGACGACCTCGACCTGGCCGTCGTGGGCAACGAGCAGGTCCACGTAGTCACGGAAGACTGCCGAGAGCGAGAGGTCCCGCTCCTCGGCGATTCCGCGGAGCGTCTCGAACTTCTCTTGGCTCACGCGGAACGAGATGGTTTTGTTTTTGTTGCCCATAGTGTCCCATAGTCGTCACTACACCTACTTGAAGCTTTGTCAGACGCTCCCACGTCCTGCGGTTCGGCTCCAGTTTTCAGCCAGTATCGGCCGGAAACTGTGGTCGTGAGGCCGTCAGATGTCGGCCTGTGCGTCCGGTTCGTCGGTGGATTCCAGACTCTCCAACGCCTCGACGACTGCCCGCCGGTAGTTCTCGATGGGCGAGTCGTACTGCTCGCGGGCCATCTCGACGTACTCGTCGACCGCACCGCCCTCGTCGCTCTCGGCGGCCTCGAAGGCGTTGAGACGCTCGATGGTCCGCTCCGCCGTCTCGACGACCCACCGGTCGCGGGTCGCCTCGTCGACCGTCGTGATGGACTCGGGCCGGACGGAGACGTTCACTTCGCCCTCGTCCGTCTCGTAGGTCCGCGGCTTGCCGACGACAGAGACGTACGCCGGAGGTTCGAGTTCCCGGAGCATGGAGGCGGCGTCCGGCTGGTACTGCCCGGCGTACATGAAGAAGGTGTCGCCGTTCGGGTCGACCAAGCGACCCTGCCAGTACTCACTGTCCTCGCCCACGTCCTCCGTCTCGGTGAGCGTCCCGACGATGAACACCCGGTTGGCCCGTTGTCCCGTCGGGAGCAACAGGTAGACCGGTGCCCGCTCGTCGTCCGATTCCTTGAACGTGTATCCGGCGTCGTTGAACTCGCTCGCGAACACGCGCCGGGCGACTTCTCGGGTAGGTACTGCGGCCATCTCAAATCGACCTCGCTTTGATGAGTGTCTCCTCTGCGTCCACCGGCCCGGACAGTTCCTCGACGTCGTCCGCGAGGACGTACCGCCTGAACGTCGGCCCCGTCACGCGGTAGTACCGACCCAGCGTCTCCTTTCGCATCTTGTCGGCGACGACGGTCGTATCGAGCGCGTCCATCGCCATCTCTTTGGCCTCTTCGAGCGTGATGCCGGTGAACTCCTCCGTGGCCTCGCGGTCGAAGATGACCTCGTGAACGTCCTCGCCGTCGTCGAGCACCCCCTTGATTCGGAGGTCGAACTCGCCTTCGGCCTCGCCGTGTTCCGAACACCGGCCGTTCTGGAGGACGCGTGTGCAGTCGTCTTCGGGACAGCGCTTGATGAGGCCGCTCCCGCTCTGGATGTCGACCAGCGCGCCCTCGACGGTGGCGTCGTCGTCGCCGACTTCGAGGTCCGCGTCCGACTCTTCGATGACTGTCGTCCGGTTCAGTTTCACGGAGAAGCGACCTTGGTACTCGTCGGTAACGACGTTCCGCAGGTCGTACACTGCACCCTCCTCCAACTCGGGGAGGTCCGACTTCGACCACTTGGTGAACTTGATGGTGCCCGTCTCGTCACCGAGGAGGCCGACCTGCGCGACGGCGTCGCTGTTCGGGTCCCAGAGTTCGACCACTTTCGCGGTCATGTCGACCCACTTCTCGGGGGCGTCCACGTCGGCGGCGTTCACGCGCTCGTTGCCGCCACCGCCGCCCAACTCGTCGCGTTCCATCCCCGCCTCGTCGAGGTACGTACTCGTGACGCTTCGCCGCGCCTCGTCGACGGGGACCTTGTATTCGGTGACCAGCGTCTCCAGTCGTTCCTGCACGTCCTCGACCGAGAGGTCCAACTGGTCGGAAAACTGCTCGTGTATCTCTTCCGCTTGGGTACGCAAATCTGTCATTGCTCTCACTGCCTCCGCGTCGTTTTCAATGGGAGGCAATCGAGGGTTCGTCGGCTTCGGACATAAACCCTCGCCCGGCGGGGTGGAAGTGAAAACCGCCGGACGGGTCAGGCGTCGGGACCGGAGAACTGGGCGAGCGTCGCGGCCGCGTTGCCGTCCTCGGACCGCCAGACCATACGAATGTCACAGTCGGGTTCGGCCCCGACGGTCACGCGGTCCCCGGCCGCCACGGCCGGGTCGCCGCCAATCTCGCCACTGGCGGTGCCTTGCCAGATGCCGGGACCGGTCATCTCCGCGTCGGCGGCATCGGCGAAGCCAGCACCTTCGACGGTGAGGGCACGCTGACGGACGTGGTCGCCGCCCTCGTGGGTAATGGTAACCGTCTCGGCGTCCCGGTCGTAGTCGAACCCGAACGCGACCTGTGGCGTGGTATCTTCCGCACCACCCGAACCGGACTGACCGACCGCCTCGTCGACGAGGGCGGTCAACTCGTCCACCGTCGCCTCGTAGGAGACGGTCACGCCCGTCCCGTCTTGGGTTACCTCCACGGCGTCGAGTTCGGCGGCGACGGCCTCGGGTGCGTCCTGTTCGACGACGGTCAGTCCGCCGTCGATGATGTCGGCGATGTCCTCGGCGTCCGACTCGGACCCGGCCGCGAGCGTCGTCTCGATACCGCGGGTGTCGCCGTCGGCGTACACGGACCCCGCGACGCTCTCGACGTTTCTGAAGACGCTCGTGTCGAACTGCCCCCCGGCCGATTCGGGGACCTCGTCTTCGGGGACGCCGCTGACGAACCGCACCGGTGCGGTCCGCGTCTCGGCGTACGCCGACTGGAGCGTCTCCGGGATGGCGTCTGCCTCGCCCGCCTCGACGTCGAGCGTGTCGGTCACGGCGTCTTCGGTGCCGACGACGTACCGCCCGTCGCCCAACACGCCGAGGTACGACCGATACTCCTCGTCTGGTTCGTACAGCGTGCCGTCGGCGTACGCCTCGTCGCTGTAGGACCCACCGTTCTCTTCGAGCGAGTCGACGACAGCCTCGGCCGACCAGTCGGCCTCGAACCGCGCCGCCGCGAACTCACCGTCGACCGGACTGTACTCGCCACCCCATCCGAAGAAGGGAGTGAGCGTCGACGCCCCTTCCGGGTCGAGGCCCGTCTCGTTCTCGAACTCGTCGAGAACAGCCTCGTAGTTCTCCGGCCCGTCGTAGTACTCGCGCTCGGCCTGCACGTCGAGGAAGGCGTTGACGAGGGCCGCCGTCGCGTCGTCGGTCCGGACCGCCTCGGCGTCGATGACTGCGGCGGCACCCGCGTCCGCCGGGAGGCTCTGGACACCACCCTCACTCTCACCGCCTCCGCCGCCGGTGAGGCCCGAACAGCCAGCGAGGCCGCCGAGGGCAGCAACCGCCGACACCCCGGCCCCAGTTCGCAGTACGTCGCGTCGCGTCAGGTCGTTCGACATACTCACGGTGGCGACACCCGGCGACCCTCAATGTTTCGATTTGGTGACGTTTCGAGAGGGTGACGGCGGTGTTTCTATGTGTACCCGCACCCTACGGGCAGACATGGACGACGGGCGTCTCCGGCGGTTCGTCCGAACGACGCTCCGGTCGGCGGGCCGACAGGTCGGCGAAGCACGACGGGCCTACAGCGACGCGAAGCGGAGTGCCCTCGCGGACCTGCCACAGGACGAACACGGGCGGGCGCGTCTCGTCTGCCGTCGCTACGCCGAACGACGGACCGTCTCGCTCGACGAGGAGGCCCGCCCCGACTGCTTCGACCCGGAGCATCAGGACTGTCGCGGGTGTGTCGAGGACATCCGGGACGGGCAGATAGAGACGTGGGAGCCGTGACCGACGGGTACCCGAGTAACCTTTTGCCGTCGGCGGCCGACTGACGGCCATGGACCGTCCGCTCGTCGCCGTCGTCCTCGCCGGTGGCACCGGCACGCGCCTCTACCCCGCGAGTCGGAGCGACCGCCCGAAACAGTTCCAGTCGTTCGGCCGAGACGCGTCGCTCCTGACTGCTACCGTCGAGCGCGCCGGATTCGCCGACGAGGTGTACGTCCTGACCCGCCCAGCCTTCGCCGACGGGGTGCGCGAGCACGCTCCCGAAGCCGCCGTCCTCACCGAACCAGAACCCAAGGACACCGGCCCAGCACTGACCTACGCCGCCCACCGCATCCGCGAGCAAGTCGGGGAGTGTGCCCTCGTCTGTCTGCCGAGTGACCACCACGTCGACGGCGACTTCGAGACGACGGCCCGGACCGCCGCCGAGGTAGCCGTCGAGACGGCGGGACTGGTCACCGTCGGCGTCGAACCGACCCGCGCCGCACCGGGCTACGGCTACATCGAACCCGGCGAGCGTCGCGAACCCGACCGATGGGGGGAGAGTGACGGCGCGAGCGGCGACGACAGGGCCGAGAGTTGGGCCGGCTACCACACCGTCGCGTCCTTCACCGAGAAACCGGACCCCGAGACGGCCGCCCGATACGTCGCCGAGGGCTACTACTGGAACGCTGGCATTTTCGCGTGGACGCCCGACGCGTTCCTCGCTGCCGCCCGCGACTCGCCGCTCGAACCGCTGGTCACGGCCCTCGACGACGACTCCCCCGACGCCGGGTTCGCGGCCGTCGAGTCGGTCAGCGTCGACTACGCCGTACTCGAAGACAACGACGAGACGTATCTCGTGCCGGCCACCTTCGCGTGGGACGACGTCGGGTCGTGGGACGCCTTCGAGCGCGTCCTCGACGCCGACGCGGCCGGCAACGTCGTCCTCGGCGACGCGTTGCTGGCCGACGCCGAGGACTGTGTGGTCGCCACCGACGGCCACGTCAGTCTGGTCGGCGTCTCCGACCTCGTGGTCGCGTCCTACGGCGACCGGACGCTCGTCGTCCCGAAAGGCGAGACACAGCGCGTGCGCGAGGTCGTAGAGCAGTTACGCGCGCAGGGTCGGTACTGAAACCGAGGACCGCAAGCCGGGGCTGACCCGGGAGTTGCCGGTTACTGAGAACCGACACAACCCATTTTTGGGTGCGTGGTGATTTACGAATGCCATGTCTTCTGACCGCGTCGTCGACCTGCTCCGGACGGCATACGCCGACGAGATAGAGACCGTGATGAACTACCAGACGAACGCCATCGTCCTCGACGGCGTCCGCGCCGAGGAGATAAAAGAGAGCCTTCGACAGGACATCCAAGAGGAGTTGACCCACGCCGAACAACTCGGGCAACGCCTGAAGCAACTCGACGCGCGTCCACCAGGGTCCGCCGAGTTCACTGCGCGACAGGACTCGCTCCAGCCGCCCGAGGATTCGACGGACGTGCTCGCCGTTGTCGAGGGCGTGCTCGACGCCGAGGAGGACGCCATCGCCACCTACCGCGACCTGATAGATGCGGCCGAGGAGGCAAGCGACCCCGTCACGGAGGACCTCGCCGTGACGATTCTCGCCGACGAGGAAGCGCACCGAACGGAGTTCCGCGGGTTCCAGACGGAGTACCGGAACGACTGACCGGGGTTAGCTCCGCAGACTCCCGCCGTCGATTGGGAGCGTCACGCCGTTGATGTAGCCGCTCGCTTCCGAGGAGAGAAACGCGACGGTTCGCCCGAGTTCAGCCGGATTTCCCATCCGTTCGAGCGGGATGCCCTCGCCCCACTGCTCGCGGCCCGCCTCGTAGCTGTCGAACTCGCCGCGCTCGACGGACTGCTCGATGAGGTCCTCGATGCGGGAGGTTTCCGTCGCCCCCGGCAGGACGGCGTTGACCCGCACGTCCGGCGCGAACTCGCGTGCCTGTGTCTTCATCAACCCCGTGACCGCCCGGCGCACGGAGTTCGAGAGGACGAGGCCGTCGATGACCTCCTGTACCGACCGCGACGTGATGTTGACGATGGTTCCCCCGCCGTCGGCCTGCAGGTGGTCGTGTGCGTACCGGGTCGTCCAGACGACGCTCATCACGAGCAGGTCGTACGCGTGATAGAAGTCCTCGTCGTCCATGTCGAGGAACGGGCCACTCCGAGGCCCGCCCGCGCTCGTCACCACGTGGTCGAGGCCGCCGAACTCGTCGACTGTCTCGTCCACGAACGCCTCCACGTCCGCGCGTTCGGTGATGTCGGCCTGTACCGTGAGTACGCCGCCGTCACCCGCCGCGTCGAGTTGCTCGCGTGCGTCGGCCAGTTTCTCCTCGCTCCGGCCACAGACCGCGACGTTTGCCCCTTCACGGGCGAGTTCCGTCGCGCTCGCCAGTCCGAGGCCGCTGCTCGCCGCCGTGACCAGTGCCGTGTTGCCGTCGAGTTCGAGGTCCATAGCCGACTACACGACACCCGGGATAAAAACGAGTCCGATGCACTCACTGCGGGTCGCTTCGGTGGCGAACCCGAACCTCGCCGTCGCTGGTGACGCCGACGAGCAGTCGCTGTTCGACCTGTCGGCCCACGACGGCGTCGCCCGCCTCGTCGCTGATGCGTTTCATCAGTTCAGGGGCCGTGTAGCTCACCTTCACCCCGACGTCGTCACACTCCTCGAACACCCGCTGTGGAACGTCGTAGAGGTCCGTCCCCGGGTCCACGGGGATACGGACGGGTGCCCGGAGCGCGTCCGCGAACGCCACCGTCTCGTGTGCCTTGGCGACGTTCTCGCGGGCACTCGCCTCGACGCTCGAGACGTTCGCCCGCGAGGTTCCCAACCGCTCCGCGATGTCAGCCTGCGCCATCCCGCGCTCGCGGAGCGCGAGTACTTCCGCTTGACGCCGAGTCAGCACGTTCTCGGCCGCGTCGAACCCGGCACGGTCCAGAATCTCGTCGGCGTCGATGTCCCCGTCTGTCATTGTTGCTCGCCGTGTTGCGGCACGTCTCGACTGCTAGCGCGCCCGGCGCGAAAAAACCCACCGCCTGCGCGTCCACAGGTCGGACCCGGACTGTCCACCGTGCGGGTCCTGCTGGTCCGTGTCCCTGTCACGGGCCGGAGCGACGTCACCCGCCCCAGAAGTTGTCCCTGCTTCCGAGTCGCGGGTCGTTCTCCGCATCCACCTCGTCAGCCTCGTCGTCCGCCTCCTCGTCCTCCGTGTCGGCTTCGTCGGCCTCGGTGTCGGCCCCCTCGGCCTCGTCTTCCATCGGCAACCGCTCTATCTCCTCGGCTTTCGCGTGGTTCGAGTGGACGCGGGTCACCTTCACCTTCGCGCGTGCCTCCGGGAGTACGCCGTCGACCATCACGATGAACCCGTCCTCGGTCCGCCCGACACCGGCCCCGCTCTCGTGGATGTCTTCGACGGTGACGACGAGTTCCTGCCCCCGCTGGACCGGCTGCTGTTTGAGGTCGCGGATGGGCTGGCTGTAGTGGCTACACCACTCGGCACCGCCGCGGTCACCGTAGTGCTGACAGCCCATGCCCTCGATTCGCTCGCTGAAACTGGGACAATCGTCCGCAAGTGGACAGTCCGGCATGCCCCGAGGTAGTCAGACCAAGGAGTAAACGCTTACGACCCACCTTTTTACTTCGTCGGGTCGCGCTCCGCGCGACCACTCCTCGCAAAAAGCTGGATCAAAAACCGCCGGACTCGACCGCCAGTCGAGTCCGGGTGCTGTGCTGGACGGCACCGCTCCGCCTCCGCTACCGCGCGGCTACTCCGCGAAGAACTCCCGAATCGGTTCTATTTGGGCAGGGACGTTCAGCGACGGCGCGTGCCCGCAGTCGACTTCGACCGTCTCGGCGTCAGGTTGTGTCTCCAGCATCCGCTCGTACGGCTCTGCGGGGAGAATGTCCGAGTCCGTTCCCCGGACAATCAGCAGTTCGGCGTCGATTACCGCCCACACGTCCCACGGGTCCGGCGCGTCCTCGCTGTCCTCGCCCTCCAGGATTCGGGGGTCGTACGCGGCAGTCACCCGCCCGTCGTCGGTCCGGCGGGCGGAGGTCAGCGTCAGCCGCCGCCACTCCTCGTCGCTCATCCCGCTGAACCGCCCCTCGTACAGCTCCCGCATGTACGCCTCCATCGCCGTTACCGTCTCGAACGTCGGCGGGTCGGGCACGTACTCCATGATGCGAGCCATCGCCGCCGGCGTCGCGTCTTCCGCCGGGTTCGGACTGATATCGTTGACCACCAGATGCGAGATGCGGTCCGGCATCGCGCCGCCCGCGAGTGCCATTCCCAGCCCGCCGCCCATCGACGTGCCGACGTACCGCACCGTCTCCAGTCCGAGTTCGTCACAGAAGCCCACGAGCGTCTCGACCATCGCCGCGTCGCCGTACAGCGTCGCCGGGTCGTCGGCCCACTCGCTCCAGCCCCGTCCGGGCATGTCGGGACAGAGCACGCGGTACTCGTCTTCGAGTACCCGTGCCAGTGGGTCGAAGTCCCGGCCGTTCCGCGAGAGCCCGTGGACACACAGCACCGGCGGGTCAGACGGGTCGCCCCAGTCGGCGTAGTGGAGTTCGGTGCCGTCGACGGTCAGAAACCGGTCGCTCCGAGGCATGGTCTGCCTTCGCCCGGCGCGGGCAAAAGACTAGGCTCGTGACCGCACACCACGACTGGCACGGACCGCACGCGTTTTGTAGCCGGAGCAACCTCGTCGTACTACAATGGGCTTTGGTAGCTACGACGAATCCGAGCAGGAGAACCAGAACCGAGACGAGGACGAGGACGTCGAAGCGGTCAACGTCCACGAGAACGAAACCGACGGCGACGTGGCCTTCGAGTCCAACAAGTCCACCGACGAGTTGGTCGACCAGCTCCAGCACATGAAAGGCGACGACGACGAGTGAGTCAGTCTCCACCGAACTGACTGTCGAACCGGGTAACGCTCTCGTCCGTTCCCGCGATGACGACGTCGTCGCCGGGTTCGAAGGTGAACGTCGTCGGGTCGATGTCGATTATCGCCGAACCGTCACGCCACACCGCGACGACGGTACAGCCCGTCTCTGCTCTCACGTCCGCGCTCACGAGCGTCTCCCCCGCGAGCCCGGGAGCCGAGAGGCGAACGACACGGACCTGCTTGTCGTAAATCAGGACGTCCTCGTCCTCGAACACCGTCGCCGCGAGCATCCGGCCGCTGATGCGGGCCAGCGACTCCACGGCATCGGCACCGGCACGGTACAGTTTCTGCACGTCGTCGCGCTGGTTCGCCCTGACGACCACGTGTACCGAGGGGTTCAAATCGCGTGCGATGAGCGTGGCGAACACGGCAGTCGTGTCGTCGGCCAGCGTGAGAACGAGGGCCGACGCCGTTTCGAGGCCGGCCGCCTCGAGTGTCTCGGGGTCCCGGGCGTCGCCGACGATATCGACCCCCTCGGCGTCCTCGATGTCGAGGACAGTCAGGTCTGTGTTGGTGTGTTCGAGCGCGCCGTAGGCCGCTTGCCCGGAGTTGCCGTACCCCGCGACGATGACCTCCTGTGCCGCGAACTCCCGGACGGTCGAGGTGGTTGCGTCCCGGAGCGGGTCGATTTGGGGCGGTTCGCCCGCGACGAGGAGACGGGTCCCGGCCTCCAGTTCGATGGTCGGGTCGATGCGCGTCTCGAAGTCCGCGCCGCGCCAGACGCCGATGACGTTCACCCCGAACCGCTCCCTGAGGTCTGCCTCCGCGACAGTCTGCCGGCAGAGGTCACTCCCCGCCTCGACGGTGAGTTCCACGAGTTCGATGTTCTCCCCGACCGACACCCCCTCCTCGACGGTGGCGGTGACCGCCGTCGGAACCTCGCCCGCGAGTCGTTCCCCCAACACCTCGCGCGGGGACAGCACCTCGTCCGCCCCGGCGACGCTGTGGTACTGTTTCAGGTCCGGGTCCTCGGCCAGCGTGACGATGCGCGTTCCCGGACTGGCCTCCGTGGCGGCGAGGGCGATACTCGCGTTCCGGTCGTCCGCTACGTCCGCGACGACGGCCCGTGCCGTGGCGATGCGTGCGTTTTCCAGCGCGTCCGCCGTCTCGGGATCGCCACTGATGACGTGATACCCGTCGTCGTGGAGCGAGTTCGCCGTCTCCTCGTCCGGTTCCACGAGGACGTACGCCTGCTCGCGAGCGTCGAGTTCGTCGACGAACGCGTCGGTCCGCGGCGTGAAGCCACAGACGACGACGTGGTCCGACAGTTCCGGGACCGTCTCCGGTGCGGTCGGCGAGAGCGCGTCACGGAGCCACGGCACCGCGAACACGTCGACGGCGGTCAGGATGAGGCCGATGCCGGCGAGTTGCATCGTGATGACGAGGACGTTCATCTGGAGCGTCGTCCATCCGGCGTCCTCGCCGTAGCCCGTCGTGGTGAAACTCTGGATGACGATTTCGAGCGACCGATAGAGCGGTTGTGGTCGCCCCTCCCACGTCGCCATCCCGAAGTTGTAGAGGAGCGTGAAGGCCGCCGTGGTCCCGAACAACAACAGGACGTAGTACCCGACACGCCGACCGCCCAAAGCCATATCGGCACTTGCGGGAGCGTCGTCAAAACTGTTCGTATCCGTTCAGGTCACCGTCCCGACGCCTCGCTCGGCGACCACCCGTGGAACGGACTGCATCGAAGACCGCTCGCTCACAGCACTACGCAACGGGCGTCCGTTCGACCACTTGCCCGTCGTACGTCGGGTACTGCTCGACGATTTCGCCCTCGTCGATGTCGCCTTCCTCGACCATCTCCTCCAGCAGCCACCACGCCACCTCGACGTGGTCGGACTTGACTGTGTAGAACTCCTCGGGGACGCCCAACTGCTCGAACCGGTCGGGAGCGACCCACGTCTTCCCGTAGACGAGCGTCCCGTCGTCGGTCACGTCGTCGAACGGGCGGCGAATCGTCCGGGCCATCCGCTTGAGGCGGCGGCGGTGCTGGGCGGCGTCCTTGAACACGGACGTACAGAAATAGACGCGCTCGTGGTCGCCCATCACGTCCAGTATCGCCTCACGGGTGTCCTCGACGGCACTCATGTGCCCCTCCTTCAACTCGAACCCGCGTTCCTGCATCCGGCGATAGTTGCCGTCGCTCATCTCGAACTCGTTGATGTTGCAGAACTCCGCGGCACCCTCGTCCAAGAAGTCGAGGAACTCCTCCTCAGGCCGAATCCCGGGTATCTCGAAGGCGGGGGTTAGCCCTTCCTCGCGGGCGACGTAGAGGATGTCCTCCCACTCGGTGCCGTGGAGGTCACCCCACTGCTCGAAGGGAGGGTGGAACCGGATTTCGTCCAGTCCGGCCTCGCTGAGGCGGCGCATGTTCTCGCGCCCGCCCGTGATGCCGGTGTAGAGGTGCGTGTGGAAGTCCTCGCCGAACTCGTCTTTCAACAGGGAGAGATAGCGCGTCGTCCGGCCCATCGCCTCCTGGGGTTCGCCGCCGGTGACGGAGGCACCGAGCGCGTCCATCCGTTCGGCCTCCTCGATGACATCGCTGTCGTCCTCGACGAGGCGTTCGTTCGCGTACACGTCGGTGACGTTCTTGCGGTTCTCGCCGAGCGGGCAGTAGAAACAGTCACGCTGGTCACAGTAGCCGTAGACGAACAGCACCATCTTGCCGCCCTCGGCACACTGTTCACAGCCCTTGGAAATCATTCGCTGTCCAACCAGAACACGTCGAGGGCCAAAAGCGGTGCGAAACGGACTGGGGTTTTTCACTGTTCCACGCTAGTACCACACGTGAGCGACGAGGGGGCGACGGAACCGGCGGACGCGGCCGACGGTCAGCCCCCGGCACAGCAGGACGAGGAAAACACAGCGAGAGCGGAGGACCGGGAGCGGCAAGGCGGGCCACAGGTCGAACGGCTGGTCGACGCCTCCGAGCGGGTGATGCAGACCGTCGAACTCGTCGCCGCACTCGTGTTGGTCGTGCTGTTCGCCATCGGCGTGTTCGACCTCGGCCTGCAGATACTCGGAGAGATACAGTCGGGCGACATCAGCGACCCGCTGGTCGTCATCGGCTTCATCGACACCGCGCTCCTGCTGTTCATCATCGTCGAAGTGTACAACACCGTTATCGCGTACGCACGGTCGGACGAGACGGCACGGATTCTTCGCCTCGTCATCTTCACCGGCGTCATCGCGCTGGTCCGGAAGGCTATCGTGTTCAGGACCGGCGAGTACGACACCGCGGCCGATGCCCTCCTGGTCGCCGGGTCCTACGGGCTCCTCACGCTCGTCCTCGCCGTCCTCCTGTTCGTCAGTTACCAGTACGTCGGCGGCCGAGGCGACGAGCCGATAACGTACTAATCGCCCAAAAGCAGATAAACGACACCGGCGAACGTTGTGACAATGCTGCTGGTCCTGTGTGTGGACCTGGACGACGACCTCGGTCGGAAAACCGACGTCGAGACGCCGGTCATCGGCCGCGACGCCGTCGAGGAGGCCGCCGTCGCGCTCGCGACGGCCGACCCCGAGGACAGCGACGTGAACGTCCTGTTCGAGGGCGTCCACCTCCACGACACCGTCGAGGACGAACCCGTCGAAGTCGTCGCCGTCACCGGCCTCGACGGGAACGACGTGGCGGCCAACCGCGCAGTCGGGGAAGAGATAGACACCGTCCTCGCCAGCATCTCGACCGACGAGGACATCCGCGCCATCGTCGTGACCGACGGTGCCCAAGACGAGAGCGTCCTGCCCGTGGTCCGCTCGCGCGTCCCCATCGACGCCGTCCGCCGCGTCGTCGTCCGACAGGCACAGGACCTCGAATCGATGTACTACACCATCAAACAGGTACTCGACGACCCCGAGACACGCGGGACCATCCTCGTCCCGCTGGGCATCCTCCTCCTCATCTACCCGCTGGCCATCATCGCCGACCAACTCGGTCTCCCGGGTGCCGTGTTCGGCATCACGTCGGGACTGCTCGGCCTCTATATCCTCGGGCGCGGGTTGGGTGCCGAGCGCGTCCTCGACACGCTCATCGACCGCCTCCGGACGGTGCTGTACGCCGGCCGCGTGACGCTCATCACCTACGTCGTCGCCGCCGCCCTGCTCGTCATCGGCGGCGTCAGCGGCGTCCAGACCCTCGATGCCGCCCAAGCCGAACGGGGCACCCTGAGCGCGCTCGAAGTGCTCGCCGCGCTCGTGTTCGGGGCCATCCGCTGGTTCGCGGCCGCCGGCGTCACGACCAGCCTCGGCCGCGTCACCGACGAGTACCTCGCCGAGTCCTTCGAGTGGCGGTACCTCAACGCCCCCTTCTACGTCCTCGCCATCGCCGCCGTCCTCCACGGCGTGAGCGCGTACTTCCTCGACTACGTCACGCTGTCGTATCTGGCGGCCGCACTCACCGGCGGGACCATCCTCGGCCTCGTCAGCACGCTCGCCTTCGCCGTCGCCGAGTCCCGGTTCCCGAACAAGCGCGCCTCGGCGTGAGTCACGGCGGCGGTGCGTCGCCCGTCGCGTACTCGCCGCTCACTCGCCCCGTGGCCTCGCTCCGCTCGGCCACGCTGTCACCGTTCACGGACCACCACGAACTCGGCGAGGTCCTCCAGATAGGCCAACGCCTCCGAGTCCTGAACGTCGGCCGTCGAGAGTGCCCGGAGCGCGTCGTCGGAGAGTTCCCGCGCCCGCTCGTTTGCCTCCTCGGGCGTGAGGTCGGTCACCTGCACCAGCGACGGGCGGTCCATCTCCGCGTCGGTCCCGGTCGGCTTGCCCAACTCCTCGGCGTCGGCCGTCGCGTCCAGCACGTCGTCGCGCATCTGGAACGCGATGCCGACCCGCTCGGCGTACTGCCCGAAGGCTTCGACGGTGTAGGCGTCGGCGTCGGCGGCGATTGCCCCGAGTTCGGCCGCCGCGCGGAACAGCGCGCCGGTCTTGCGCCGCGCGAGGTTCATGTACTCCTCCTCGGTACTCGGCTGGGCGACCAACTCCGTCGCCTCGCCCTCACCGAGTTCGACCATCGCCTCGGACACCGCCTGCATCGCGCGCTCGTCGGCGGAGAACAGTGCGAACGCCTCCCCCAGCAGACCGTCCGACGCGATGATTGCCGGACCGAAGCCGAACTCCGCCCACGCGCTCGGCACCGACCGCCTCACGTCGGAGTCGTCGATGATGTCGTCGATGACCAGCGAGGCGTTGTGGACGAGTTCGATGCCCACGGCGAAGTCGACCGCGTCGTCGGGGTCCCCACCCAGCGACTCGCAGACGAGAACGGTCACGGTCGGACGGACACGCTTCCCCCCGGAGAGCGTGACGTGTGCCAACTCGTCGGCCAGTTCCGACGGCTCGACGGCATCGAGAACGTCCTCCAACCGCTCCTCGACGCTCGCCCGCCGGTTCTCCAGATACTCCATCGCCACTCCCTAAGGAATGGGGCGGTTTGTAGCTGACGACCCACCTTTTTCGTCGTCGGGTGGCGCGCGGAGCGCGCCACCACTCCTCGAAAAACGTGGGCGAAAAAGGCCGGACGCTCACTTCGTCGTCGGGCGACACGCGAGTCGCCCGACTGCAAGCGAGACCGTAGGTCTCGCCCTGTTCGCGTCCGGGTGCTGTGCTCGTGCCCTGACCGCCCCGCGACCGCTCCGCACAGCCCCCCGGTCGCTACGACGCCGCACGGCACTGCCGCTCTACACCGCGTAAAAAACGGGAGAAGTCGGGCCTCAGACGTCCGGCACTTCGCCGCCGAACTCCTCGATGAGCGCGGGCACGACGTCGAAGAGGTCGTCCTCGATGCCGTAGTCCGCGATGTCGTAGATGGGCGCACTCCCGTCGGTGTTGATGGCGACGATGGTGTCCGCACCCTTCATCCCGGCGACGTGCTGGACGGCCCCGGAGATACCGATGGCAATGTACACGTCCGGCGTGACGACCTTGCCGGACTGGCCGACCTGTCGGTTCTTGGGGAGCCAGCCGTTGTCGACGATGGGACGGGACGAGGAGAGGGTGGCGTCCGTCGCGTCGACGAGTGCCTCGATAAGCGAGATGTTCTCCTCCTCCTCGATACCGCGGCCGATGGAGATGAGGAACTCCGCTTCGCTGATGTCCACGTCGCCGCCGGCAACTTCCTCGAAGCCGGTGACGGTGGACTTGATTTCGCTCTCGTCGATGTCGGCGTCGAAGGCAGACACCTCGGCGTCACCGCTACCCTCCACTTTCGGCCACTCGGCCGGGCGGATGGTGACGACGGCGTTGTCCTCCTCGACGGCGAAGGTGGTTTCGACCTTGCCACCGTACTGTTCGCGGGTGACGACGAGGGACCCGTCGACGTCGAAGTCGATGGCGTCGGTCACCAGCGGCAGACCGAGGCCCTCGGCGACGGCCGGCGCGTAGTCGAGACCGTTGACCGAGTTCGGCGCGAGCAGGTACTGCGGGTCGACATCGGCGTACACCTGTTCGACCGCCTGCGTGTACACGTCGTGGTTGAACTCCTCACCGTGGTCGACGGTGTGGATGGCGTCGACGCCCTCGCGGTTGAGGTCGTCGGCGAACGCGTCCACGTCGCCGCTGACGACGACGAGGTGCAGGTCGCCGCCAGTCTGGTCCGCGAGGTCGCGGCCCGCGGTAATCATCTCGTAACTCACGTCGCGCAGTTCGCCACGGCGGTGTTCCGTGACGGCGAGCACGTCGCTCATGCGAGGTCACCTCCGGTGACGAGCAGGAGGTCGTCGCGCACGAAGTGTGCGACGGAACTCATCCTTCGACGACCCCCTTGTCCCGCAGGAAGTCAGCAAGTTGCCCCGCCGTCTCCTCGGCGTCGCCCTCCCAGATGGTGGCGTCGCCCTCGGATTCGGGTTCGTACATGCTCGTGCGGTCGAGCGGGCTCTCGGTCACCGAGGCGTCCACGTCGAGGTCGTCGAGCGAGTGGACATCCAGCGGCTTGCTCTGTGCCTGACGGATACCGCGCAGGCTGGCGTACCGCGGTTCGTTGATACCGGACTGGATGGTCAGCACGGCGGGCACCTCCACGTCGGTCAGCTCCTCGACGCCGCCTTCGAGTTCGCGGTGGACGCTGGCGACGCCACCCTCGATGTCCAGTTCGAGGTCGTTGACGACAGCGGCCCACTCGAAGTCGATTTTCTCCGCGAGCGCGACGCCGGTCGCACCGTTGGATTCGTCGCCGGACTGGACGCCCGAGAGGACGAGGTCCGGGTCCTCCTCTTCGACGACTGCGGCCAGCAGTTCTGCCTTGGCGTCGACATCGAGGTACGCGGAACCAGCGAGGTCGTCGTTCCAGACGCGGACGGCGCGGTCCGCACCCTTCGCCAGCCCCATCCGGATGGTCTCCTCGGACCGCTCCGGACCGATTGTCGCTGTGACGACTTCCACGTCGTCGTTCTCCTCGCTGATCTGGACAGCCTCCTCGATGGCGTAGTCGTCCCACTCGTTGAGGTCGTATTCGAGGTACTGGTCGGCGATGTCACCGCCCGAAATCTCGAACTCGTCCTCGACTTCCGCCACCTCCTTTACCGTGACAAGAATCTTCATGCTCGTCGTGGACTCGGGATTCTTCAAGGTTAAACGTTTCCGAACGGCAACAGCAGTGTTATCCGTTCACTCGGTCTGTGCGAGGACGAACGCCGGCGATAAAACGTGCTATCGGCTGTCTTCGGGGTCCTCGCCGTTCGTCTCCGTGATGTCCTCGTCGGGGAACGAGATGAGGTTCTCCCGCCCGATTCGGAGTTTGTCGATGCGCCCGTCCTCGTCCATCGAGGAGAGTAACTGCGAGACTTTCGCGTTCGACCACCCCGTCTCCGTGACGATGTTCGCCTGTTTCATGCGCCCGCCGTTGCGCTCTAACAGACGTTCGACACGCTCTTCGTCGCTCAGCAGTTCCGTGTCGACTGCCTCCTCGGCCGACGCGTCGTCGGTCGGTTCCGGCGCGGCCGCCGCGTCCGGTTCGCGGTCCGTCCCGTCGTCGCTCTGGCCCTCGTTCTCGGCCGCTGAGGCCGGAACATCACCGTCCCGCCGGCGGACGAGGTACAGGCCGACGACGAGGACGCCGCCGACGAGGACGGCGGCCGCCAGTTCGAGGTTCTGCAGCCACGCGAACCCGCCGGGCGCGTCGCCGACATCACGGTACGTGACCGCGAGGTCACCGGGGCCGAACGTCTGTTCGCCGACCCACCGGAGCGACCCCTCCGACACCTCGTATCCCGAGGGCGGGGCATCGACGAGCGTGTACTCCTCGGGCGGCACGACGACGAGTGACTGGTCCGGGCCCAGCGACTGGAACCACGTGACTCCGGTCGTGTTGAACACGTCGTCAACGTAGAGCCAGTCGCCGTCCAGTCGGCTGAAGTTCGTCCACGTGAACCGGACGATGAGTTGACCGGTGTTGTTGTACGTGGCCGAATCGTATTCGACGTTCGTGATTTCCATCTCGCGGCCGGTCGCGGCACTAGCTTGCTGGCTCGCCGCCCGTACCGCGGTGAGCGTCCGGAGGTCGACGCCCTGTTCGAACTCCGCGGCGGTCTCGTTGAACGCGTCACGCCGGTCCGAAGTCGGGGTAGAGAAGTTCATTCGGACCGTCCAGCTGGCGTCACCATCGGGTTGGAGAGCGATGACGAACGTCGTCTCGTCGGACCCGGCGGTCGGCGGGGTTTCCTGTGCCGCGACGCCGGCTCCGGTGGCGTGGACGGCCCCGAGTGCCGGACCGGCGGTCACGAGGAAAACGAGGAGGGCGACCAGGGCGGTACGAGCCCGCAACGACATTACCTTCCTGTGTACGTGCCGTCGGCAAAACGCTTTCCATCGACTGATAAAACGTCAGCGGGCGTTGTGAAACGTCTCCGGCCCGCTCCGGTGTCCCTGTCCAGTGTCCTAAAACGTCGGGCACCCGAGTCGAACGGGTTTTTGTAGTTGCGTGTCAATGTGGCGGGTGATGCGTCAGTTACTCCCCGCTGTGCTGGTCGCGCTGGTCCTGCTGGCGGCCGTCGCCACCGGCACACCGGTCGCGCCGACAGCCGCCCCCGGCTCGGCCGCCTCCACCGACTCGACGACGCCAGTCGTGGACGTCCGAAACACGACGGGCTATCTCACCTTCGAAGACGAAGACACACGGACGAGTCAGTTCGGTAACGCCACACTCAACGTCGCGAGTGCGTCGGCCATGGACAGTGGTCGCTTCGGTGACCGACTCGTCGGTGCGACCCAGAGACAGGCGTTCGAGTCCGCCCCCAACGAGACGGCACGGACCCGGGCACTCGAAGCCGCCACGGCGACGTACGAACGCCGCATCGGGGCACTCGAGCGGCGGCAGGCCCAAGCGGTTCGGCGGTACAACGCAGGCGACCTCTCGACGGCCAGTTTCCTCCAAGAGATGGCCGTCGTCGACGAGCGCGCGCGACATCTCAGTGGGGCCGTGAGTGCCCTGCTCGCTCGTGCGACGGGACAGCCCGGGTACTCGCTCCCGTTGGGACTCAAGACACGGATGGAGAGCCTCCAGATGACGCCGGCGGTTCTCCGAGGCCCCGTCCGGGGACAGGCGGCCCTCTCGGTGACGGGCGAGGCGACGCCGACGCCGATTTACACCGAAACTGCGTCCGACGGCGTCGTCCTCGCACGGACGACCGGCAACGAGTACGTCCGCGAGGCCCACCTCATCAGCGCGTACGAACCGGACGGAGAGGGGCAATACACCATCGAGGACGCGTTCGAGCAGTCACGAGCCGTGTACCCGTGGGCCGACGAGAACCGGACGGCGGCATCGGCCGACAGCTACGGTAACACCGCCGTCTATCGCATCACCATCGACCACACGCAGGGGACGCTCGTGACGTTCATCAGCGGTGGAACGGAGCAGGTCTTCCGCGAGATACAGGAAAAGCGGCTCCGGAGCCTCCCGATTACGGGGAGCGTGTCGACGACCACCGACGACCTCTCGGTGACGGTGAACGAGACACACGAGAACGGCCCGGTCGAGGTCCGGACGACCGACCCCGCGACCGGTGACCCGGTCGACGCGCGTATCCACCTCGACGAGCAGTACGTAGGGTCGACCGGTCCCAGCGGACACCTCTGGACCGCGATACCGCCGGAGACCACCATCGTCAACGCCACCGTGAGCGACGGCCGCGCCGCCGAAGTCGCCGTGACGCCGGGCTGACCCGCTCGCGTGCGAGGGTTCAAGTAGAAACGGGCGACCACCGGCCCCTGTGTCCCGTCCGCCGTTGGCCGACGACGCCCGCGGATTCGGTTCGGTCGTCGGTATCGCGCTGCTCGTTCTGGTCGCCGTGCTCGCTGCCAGCGTCGTCGGTGCCGCCACGCTCTCGGCGACGCCCGACGCGGCACCACCACAGGTCGCACTCGCCGTCAGTGCCGACGCGGGGGCCGACCGTATCGCGCTGACTCACCGCGGCGGCGACGCGCTATCCGTCGGCCGACTCCGAGTCGTCGTCCACGTCGACGGCGAGCGGCTCGCTCACCAGCCACCGGTTCCCTTCTTCGCCGCGCGGGGGTTCGAGAGCGGCCCGACAGGGCCGTTCAACGTCGCCGACGATGGTCGGTGGCAGGCGGGCGAGACGGCGGCGGTTCGGCTGGCGGGCACCAACAGCCACCGCCTGTCCGCGGGCACTCGCGTCCGTGTCGTCGTCTACCACGGGGCGTACGAACTGGCGACAGTCACGACACGAGCGGCGTGAGACGCGGTTCGGAAGTCACTTCGGCGAAAGGCATATCACCTTGTTCATCCAACACGAAAGGACGTTGCGGGCCAAAGGGGGGGTAATACGTGAGTTCGTACGAACCAGTCGAGGAAAGCGATAGCGGGTCCAGCCACGACCCCGGAGTCAAGGAGGGTGAGGTGACGGACGAACGCGACTTGTCGTCGGTGGTCAGTGAGTTCAACGAACTCGAGTACGTCACCATCGGACTGGCCGCGAGCGTTCCGACGGCGATACTGACGATGGTCGCCGTGCTGGAGTTGTACCCCGCGTATGCGGACGTGGCGGCCGAGTTGCTCCGGCAGGTCGGCGTCGACATCTCGGAGTTCGCCGCCGCGCACCCGGAACTGTTCGAGCCGTTCGAGCAGGTGTTCGAGTTCTTCCGAAACGGCTGAGTTGGGGGTCTCCGGGGACGTACCGACTACTCGGGCACCTGCGCGACGGTCGTAATCGCGATTTCGGGGTTGTAACTCGGCCCCATGGTGTGGTGCTCGAACTCGGTGAAGCCGGCGTCCCGGAACATCCGGTCGGCCTCGCTCTCGTCGTAGAACAGCATGATGGCGTCGGCGAGACGCTGGAAGACCGAGGAGTTGGGGTAGTTCGGACCGACGACGAGGACCTGACCGCCGGGTTTCGCGACGCGGCGACACTCCCGGAGGGCGTCGACAGGGTTGGGCCAGTACTCGATGGACCCGGAGGACCACACCACGTCGAAGGTGTCGTCCCTGAACGGCAGGCGTTCGGCGTCCCCGAGGTGGAAGGTCACCGGGCCGTCGCGCTTGCCGAACTTCGCGTATGCCTTCTCTAACTGGTGGGGGCTCTGGTCGAGGCCGTACACGTGGTCGACGTGGTTGAGGAGGCCTTCGGTGGCGAAGCCGGTGCCACAGCCGATGTCGAGGACACGGTTGTCGGGTTCGAAGTCGAGTAGGCCGAGTGCCTCGGTGCGCATCTCCTCGTTCCAGATGAACGGGTTGACCTGGTCGTACACCTTCGAGAGGTACTTGTAGAAGGTGCGGGCCCGGGACTTGTCTTCGAGGACTCCCATTGCCTATCGATTGGAGCCTGACGGGCATAATTCCCCTGTTTCCCGACACGGGTGGACACCGGAGACGGGGCTGCACGACTTCGCAACTACCATATATCGGCTTCTGCAATCTTCGGACGATTAGAATGCCAAGGCCGGAGGTTCTCGACCGCGTCAAGGAGGCGGAACAGGAGGCCGACGAAATCATCGCCGAGGCCGAGCGCGAGGCCGAACAGCGGGTCGAAAGTGCCCGAGAGGAGGCCGAGGAGACCCGCGAACAGGCCCGAGAGGAGGCCGAGGAAGAGGCCAAAGAACGGCTCGAAACGGCCCGTGAGGAAATCGAAGCCGAGCGCGAGCGCGTCATCAGCGAGGGCGAGCGCGAGCGCGAGCAACTCGAATCCCAAGCCGAAGGGCAGGCCGACGAGGCCGTCGAACACGTACTCGACCTGTTCGAGGAGGCGGTGCATGCTCAGACCTGAGCAGATGAGCCGGGTCTCGGTGACCGGCTCCAGACACGTCATGGAAGACGTCATCGAGACGATCTACGACTTGCGACTGGTCGACGTGACCGACTACAGCGGCGGGTGGGACGGGTTCGAGCCCGGTTCTCCCATCGAAGGCGGCGACGAGGCGTCGAGCAAACTCGTCACCGTCCGCGCGCTGAAGAACACGCTCGGTGTCGACGAGGACGACGCCGGCCCGACCCGCCTCGTGACCGACGAGGCCATCGAGGAGGAACTCGACGACATCCGCCAGAACGTCAACGAACTCGACGACCGGCGCGACGACGTGCGGAGCGAACTCCGTGACGTCGAGGAGCGAATCGACAGCGTCGCGCCGTTCGCTCAGTTGAACATCGACCTGGACCTGCTGAGCGGCTACGACTCGCTGTCGGTGGCCGTCGGCGAGGGCGACGCCGAGGCCATCCGACGCGAACTCCTCGACGCCGACGAGGTGGCCGCCCACGAGCTATTCAGCGAGGGCGACGCCGTCGCCGTCTTCGTCCACCCCACCGACGCCGCGGGGGACGTGGACGTACAGGACGTGCTCGTCGGGACTGCGTTCCAGGCCTACCCGATTCCCGACGCCGAGGGGAGTCCCGAGGAGTACATCTCGGAACTCCGGCATCGGAAACAGCAACTCGAGACCGAACTCGAAACCGTCGAGTCGGAGTTGGAGAACCTCAAACTCGACGTGGCGGGCTTCCTGCTCGCGGCCGAAGAGAAACTCGCCATCGAGGCACAGAAGGCGGAAGCACCCCTCTCGTTCGCGACGACGGAGAACGCCTTCGTCGCGGAGGGATGGATTCCGACCGACGAGTACGCCGACTTCGCCGACGCCCTCTCCTCGGCCGTCGGTGGGCACGTCGAAGTCGAGGAACTCGAACGCGCAGACTACGACAGCGACGGGCACGCCACCCACAGCGAACCCGTCCACGAGGAGACCAGCGCGTCGGCCGCGGCCACCGGGGCCGCCGCGTCGGACGACGAGGACGCCGACGCCGAGGCGACCGAACAGGAAGCCGTCGCGGACGGCGGTGCGGTGAGCGGTGCGAACCGCGCCTCGTCGGAGCCACGGTCCGACGGCGGTGCGGTGACGATGAGCGACGACGAACCGCCGGTCATCCAGGACAACCCCGGTTCGGTCAAGCCGTTCGAGGCACTGGTCGAAGTCATCAACCGGCCGAAGTACTCCGAGTTCGACCCGACAATCGTCCTCTTCCTGACGTTCCCGGCGTTTTTCGGGTTCATGATCGGTGACCTCGGATACGGGCTGTTGTATCTGGGGCTCGGCTACTGGCTGTACTCCTCGTTCGAGAACGAGGTCATACAGAGCCTCGGTGGCGTCGGGATGTGGGCCGGCGGCTTCACCGCGCTCTTCGGCGTGCTGTACGGCGAGTTCTTCGGTCTCCACCAGTTGGGTGAGATACTGTTCAACGGGCACCCGCCCATCCACAAGGGCCTCCAGCCCCACTACCTGCAGTTCGCGCAGGCGTGGCTGACGCTGAGTCTCTTCCTCGGCTTGCTCCACGTGGGCGTGGGCTACGTCTTCGACTTCGTCGAGAACCTGTCACACGGCCTCGTCGACGCCGTCACCGAGAGCGGGTCGTGGGTGCTGCTGATGTTCGGCATCTGGGGCTGGGTGTTCAGCACGCAGGCAATCGCCGTCAAACCGACGTTCATGTTCACGGCCTTCGCGCGTGAAGGTGCCGTCGTCGGCGGAACGGAAGTGACCGAGGGGATGGTCGCGCTCCCCGCCGGCTTCACCGGGTTCTCGCCGACTATCGGGACTGCCGGCCTCGTCGTGGCTGGCATCGGGTTCGCCCTGCTTCTCAAGGGCGAGGGCGGTGTCGGCGCGCTCGAGAGCCTGAACGTCCTGGTGAACGTCCTGTCGTACACGCGTATCGCCGCCGTCCTGCTGGCCAAGGCCGGGATGGCACTGGCGGTCAACCTCATCGTGTTCGGCGCGACGTTCGAGGGTGGCGAGTTCCACTTCATCACCTTCGCCTCGGACCCGCACGGCGAAGTCGTGTTCTCCGGGTTGCTGAACGCGAGCGACCCCGTGAACCTCGTCGTCGGCGGTCTGTTCGGCATCCTCATCCTCGTGCTGGGGCACGCGCTCGTGCTGGCACTCGGTATCACGAGTGCCGGCCTGCAGGCAGTGCGTCTCGAGTACGTGGAGTTCTTCGGGAAGTTCTACGAGGGCGGCGGTCGCGCGTTCGAGCCGTTCGGGTACGAACGCGAGTACACCGCCGAGGACTGACCGCCGGTCACGGCGGCCGTCCACACGCCCGTTTCGGACGGGTAGTACCGGAACCGTGAGACTGTCTCTCATCGGTGATTCACGCACTCACGACGGCATTTGGGAAGTTTTATGAAGCCACTGTGGCCATATCCGCCTGTTCGGAACACCCCCGATACTACAACTCATGATCGAAACCGTTGCAGCAGTTCTGACCGGCGTCGTACCGCTTCTCCAAGATCAGGTTGTCCTCGCCGCCGCAGAGGGCACAGAAGGCGCGGCCCCGGCCATCGGCCCGGCCGCCGCAGGTGCTCTCGCCGTTGGCCTCGCCGCCTTCGGCGCGGGGTACGCTGAGCGTGGTATCGGCGCCGCCGCCGTCGGTGCGGTCGCCGAGGACGACGAAATGTTCGGTCGTGGGCTCATCCTGACGGTGCTTCCGGAGACGCTCGTGATTCTCGCACTCGTCGCGCTGTTCCTGGCACCGAACCTGTAACGGGACCCACCTTTCCTACAATGAGCCTTGATACGGTCGTAGAGGATATTCGGGACGAAGCCCGCGCGCGTGCGGAGGAGATTCGCGCAGAGGCCGACGAGGAGGCCGAGGCAATCCTTGCCGAGGCGGAGGCCGACGCCGAGGACATCCGCGCGGAGCGTGCGGCGGAAGTTGAATCGACAATCGAGCAGGAACGAGAGCAGCAACTCTCGAGTGCCAAACTCGAAGCGAAACAGGCCCGACTGGAGGCCCGCCGGAACGTGCTCGGCGACGTCCGTAACGACGTCGAGGACGAAATCGCGGCCATCGAGGGCGACCGGCGCGAGGACCTCACCCGCGAGTTGCTCACGGCGGCCGTCGAGGAATTCGACACCGACGACGACTTGCTCGTCCACGGGCGGGCCGAGGACGAGGACCTCATCGAATCCCTGCTCGAAGAACTGGACCACGACGGGTCGTTCGGTGACGCCCGTGACTGTCTCGGCGGGGTCGTCGTCGAGAGCGACACGTCGCGGGTCCGTGTGAACAACACGTTCGACTCCATCCTCGACGACGTCTGGGAGTCGAACCTCGGCGAGATAAGCGACAGCCTGTTCGAGCAATGAGCACGGAGTACACGGGCGAGAGCGGCAATTACGAGTACGTCACCGCGCGGGTCCGGTCGCGTCGAGCCTCGCTGTTCGACGACGACGACTACCGCAAACTCGTTCGGATGGGGACCGGTGAAATCGCCCGGTTCATGGAGGAGACCGAGTACGAGTCCGAGATGAACCAACTCGGCGCGCGCCACTCGGGCGTCGACCTCGTCGAGTACGCGCTGAACCGCAACGTCGCAAAGCACTTCGACGACCTGCTCCAGTGGGCGGACGGGCAACTGTACGGTTACATCGCCCGCTACCTCCGGAAGTTCGACGTGTGGAACGTCAAGACAGTCATCCGTGGACTGTACTCCGACGCGGACCGGGAAGCGGTCGAAGCGGACCTCATTCGGGCAGGCGAGTTCGAGGACGAGTTCCTCGAACAGCTCCTCTCGGCGGGAACCGTCGAGGAAGTCGTGGACCTGCTCGAACCGACACGGTTCGGTGACGGACTCGCGGACGCTTATCCCCTCTACGAGGAGGAGGGCGTCCTCGTCCCGCTGGAGAACGCCCTCGACCGGGCGTTCTACGAGGAGCTGCTGACGGGACTGTCGGGCGAGGTGAGCGGGGCGATGGAACTGTACCGCGAGTTCCTCGCCGCCGAAGTGGACTTCAGCAACGTCCGCAACGCGCTCCGGCTCGCACGGAGCGGCGCGGACATCGACCCCTCGGAGTACTACATCGACGGGGGCACGCTGTTCGACGAGGACGAGATTCGGCAACTGTCCCGCAACCAGGACCAGTTGGTCGAGTTCGTCCGGCAGAGCCGGTACGGCGACGACTTGGAGGCGGGGCTGGACAGCCTCGAAGCGGCCGACAGCCTCATCGAGTTCGAGCGCGCGCTGGATGCGGCCCTGCTGGAGTACGCCGACCGCCTGTCGAACCGACACCCGCTGTCGGTCTGTCCGGTGTTGGCGTACGTGCTGGCGAAGGAACGCGAAGTCGACAACGTGCGAGCCATCGCCCGGGGCCGGGAGGCCGGTCTCTCGGAGACAGAAATCGAGGAGGAACTCGTGCTATGAGCCAGGAGATAGCGGTCATCGGCAGTCCGGAGTTCACCACCGGGTTCCGTCTCGCGGGCGTCCGCAAGTTCGCGGACGTACCCGACGACGAGAAGGCAGAGCGACTGGACGAGGCGGTCCGCGAGATGCTCGGGGACGAGGGTGTCGGCATCGTCGTGATGCACGACTCGGACCTCGAGTACCTCTCGCGGGGCGTCCGCGAGGACGTCGAGACCAGCGTCGAACCGGTGCTGGTCACGCTCGGTGGCGGCACCGGGAGCGGCGGCCTGCGCGAGCAGATCAAACGAGCTATCGGTATCGACCTCATGGAGGAAGAATAAAATGAGTCAAGCTACGGAATCGGAGGTCCGCGAGGACGGACGGATAGAGAGCGTGAGCGGTCCCGTCGTGACGGCGGTCGACCTCGACGCGCGGATGAACGACGTCGTGTACGTCGGCCACGAGGGGCTGATGGGCGAAGTCATCGAAATCGAGGGCGACATCACGACCATTCAGGTGTACGAGGAGACGTCCGGCGTGTCGCCGGGCGAACCCGTCGAGTCGACGGGCGCGCCCCTCAGCGTCGACCTCGGGCCGGGAATGCTCGACGCCATCTACGACGGCGTCCAGCGTCCGCTGGACGTCTTGGAGGAGAAGATGGGGTCGGCGTTCCTCGACCGTGGCGTCGACGCACCGGGCATCGACCTCGAGAAGACGTGGGAGTTCACACCCGAAGTCGAGGAGGGCGACGAGGTCGGTCCGACGGACATCGTCGGCATCGTCCCCGAGACGCCGAGCATCGACCACAAAGTGATGGTCCCGCCGGACTACGAGGGCGGCGAAGTCGTCGCCGTCGAGTCCGGTGACTTCACCGTCGAGGACACGGTCGTCGAACTCGACAACGGCGAGGAGATTCGGATGCGCCAGGAGTGGCCCGTCCGCACCCAACGCCCCGCCGACGAGAAGCAGACGCCGACGACGCCGCTGGTCTCGGGCCAGCGCATCCTCGACGGTCTGTTCCCCATCGCGAAGGGCGGGACGGCCGCGATTCCGGGACCGTTCGGGTCCGGCAAGACCGTCACCCAGCACCAACTCGCCAAGTGGGCCGACGCGGACATCGTCGTCTACGTCGGCTGTGGCGAGCGTGGCAACGAGATGACGGAGGTCATCGAGGACTTCCCGGAACTGGAGGACCCGACCACCGGCAACGCGCTGATGGACCGGACCTGCCTCATCGCCAACACGTCGAACATGCCCGTCGCGGCGCGTGAGTCCTGCGTGTACACGGGTATCACCATCGCGGAGTACTTCCGCGACATGGGCTACGACGTGGCACTGATGGCCGACTCCACCTCGCGGTGGGCCGAGGCAATGCGGGAAATCTCCTCGCGGTTGGAGGAGATGCCCGGCGAGGAAGGCTACCCCGCCTACCTCGCGGCGCGGCTCTCGGAGTTCTACGAGCGGGCCGGCTACTTCCAGAACCTCAACGGTCAGGAGGGGTCGGTGTCGGTCATCGGGGCCGTCTCCCCGCCGGGCGGTGACTTCTCGGAGCCGGTGACCCAGAACACCCTGCGCATCGTCAAGACGTTCTGGGCACTGGACGCCGACCTCGCGGAACGTCGGCACTTCCCGGCTATCAACTGGAACGAGTCGTACTCGCTGTATCGGGACCAACTCGACCCGTGGTTCGAGGACAACGTCGAGGACGACTGGTCCGAACAGCGGCAGTGGGCCATCGACACGCTGGACGAGGAGAGCGAACTCCAAGAGATCGTCCAACTCGTCGGGAAGGACGCCCTGCCCGAGGACCAGCAGTTGACGCTCGAGGTCGCCCGGTTCCTCCGGGAGGCGTGGCTCCAGCAGGACGCCTTCCACGACACGGACACGTACTGTGAACCGGCGAAGACGTACGCGATTCTGCGTGCCATCAAGACACTCAACGACGAGGCGTTCGACGCCTTGGACGCCGGGGTGCCAATCGAGGAGATCATCGACATCGAGTCCGCACCCCGACTCAACCGCATCGGCGTTCAGGAGGACTGGGAGTCCTACGTCGAGGAACTGGAAGACGAAATCGAGACACAGATTCGGGAGCTGTACTGACGATGCAGAAAGAATACAAGACTATCACGGAGATCAGCGGACCGCTGGTGTTCGCCGAAGTGGACGAACCCGTCGGCTACGACGAAATCGTCGAGATAGAGACGCCCGACGGAAAGACACGCCGCGGACAGGTACTCGAGAGCACGAGCGACTTCGTCGCCATCCAAGTGTTCGAGGGGACGGAAGGTATCGACCGCAACGCGTCGGTGCGGTTCCTCGGCGAGACGATGCAGATGAAACTCACCGAGGACCTGCTCGGGCGCGTCCTGAGTGGGTCCGGCGAACCCATCGACGACGGGCCGGATATCGAACCGGAGGAGGAACGTCCCATCGTCGGGGAGGCCATCAACCCCTACTCGCGGGAGTACCCCGAGGAGTTCATCCAGACCGGCGTCTCCGCCATCGACGGGATGAACACCCTCGTCCGCGGCCAGAAGCTCCCCATCTTCTCTGGGTCGGGCCTGCCCCACAGCGACCTCGCGCTCCAGATCGCCCGGCAGGCGACCGTGCCGGAGGAACAGGAGGGCGAGGGCGACGAGGACGGCTCGGAGTTCGCAGTCATCTTCGGCGCGATGGGTATCACCCAAGAGGAAGCCAACGAGTTTATGGACGACTTCGAGCGCACCGGCGCGCTGGAGCGGTCGGTCGTCTTCATGAACCTCGCGGACGACCCCGCGACCGAGCGGACACTCACGCCGCGACTGGCACTGACGACCGCCGAGTACCTCGCCTTCGAGAAGGACTACCACGTGCTGGTCATCCTGACGGACATGACCAACTACTGTGAGGCACTGCGCGAAATCGGTGCCGCACGCGAGGAGGTCCCGGGCCGCCGTGGCTACCCCGGGTACATGTACACGGACCTCGCCAACCTCTACGAGCGGGCCGGCCGCATCGAGGGCGAGGAGGGGTCGGTGACGCAGATTCCCATCCTCACGATGCCCGGCGACGACGACACGCACCCGATTCCGGACCTCACGGGGTACATCACGGAGGGGCAAATCTACATCGACCGCGACCTGAACAGTCAGGGTATCGAACCGCCCATCAACGTCCTGCCGAGCCTCTCGCGGCTGATGGACGACGGTATCGGCGAGGGACTGACCCGCGCCGACCACGCCGACATCTCCGACCAGATGTACGCCGCCTACGCGGAGGGTGAGGACCTGCGTGACCTCGTGAACATCGTCGGCCGCGAGGCCCTCTCGGAGCGGGACAACAAGTACCTCGACTTCGCCGACGCCTTCGAGGAGCAGTTCGTCCAGCAGGGCTTCCGGACGAACCGTTCCATCGACGAGACGCTCGATTTGGGCTGGGACCTCATCTCGACGCTGCCGAAGACGGAACTCAACCGCATCGACGAGGACCTCATCGAGGAACACTACGTCGAAGACGAGTCCGCCGCCGCCGAGACGGAAACCGAGGAAGCCGAAGCCGAATAACCCGGCCGCCGTTGACCTTCGTTTCTCGCGTTCGTTCTGTCGACGACTGAAAACGGTTAACTGGCTACGCAGGTAAGGGTCCGCCAATGGCCAAAGACGTTAAGCCGACTCGGAAGAACCTCATGGCGATAGAGGACAGAATCGAACTCTCCGATCGGGGCCACGACACGCTCGAGAAGAAGCGCGACGGCCTCATCATGGAGTTCATGGACATCCTCGACCAGGCACAGGACGTCCGGGCGGACCTCTCGGAGAACTACGAGCGGGCACAGGACACCATCAACAAGGCCCGTGCGATGGAGGGCGACGTGGCAGTTCGGGGCGCGGCCGCCGCGCTCAAGGAACACCCCGAACTCACCACGGAGTCGAAGAACATCATGGGCGTCGTCGTCCCCCAAATCGAGTCCTCGAAGGTACGAAAGAGCCTCGACGAGCGCGGGTACGGTGTCCTCGGGACCAGCGCGCGCATCGACGAGGCGGCCGACGCCTACGAGGAACTCATCGAGACGGTCATCCTCGCCGCCGAGGTGGAGACGGCGATGAAGAAGATGCTCGAAGAGATCGAGACGACCAAACGCCGGGTCAACGCCTTGGAGTTCAAACTCCTCCCCGAACTCAACGAGAACAAGGAGTACATCGAACAGAAACTGGAGGAACAGGAGCGCGAGGAGATATTCCGGATGAAGAAAATCAAGGCGAAAAAGGAAGAGGAAGAGAAAGAGGAGAAACGCGAGGCGGCGGAGCGGGACCGCGAAGAAGTCACCGCGGACGACTGACGCGACGCGCGCGGCGAGCGACTGCGGGGTAGGTTTTTCCACCCGGCGGTACTCGAGTAAATATGGACTGTCCAGACTGTCAGACGCCGATGCTCCAGTTCCCGGTCGGCGACGAGTACCGGGAGTACGTGCCGGAGGGCGCGCCCGGGGCGGCACTCTGTCCGACGTGTCTCGTGTTAGAGCCAGACGACAACCCACCGGCGGAGCCGCCGGATTTCGGGACCGTCGGTGATGCGTTCCCGATGAGTCCCGACGCCGCCGTACCGATGGCACTCGGCATCGGCCTGCTGACCTCACTCGCGCTCTATCGGTCGGAAATCGCCGAGTTGTTCACCGCCGTCGAGGAGGCCGGGGCGGACCCGATGCTCGTTCTCGACCGACTCGCCACCACGGGAAGTGTGGACAGTCAGATAGACCTCCAAGGACGGAAACGGCAGTTGGAGCAGTTGCTGGAGTAGGCGTCCGAGAGATGGGTGCGAGCGGTTCGACCCGAAGGACTACCGGAGCGAGCGCGGCGAGCGACGACTGGACCGAGGGTCGATTTTTGCCCGAACGAGGCCGCGGAACGGCCGAGTGACGGTGCAAAAAGGTCGTCGTTAGACGCCAGTGTCGTAGCGCAGGATGCCCGCGATGCCGCCGAAGGCGTCGAGCAATTGTTCGCCCTTCTCGAAGTCGGTCGAGATGAACTTCGTCTCCGTGCCGCGTTGCCCGGCGATGTCCATGAGGTGGTCGATGAGGTCCTCGCGTTCGCCCGCGTCGGCGTCGACGGTCTCACTGCAGCGCGTACAGTCGTGGTCGGGCGTCTCCTCGCGGCGGTCGATGACCTCCCGTTCCTCGTGGCCGTTCTCGCAGGTGTAGGTCACCACGTCGCGGCGGAGGTCCTCGGAGATGAGCAGGCGGTCGACGGCACCCATGACGAGGTTCTCGCGGGTGGCCTCGAAACCGTAGGTTGCGAGGTTCCCGTCGTGGAGTTCCCGGAAGAACTCCTCCATCTCCGATTTGTCCTGCATCACGTCGTACTGGTCCAACACGTCCTGTGCGGCGTCGACGAGGTCGTAGAGGCCGGATTCGTCGGTGTAGGACACGTCGAACTTACCCAGCACCATGTCCTGCAGTTCGTGGTGGAGGTAGTCGCCGTCGAGGAACTCGTCTTTGGTCGGTGAGGGACCGCCGACGAGGATGCCGTCCATCTCGTGTCTGTCGTCGACGAACAGGTCGTTGGCCATCCCAGCGACCTCCTGATAGAAGTTGTCGATGGCTTCCAACCGGAGGCGGGCGAACCGCTGTGCGGACTGGCCACCCTTGCGCTGTTTGCCGGGCACCAGCGAGGAGGCGGACTTGACGGGTTCGACGCGTTTGCCCTTGAGCCACCCGACGTTGGCCTCGCGGCGGTCGAGGACGATGAGGCCGAACAGCCCCTTGTCGCCCATCATCTCCTCCAGGGGTTCGGTCAGGAAGTCCGAATCACAGTGATACCGGAACGACTGGATGGGTTCGGGCGGGGACTCCAGTACCTTCGTGACCATCTCGCTACGCCCGCCGCCGGAGTCGATAGCACCGGAGAAGATGACCATCCCGTTGTCCGGGGGATAGACGTCGTAGTAACGGAGACGGTCCTTGATGGAGGTCAAGGCGTCCTGGACGGCGGTACGGGTCTGTTTCGACTTGATGTTCGAGGCTTCGCTGTGCTCTTGGGTGACGTGTTCGACGACGGAACTCACCTGCCTGTCGTCGGGGATGTAGATAGTGACCAGTTGCGTCCCCGAGCCCTCGTACTCCTTCAGGTCCTCGATTACCTTCTGGAACTCGTACCGCTGTTTGTCCGTCCCGTCCTCGTCCTGCGTACTCATTACCGGTTTCTAGCCCGATGAGCGGTAAGTAACTGTTGACCGGCATCGGCGGGCGGGGTTCGCCACTAGTGACAATAGGTTGATAGGGAGCGTGTAACTTTACAATGGTTGCGGGTATGTGTTGAGGTAGGTACGCCCGTGGCGCGGTCGGGTACGGAGCGCGGGCGTCGGGCGACGCGGTGAGGGTGAGACCCGGTGGGACGAACGGGTTTATGTTTCCCCCTCGACTGTGATACCATACCACAAAGCATGACGGGATACGTCTACACTATCGCAGGTGGCAAAGGCGGCGTCGGGAAGACTACGACAGCCATCAACGTCGCCGTCGCGTTGCAGGACGCCGGGCACGACGTAGTGGTCGTCGACGCCGACCTCGGCATGGCGAACCTCGGGGCGATGCTCGACATCGAACACGACCCGAGCCTCCATCAGGTACTGGCGGGCAAGGCCGCCGTCAGCGACGCGATTACCGAGGGGCCGGGCGGCATCACCATCGTGCCCGGCGAGCGGGACCTCGAAGCGTTCGCCGACGCGGACCCGGCCAAACTCCGGAAGGTCGTCAAGGCACTCTCGACGGCGTACGAAATCGTCCTCATCGACACGGGGGCGGGCCTGAGCCACGAGACGACGGTCCCGCTGGGACTGTCCGACGGCATCCTGCTCGTGACGACGGCCGACGACGTGGCCGTCGGCGACACTATCAAGACGGCGCAACTGGCCGAGCGCATCGAGGGCGACGTGCTCGGTGCCGTCCTGACGCGGGCCGGTGACGAGACGAACGTCTCGGAGGTCGCCGACGAACTCGACCTCGAGATGTTGGCCGTGGTCCCGGAAGACCAGGACGCGACGGAGAACGAGCCACTCCTCATCAACGACTCCGACAGTTACGCGGCCGAGGCCTACCGTCGCCTCGCCTCGACGCTCGAAGAGATATACGAGGCGAACACCGAAGGCGGCGTGAGTCCCGACGCCGAGTTCGACGTGGCGGACGACGAGGAGGCAGACGACGAGGCGGCGGCCGACGCGGACGGCGACGAGCCAGACGACGACGAGGAAGACGACGACGACGGGGAAGACGACGACGACGGCGGTGCCTTCGGCCTGTTCAGCTGACGGCTCGGCCGGCCGTCGTCGCTCGGCAGAAACGGTAGTTCTAAACCGCACGTCCGTCCACGTCCACTATGGAAGACGACGAGTCGATACCGCTCAGTTGGGTGCTGATTTTCCTACTGTTAGCCCTCGGCCTCGGACTGGCCGCGGTCCAGTTCACCGGTGGCACCGTCCTCCCGGCACTCGTTCCCGTGTAGGTTACATCGACTCGGGTGCGGCAACCCCGAGTAGAGACAGCGCGTTGGCGACAGTGTGACGCGCCGCCACGACCAGCGCGAGCCGCGCGTCCCGCTGGTCGCCGTCGGCGGAGAGGACCGGACACTCGCGGTAGAAGGCGTTGAACTGGTCGGCGAACTCCCGGGTGTACGTCGCCACGACGTGTGGCGTGAGGTCCTCGGCCGCCGCATCGACGACTGCCGGGAAGCGGGCGATGACGCGCAAGAGGTCCCGCTCCTCGGGCGTCGCTAGCGTCGCCGGGTCGAGGTCGGCAGGGTCGGGAACCTCGTGCCCGGCCTCGCGCGCCTCTGCGACGATGCCGCACGCACGCGCGTGAACGTACTGGACGTACGGGGCGGACTGTGCCTCGAAGTCGAGTGCGCGCTCCCACTCGAAGGTGATCGCCTTCGCGGGTTGCTTCGAGACGATGTCGTAGCGGACGGCACCGATGCCGACCTGATGGGCGACACGCTCGATGTCCGCCTCGGTCAGGTCGTCGCCCCGGAGGCGGTCGTCGAGACGGTCTTCGACTTCCGCACGGGCACGGTCGATGGCCTCGTCGAGCAGGTCGTCGAGGTCGATGCCCGTGCCCTTCCGCGTACTCATCTTCCCCTCGGGGAGGTTGACGTAGGAGTACAACACCTGCTCCAACTGGCTGGTGTCGTTGTCGAGCAAGTCGAGAGTCGCCCGGACCTGCCGGGCCTGCAGTTCGTGGTCCTCGCCCAGCACCGTCACGGCGCGGTCGTAGTTCTCGAACTTCCACTCGTGGTGGGCCAAGTCCCGCGTCGCGTAGAGACTGGTGCCGTCCGAACGGAGAAAGACGAGGTTCTTCTCGATGTCGGGGAGGTCGAGTTGCCACGCGTCCTCCTCGTAGGTCGCTTCGTCGAGGTCCTTGAGCCGACGTACCAGGTCGTCAGTGGAGCCGTCGCGCATGAACCGCGTCTCCTTGACGAACTCGTCGAACTCCGCAGGGAGTCGGCCGAGACACTCGCGCATCCCCGAGAGAACCGCATCGACCACCTCGCTGACGCGCTCGTAGGCCTCGTCGTCGCCCGCCTCCAGCCCCTGCATGATGGACTGGATTTCGGCCTCGGCGGCCTCGACTTCGTCCTCGGGACCGGATTCGAGGAACTCGTTGCCAGCCCGGTAGTAGCGCACGAGGTCGTACTCGATTCGGTCGCGTTCGGGGTCCGGGAGGTCCGCCTCCTCGAACGTCTCGTAGGCCCACGTGAACACGGCCATCTGGCGGCCGGCGTCGTTGACGTAGTAGTGGCGGTCCACGTCGTAGCCGGCGAAATCGAGGACGTTCGCAACCGCGTCGCCGACGATGGGATTGCGCGCGCGCCCGACGTGGACAGGGCCGGTGGGGTTCGCGCTCGTGTGTTCGACGACGACGGAGGTGTCCTTCGGGTCGAGTCGGCCGTACGCCTCGGCTTGGGCGGCCCGGAGCGTGTCGGCGAAGTAGGTGTCGCTGGGCAGGAAGTTGACGTACGGCCCCTGTGCTTGGACGCTGCCGAGGTGGTCGTAGTCGTCGGCGTCGATTTCGGCGGCCACGTCGGCGGCGACTTCGGGCGGCGGCGCGCCGACCGTACCGGCAAGCCGGAAGGCGACGCTGGATGCGAGGATGGCGTCGACGCCCTCCGGTGGTTCCTCGACACCGAGGTCGTCGGTCGGGAGGTCGAGCGATTCGAGCGCGCCCGCGAGGGCGTCCTCGACCTCCGCACGTGCAGACAGGAACATACACGCCCGTTTTCGAGCGGCGCGTATAGACGTAACGAGTCGGACCGGCGGTCAGAGGTTCCGCACGTCTTCCCCGTCGGCGAGTGTTCCGAGGCAATCCTCGACGCTCTGGTGGACGCCGTCGTTCCAGCAGGGGTAAAGCCCCGCGAGGCCGTCGTCGTCACGAACCGTGAGGGAGACGACGGGGAAGATGATGATACGCTCGGTTGCAGGGCCAGAGGAGAGCAGTCCGCCGACCGACTCGCGTGTCTCGAAGAAGGGCGTCAGTCTGAGACCGGCGTCCTCGGCCGCCGCCTCGAACTCCGTGAACAACGCCGCCGCATCGTCGGGGTGTGCGTCCTCCGCGGGGACGGACACGCGCGCGCCCCACCGCTCGACACGCAACTCGGGGACGGCCCCCTCGGCTTCGAGTTCCCGTACCCGGTCGAGAACTGTCTTCTGACGCCGCGCTGCCGCCGAGACGGGCGAGGAACGGAGGTGTACCGTCACCGTGAACTCCGGGTCTCCCTCCGCCCCGTCCTCGGTCTCCGGCCCGTCCACCGCGTTGGTAGCCATACTCGTGTGTTGTTTTTCACCCTATTAGTCTTTTCTCCGCCCAAATAGATTGTTCTACATCGTATATCGAAACATTAGTTTCTATTTTCGCCGTTTTGTCTCTGTTTCCCGTATATTCTTTGGACGAGATTCGCGGGCGGGAGAGGCGACCAGTCCGCGACGAGGCCGACGAGGGAGAGATGGGGGGGACGCATCGCGGTGCATCGGCCGGCACGTGCCGGCGGGACGTGGAGTGGCTTGGGGTGGACCACGAGGTTTTAGCCGCTGGAAACCACCCACCTGACAATGAGCGATTCAGAGTCCGGTGACGGGGGTCCCAAGCAGGTGTCGGACCCGAACTACCACAGCGAGAACCACACGGCCGTCCAGACCTGTGGCTGGACGAAGAACGCGCTCCGGGGCGAGGGGAAGTGCTACAAAAAAATATTCTACGGCATCGAGTCCCACCGCTGTATCCAGATGACGCCGGTGGTCAAGTGCAACGAGCGGTGTGTCTTCTGCTGGCGTGACCACGCGGGCCACGCCTACGAGATGGACGACGTGGCGTGGGACGACCCGGCGGCCGTCGCGGACGCCTCCATCGAACTCCAGACGAAACTGCTCTCGGGGTTCGGCGGCAACGAGCAAGTCCCGGACGACGTCTTCGAGGAGGCGATGGAACCGCGTCACGTCGCCATCTCGCTGGACGGTGAGCCGTCGTTGTACCCCTACCTCCCGGAACTCATCGAGGAGTTCCACGACCGAGATATCACCACGTTCCTCGTCTCGAACGGGACCCGACCGGAGATGCTGGCCGAGTGCGACCCCACGCAACTGTACGTCAGCGTCGACGCCGCCGACCGGGGGACGTTCGACGAGACGGTCAAAGCCGTCGAGGACGACGCGTGGGACCGCCTCATAGACACGCTGGACGTGCTCGCGGCCAAGGAGGACACCCGGACGGTCCTGCGGACGACGTGCATCGAGGGGCTGAACATGCACCACCCCGAGTGGTACGCGGCGATGTTCCAGCGGGCCGACCCCGACTTCGTCGAGATGAAGGCGTACATGCACGTCGGCCACTCGCGGGGTCGCCTCGACAGGGAGTCGATGCCCGACCACGAACGGGTCGTCGAGTTCTCGGGGGCCGTACAGGAACACCTCCCCGACCACGACGTGCTCAAGCAGGTGCCCGCCTCCCGCGTCGCACTGCTGGCCCGCGAGCGGAACACGCTCGTGCCGAAGTTGCAGAAGGGAAGCGAGTTCTGGAACCGCGACCCAGTTTCGGGTGACTGAGCGCGGCTTTTTGTCCGTGCCCGCCGAGTGTGGGACATGGACATCGCCATCCTGCTGTACGACGGCTTCGACGAGATGGACGCCGTCGGGCCGTACGAGATATTCGAGAACGCGGCGCGCGTCGGTGCGGCGATGACGACGACGCTTCGGACCGTCGAGGACCGGGAGCGCGTCACCGCGAGTCACGGCCTCGACGTGGGGGTGGACGGCCCGCTCTCGGCGGTGGCTCCGGACCTCCTCCTCGTGCCGGGCGGCGGATGGGCGGACCGGAGCGAGTCGGGCGCGTGGGCCGAAGCCGAACGCGGTGCCGTGCCCGACGCCATCGCCGCTCACTACGACGACGGCGGGCAGGTCGCCGGCGTCTGTACCGGCGGGATGCTGTTGGCTCGCGCGGGCGTCCTCGACGGCCGCCCGGCGGTGACACACGCGAGCGCGCTTGACGACCTGCGGGCGACGGACGCGGACGTTGTCGACGCCCGGGTCGTCGACGACGGTGACGTGGTGACCGCCGGCGGCGTCACATCGGGGCTGGACCTCGCGGTCCACGTCGTGGAACGGACCGCTGGCGCGGACGTAGCGGACGAGGTCTGCCGACTGATGGAGTACGACCCCCGAGGCCACGTCCACCACGGCTGACCGCGGTTCGGAACGTTTAGGCGTGTGTGGCCGAACCACAAGTCGAGAAACGCGAGTTCGGTTCTCAACCGTTCCAAACGTGGGACGCATCACGCGTTCGTTACGCTTATCCGGAGCAATCCCTTACGTCGGAGTATGGCAGAAGCGACGGGACGCGACGTCGGGTACGACGAACTCGCGACGCTGAAGCTGTTGGCACTCTCGGACGCGCTCGACGGCCAAGAGAAGGTGTCGTGTTCGGTGCTAGCCGACGAGTTGGGGGCCTCGAACCAGACGGCCTCCCGACGGCTCCAGCGGCTCGACGACGCGGACTACGTCGAGCGCGAAATCGTCAGCGACGGACAGTGGGTCACGGTTACGCCGGAGGGCGAGAGCGCGCTTCGCCGGGAGTACGCCGACTACCGGCGGATATTCGAGCGCGACGCGAGCATCGACCTGGCCGGGTTCGTGACCAGCGGTATGGGCGAGGGACGCCACTACATCTCGCTGCCGGGCTACATGGAGCAGTTCATCGAGAAGTTGGGCTACGAACCCTTCGCGGGGACGCTGAACGTGGACCTCACCGACGAGAGCGTCCGCACCCGGGCGGGCGTGGCCGCCCTCGAACCCGTCACCATCGAAGGCTGGGAGGACGACGAGCGCACGTACGGCCCGGCGTACTGTTACCCGGCGAGCGTCGAGACGGACGACGCCATCTACGAGCCGGCACACGTCATCACACCCGAGCGAACCCACCACGACGAGGACCAACTCGAAATCATCGCCCCCGAGCGACTGCGCGACGAGTTGGGACTGGACGACGGCGACGAACTCACCATCCATGTCACGGAGCGATAGCATGTCCCGAACCACGAGCAACGTAGACGCGGCCATCAGTGCCTTCCGCGCGGGCGACCCCGTCCTGATTCACGACGCGGCCGACCGGGAGGGCGAGACAGACATCGTGTATCCCGCGGGCGGCGTCACGCCCGGGGCTGTCGCACGGATGCGCAACGACGCCGGTGGCCTCGTGTGTGTCGCACTCGGCCACGAGGTGGCGGAGGCCCTCGACCTCCCGTTCGTCCAAGAGGTCATCGACCACCCGCTGGCGGCCGACCACGACCTCGCGTACGACGAGCGGTCGTCGTTCTCCCTGACCGTCAACCACCGCGACACCTTCACCGGCATCACCGACGAGGACCGTGCCCTGACCATCACCGAGTTGGGCCACGCCGCCGCCGACCCCGACCCGACGGCGTTCACGGAGGCGTTCCGCGCACCCGGCCACGTCCACCTGCTCAAGGCCGCGCCGAACCGCCTCTCGGACCGCCTCGGCCACACTGAACTCGCCGTGGTGTTGGCCGACGCCGCCGACCAGCCACCCGCCGCGGTGGTCTGTGAGATGCTCGACGACGAGAGCGGCGCGGCCCTGCCACCCGCCGCCGCCCGAACCTACGGCGAGCGAAACGGGATTCCGTACGTCGAAGGGTCCGAAATCGTCGACCGCCTCGGGTAACGGCCACACGGCCGACTGCCAGCGCGCGCCGCCGGATAAATCTGATTTCGATATACAGAACGAGCGGACGTGCCCCAACAGTCGATACACAGAACCGGGAGAGGCGTTGCCGACCGCTGGATTCCACAGTCGAGGATGCTACGTGCATACATGCCACGGCAGAGACGGCGTTCTCGGCGCGGATACGAGGTGAGAGCAGGTCAATCACGGCGGAAGACGGCGAACGGTTCGAATCGGGTTCGCTGTGACCGGCGGGCGCGTCGCACGGATTGGGACAACGGGACTGCCGAACCGACGGTGCCGTCCCCGACGACGACACGTCCGCGGAAGTTCGGGGTACGAGGGCAGATGCGTCGTGCAAGCGACCACGGCGGCCGAGTCGGGAGTACTCGCCCGCGATATCGTCACTGTCGAGTGGTGGCGCGCCCACCGGGATATCTGAGTTTCTGTATCGCGGTTATTGGTTTATTAGATGCACGGGGTCGGGTGGAGCTACGAGGGCCGCGTTCGGCCGCACAGGCGCACGGAAACTGTTAAGAGCGGATTGGGCCAAGGAAACGCACACTATGGGTTTCGACGAAATGGACGTCGACACGATTTGGCTTGACGGCGAGTTCGTCGACTGGGAGGACGCGCAGGTCCACGTTCTCACCCACGGACTCCACTACGGAACCGGCGTCTTCGAGGGTGCCCGGTGCTACGACACGGAGAACGGCCCCGCCATGTTCCGGTGGGAGGAACACCTCGACCGGCTCTACCAGTCCGGCCAGCCGTACGACATCGAGATTCCCTTCGACCGCGAGGAGTTGACCGACGCAACGGTCGAACTCATCCAGCGACAGGACCTCGACTCCTGTTACATCCGCCCCGTGGCGTTCTACGGCTACAACGAACTCGGGCTGAACCCCTCGAACTGTCCCGTGCAGGTCGCCATCGCCGTCTGGCCGTGGGGGGCCTACCTCGGCGAGGAAGCACTCGAAGAGGGCGTCGACGTGGCCGTCTCCTCGTGGCGCAAGTACAGTTCGAGCCAGATTCCGACCAACGCCAAAACTACCGGCCCGTACGTCAACAGCGTGCTGGCGTCGCTGGAGGCCAAGGACAACGGCTACACCGAGGCCATCCTCCTCAACAAGGAGGGCAACGTCGCCGAAGGGCCGGGCGAGAACATCTTCCTCGTGCGCGACGGCGAGATCTACACGACTGGCCTCGCCGAGTCCATCCTCGACGGTATCACGCGCCAGACGGTCATCACGCTGGCCGAGGACCTCGGGTACACCGTCCACGACGGCGCGACCATCTCACGGGGCGAACTGTACACCGCCGACGAACTGTTCTTCAGCGGCACCGCCGCGGAAGTCACGCCCATCCGCACCGTCGACGACACCGAAATCGGTGCGGGCACGAAGGGGCCGGTCACCGACGAGATTCAGTCGAAGTTCTTCGAGGTCATCGACCGGCGGACCGACGAGTACGAGGACTGGTTCCACTACGTCTGAGTTAGTCGTCGTCCGCCTCCGGGGCACCGGTGCCGTCCTCGGCCGTCGCGTCACCGTCGGTCTGTTCGCCGTCGCCGGTGAGTTCGTCCGTCACGTTGATGGAGATGCCGTCGTCGCTCGATTCGCCGAACCCGGCACTGAGGATGCGCGTGAGCGCGTCCTCAACGCTCTCGTCGGTTTCGGTGTAGTCGTCGGACTCGACTTCGATGACGAACCCGGTGGTGATGTTCGGGGCGGTCGGGAGGAAAATCACGTCGCGGCCGTCCTCGGTCGTTTTGCCGGTCTTGAACGCGGTCATCCGCATCCCGTTCCACGTTTCGATTTTGACCGGCGTCTGGAGTTCTTCAGTCCCGGAAACGGCGGTTTCGACGGCCATCTTCGAAGCGTTGTAGACGACACGGAGACCGGGGAGTCGGTTCACCAAGTTGTCGAGCACTTCCTCGATGACGTCGCCGAAGGCGGTCCGCCCGAGGTAGCCGATCGAGAGGACGAGAAGGAAGAACACGACCAACGTGAGCAGCACGCGCAACGGGCGGTACTCGATGGGGACTGGCACCGCCGCGAGTTGGTTGTAGATGACGGCGACGATGTAGGCAGTTACGATGAGTGGCAGGAGAACGATGAGTCCGCTCGCGATATCCCGTTTCAGCGCGGCCATGTAGTGTCTCGGGATTTTTGTCCCACCTACGTTTAATTGACGATTGCCCGAACCGCGAACGCGAGGTTCTCCTTGCGTTCCGCTACCCGACGGTAGAAGTACGACAGCCACCGCGAACCGTACGGGGCGTACTGATACACGTCGAACTCGCGCGCGAGTTCGAACTGGGCGTCCTCGCGGACTCCCATCAACATCTGTATCTCGAAGTCCGTCCCGTACTCGTCGTGGAGGCCGCGTGCGTGTTCTATCATCGCCGGGTCGTGACTCCCCACGGCGACGCCGCCGTCGAACGCCCGGAACAGGTACCCGAGGTGGTCGCGGTAGGCCTCGTTGACCCGTTGGTGGTCGGTGTAGGCTATCTCGGCGGGTTCGTCGTAGGCCCCCTTGACCAGTCGCACCTTCCCCGGCAAGCCCGCGAGTCGTTCGAGGTCCGCGCGGGTCCGCCGGAGGTTCGCCTGCAGGCAGACGCCGACGGTGCCGCCGTGTCGCCGCGTCTCCGCCTCGAAGGCGTCGAGCGTCGCGTCCGTCGTCGTGTGGTCCTCCATGTCTATCCAGACGAACACGCCTGCCTCGTCGGCGCGGTCCACGACACGCGAGAGCGTGCGGCGAAAGGTGTCCGCGCCGGCGTCGAGGCCAAGTTGCGACGGTTTGACCGAGACGCAGGCGTCGAGGTCCGTCCGCCCGATGTCGCCGACCAGTCGCTCGTAGGTGTCGGCGTCCGCGCCGGCCCGCTCGGGGCGGTCGTAGTGTTCGCCCAGCAGGTTGAGAATCGCACCGACGCCCCGGTCGTTCAGCCGTCGGGCGCGTTCCAGTGCGGCGGCGTCGGACTCACCGGCGACGAACCGACTCGCTATCGGCGGGAGCATACTGGATGTAAGTCCCCTGTCATCCTGAGTCTGTTGCCCGCAAGGCGGGGCGATTAAGGGAGCGGAACGTGACTCCCCGGCATGGACATCGTCGGGGTACTCGCGGTGGCGTTCTGGGTCATGCTGCCCGCCTACGTCCCCAACAACGCCGCCGTCCTCGTCGGCGGCGGTCCGCCCATCGACGGCGGCCGGACGTGGCACGGGCGTCGGCTGTTGGGGGACGGCAAGACGTGGCGGGGGACCGTCGGGGGCATCGCCGCGGGTGTCGTCCTCGCGCTCGCGCTGAACGCGATTCGGACGGCCGTCGGCGGGCCGTTGGCCGGGCTTCCGGCGTTTCCGGCGGCCGCCGTCGTCGCACTCCCGACGGGGGCGTTGCTCGGTGACATCGCGGCGTCGTTTCTCAAGCGGCGAACGGGACGCGAACGCGGCGCGGCCTTCCCCGGCCTCGACCAGTTGGACCTCGTGGTCGGGTCCCTCGCCCTGACTGCCGTGGCCGCCCCGGGGTGGGTCCTCGCGACGTTCACGCCCCCGGTTCTCGTGACCGTGCTGGTCGTGACGCCCGTCCTCCACGTCAGTACGAACCTGCTCGCGTACAAACTCTCGCTGAAGAGCGAGCCGTGGTGAGGAAGAGCGCACGGCACGGCACCGGTGGGTGACGAAGGTGCGGCCTCGCAGTGGCGAACTGGTGTGCTTTTCACCCCTGACCGACGAGGGGGAGGTATGACTACTCGCGGCGGGACGCTCAGGCTGGCGACCCGGGGGTCCGACCTCGCACTCCGGCAGGCGGCGACCGTCAAGGAGGCACTCGACGGGCGGCGTCACGCGGTCGAACTCGTGGAGGTCGAGACGACGGGCGACCAGTTGCAGGACGAACTCATCCACCGGCTCGGGAAGACCGGGGCGTTCGTCCGGGCACTCGACGAGGAGGTCATCGACGGTGACCTCGACGCGGCGGTACACTCCATGAAAGACATGCCAACCGAGATGCCGGCGGCGTTGGTCGTCGCGGGCGTTCCGGAACGCGCCACGGCCGTGGACGTGTTGGTCACGCCCGACGGGACGGCCCTGGCGGACCTGCCCGAGGGCGCGACGGTCGGCACGTCCAGCCTCCGGCGGCAGGCACAGCTGTTGGCCGAGCGGCCGGACCTCGACGTGCAACCGCTCCGGGGCAACGTCGACACGCGCATCGAGAAACTGCTCGCGCCCACACTCCAGCAGGAACACGAACGCCGCCTCGACGCCGCGGAGGGCGAGGCGGACGCGGCGACGTTCGAGCGGTCGCTCGAGGAGTGGTTCGACGGCCTCCGTGAAATCGAGCGGACTGCACTCGAACGGGAGGTTGAGACGGCGTACGACGGCATCGTCCTCGCCGAGGCGGGACTCGAACGGGCGGGCCTGCTCCACCACGTCGAGACCGAGCGACTCCCAGCCGACCAGTTCGTCCCCGCACCGGGGCAGGGCGCGCTGGCGGTGACGGCACTCGACGGCGACCTCGCGGAGTCGATACGCGGCACGCTCGACCACGCGCCGACCCGGACCGCGACCACCGTCGAACGAACGGTCCTCGACGAACTCGGCGGCGGCTGTGTGGCTCCCATCGGCGTCAACGCCGTCGTGCAGGGGAGCGTCGTCCACACGGCCGTCCGAGTGCTGAGCCGTGACGGTGAGGAGGAAGTGCGGGCCACGCGTGACTTGCCGGTCGAACACCACCGGCGTGCGGCCCGCGACATGGCGGCCGAGCTGGCCGACGAGGGCGCGGCGGACCTCATCGCGGCGGCGAAACGTGCGGAACCGGACGAGGCCAAACGGGAGGACTCTTGACCCCCCGGACCCCACGCCCGCTATCATGACCGACGACGCTGACATCGCACCCGGCCGCGTCTACCTCGTCGGGAGCGGCCCCGGCGACCCGGACCTCATGACGGTGAAGGCCCGCCGCTTGCTGGAGGAGGCGGACGTAGTGCTCCACGACAAACTCCCCGGCCCGGACATCATCGAGATGGTCCCCGAGGAGCGACGCGAGGACGTGGGCAAGCGCGCCCGCGGCGAGCGAACATCCCAGCAGTACACGAACGAGCGGATGGAGGAACTCGCCTACGAAGGCAAGACAGTCGCACGGCTGAAGGGCGGCGACCCGTTCGTGTTCGGGCGTGGCGGCGAGGAGATGGTGTATCTGGCCAAGCACGGTGTCCCCTTCGAGGTGGTTCCGGGCGTCACCTCGGCCATCGCGGGCCCGGGCGTCGCCGGCATCCCCGTGACACACCGGGACCACGCCTCCTCGGTGTCGTTCGTCACCGGCCACGAGGACCCCACGAAACCCGAGTCGGCGGTCGACTGGGAGGCACTGGCCGCGACGGGGGGCACCATCGTCGTCCTGATGGGTGTCGGGAAACTGCCCGACTACACCGCGGAGTTGCGGTCGGCCGGGATGGACCCCGAGACGCCAGTCGCACTGGTCGAGCGCGGAACGTGGCCCGACCAGCGGGTCGCCACCGGCACCCTCGACACCATCGTCGACGCCCGTGACGAGGCGGGCATCGAACCGCCGGCGGTCACCGTCATCGGCGACGTTGCACGGGAACGCCAGCGCGTTCTTACCTTCCTCGGCAACGATTACGGCTCCGAGAACGGGGAGGACGAACAGTGACCACCGTCGCCGTCTTCCGGCCCGCCGACGAGCGACTCGACGACGCAGTCGCGTTGCTCGAATCGCTGGGCGCGACGCCCGTCCCCGACCCGATGCTCGAAGTCGACCCCACCGGGGTGTGCCCCCGCGAGGACGCCGACTTCGCCGTACTGACTAGCAAGACAGGTGCGGAACTCGCAGAGGCCGAAGGCTGGGACGCGCAGACGACGACCGTCTGTGCGATCGGTGACCCGACCGCCGACGCGCTCCGGGCGGCGGGCTACGCCGTCGACGTGGTGCCCGAGGAGTTCTCCTCCGGCGGCATCGTTTCGACCCTCGAAGGCAGAGTCGACGGTGCGCGGGTCGAAGTCGCCCGGAGCGACCACGGGAGCGACGTGTTGACCGACGGGCTGAACGACGCCGGGGCGTACGTTCACGAGACGGTCCTCTACCGGCTCACCCGGCCGGATGGAGCCGGCGAGTCGGCGGACCGGGCCGCGGCGGGCGAACTGGACGCCGCACTCTTTACCTCCTCGATGACCGTCGAGAACTTCCTCGCGGCCGCGACAGAGCGCGGCGTCCGCGAGGACGCGCTCGCGGGTCTGAACGACGCCGCCGTCGGCACCATCGGTGACCCGACGCGGGAGACGGCGGCCGCTCACGGTATCGACGTGGACGTGGTTCCCGAGCGGGCCGACTTCGAGTCGCTTGCCCGCGCGACGCTCGCCGCCGCGGAGTAGCGCGACCGGAGGTTTAAATCTCGAACCGCGCCACGTACGAGTGAGATGGCTGGGCCAGTCCCCGACTTAGACGAGACGGCGCGAGCGTGTGCGGCACGGCTCCGGGCGGCGGAGTCCGTACTGCTCGCCTCCCACATCGACGCCGACGGACTGACCAGTGCCGCCATCGCGGCGACCGCGCTCGAACGCGCCGACATCCCGTTCGAGACGGTGTTCAAAAAGCAGTTGGACGACGCCGAAATCGCGTCCATCGCCGCCCGCGAGTACGACACGGTGCTGTTCACGGACTTCGGGAGCGGGCAACTGGACGCGATCGCCAGCCACGAGGCGGCCGGCGATTTCACGCCGGTCATCGCAGACCACCACCAACCCGCCGAGGCCGAGACGGAGTATCACCTCAACCCGCTGTTGGTCGGCATCGACGGTGCATCGGAGCTATCGGGGGCAGGGGCGAGTTACGTCCTCGCGCGCGCTCTCGCCGAGGAACAGGACACTACCCCCGATACGGCCAACCGTGACCTCGCGGCACTCGCGGTGGTGGGTGCCGTCGGCGACATGCAGGCGACCGGCGGCGAACTCGTCGGGACGAACGCCCGCATCGTCGCGGAGGGCGTCGAGGCCGGCGTCCTCGAAGAGGGGACGGACCTCGCGTTCTACGGGAAACAGACCCGGCCGTTGCCGAAGTTGCTCGAATACGCGAGCGAGGTCCAGATACCGGGCGTCTCGAACGACGAGTCCGGTGCGATTCAGTTTCTGGACGGATTGGGACTCGACCTGCGGGCGGAGGGCGACTGGCGACGCTGGGTCGACCTGACCGACGCGGAACGCCAGACCGTCGCCAGTGCTCTCGTACAGCGCGCGCTCGAACGGGGCGTCCCCGCCGAGAAGGTGGACGGCCTCGTCGGGACGACGTACACGCTGTTGGACGAGGAGAGCGGGACGGAACTGCGTGACGCGAGCGAGTTCTCGACCCTGCTGAACGCCACCGCCCGCTACGAACGTGCGGACGTGGGCCTCGCGGTCTGTCTCGGCGACCGAACCGACGCGCTCGAACGCGCGCGCCGCCTCCTCCAGAACCACCGACGGAACCTCTCGGAGGGCCTCGAACGGGTCAAAGCCGAGGGCGTCACCCGCGAGGACCACCTCCAGTGGTTCGACGCTGGCGACGAGATTCGGGAAACCATCGTCGGCATCGTGGCAGGGATGGCCGTCGGAACCGAGGGCGTCGACTCGAACGTCCCCATCGTGGCCTTCGCCCGGAAGAACGACGAGGAGACGAAGGTGTCCGCGCGCGGTACCGGCCGCCTCGTCGGGCAGGGGTTAGACCTCTCCGTCGTGATGGGCGAGGCGTCGGCGGCAGTCGGCGGTGGCGGCGGCGGCCACGACGTGGCGGCCGGAGCGACGATTCCGGCGGGCCGCGAACAGGAGTTCATCGCAGAGGCCGACGCCATCGTCGGCGAACAACTCGGATAGCGGCGTTTTCGACGCTTTCGGGCACGTTACTGCTTGGTTCTGATAAGGGGAATGACGCCGCTGTGTCGGTACGATAAACCAATAATCGCGATACGTAATATGCCGGGTGCTGGTGAGACCGGTCGATTTCGGCAGTGCACGCCGGGCGTCAGCGACCGCGGCCCGTCGCGGGACGGCCAGCCGATAGCGACCGGTCGGTTACGCGCGGGGTCCTCGGCCCCGGGCGGGACATCTTCGGAACAACCGCTACCACCCGTCGGGGCGGACGTGACGGTGGCATGGACGACGAACGACTCGACCTGCGCGAGGTCCCGCCGCCGCAACGGCATCCGAAGATATTCGACGCCTTCGAGCGGTTGGAGAGCGGCGAGGCACTGACGCTGATAAACGACCACGAACCGACCCCGCTCTACCACCAGCTGAGCGCGGAGGTGCCCGCTTTCGACGCCGAGGGCTACACCGTCGACAGGGTCGGCCCAGAGGAGTTCATCGCGACACTGCCGAAGAAGTGAGGTCGCCGTGCCGCACGGAAGGACTATGACGGTATCGCCACGTAGTTCGGGCCGCTTGAGAGAACCGATGGCACGTCTCGAAACGCTCAGAGTGTACCCGGTGAAGGGACTCGACGGGGTAGCCGTCGACGAAGCGGCGATACTGGACGGCGGAACGCTGGCCCACGACCGGGAGTTCGCGCTCTTCGACGCGGCGGAGGAAGTAATAAACGGAAAGCGAACCCCTCGCGTCCACGACCTGAGGACGGAGTACGACCCCAGCACCCGGACGGTGACGGCCGAAACGGAGTCCGAAACCGTGAGCTTCGACTTGGAGGCGGACCGGGACGCGGCCGCGGAGTGGTTCGGCGAGTTCTTCGACGCGGAGTTGACGCTGGCCCGCGACACGTCGCTCGGCTACGTCGACCGGCGGGGGATGGGACCGTCAGTCGTCAGCACGGCGACGGTTCGGACCGTCGCGTCGTGGTTCGACGACCTGACCGTCGCGGGCGTGCGGCGACGGCTCCGGTCGAACGTCGAGGTGTCGGGCGTTCCCGCGTTCTGGGAGGACCGGTTCGTCGGCGACGACGCGCCGGCCTTCGAAATCGGCGGCGTGCGGTTCGAGGGCGTCACGCCGTGCGGGCGGTGTGTCGTCCCCCAGCGTGACCCCGATACCGGGGCGGCGACGCCGGAGTTCCGCGAGCGGTTCGTCGAGCGACGCCGGGAGACGTTCCCGGAGTGGGCCGACGAGGCGGCCTTCGACCACCACTACACGGTGACGATACTCACCTCGGTCCCGCCCGCTCATCGGGGCGAGACGCTCCGCGTCGGCGATTCGGTCTCGGTCATCGGCGAGTGAGTTGCCGCCGGGCGATGCTCGGCAAACGGGCGACGACTCGCGACCCGTCGAGCCAGCGGGTCGAACATATTCGTGGCCAGGGGCTTGTCGAAGCGTCGCCCGAGTTCGAACTATGACCGACCGGGAATCCGACCTCCGTGCGTTCGCCGACCGCCTCTGTGAGTGTGACGGGGTCGAGGACGCGTTCCTCGCGAAGAGCTTCACCGACCGGATTCTCGTGGTCGACGCCGAGGGCGACCTCCCGGCGTCGGTCCGGGAGCGTCTCGACGCGCGGGACGTCCGGGCTGCCGGGGAGGTGTACGGGGCCGAGGAGACTGGCGGCGCGCACTCGTTCGTCGGCGACGTCGGCGACGGGACGCGTCACCACTTCGTCGACGTGCGGACCCGCGGGGACCTCCAGTCCTACGTCGTCGAGTGACGGCGGTGTCGCGGACCGGGAACCACGGCGAAACAACCGGACGGGAACCACGAGCGGTTCGAAAGCACTTATGCCGTGTTACAGAGTCGGTAGCACATGGCAGAAATACTGACCGAGCGCGACGACGAGGAACCGTTCGCTACGATAACCATCTCGAACCCCGAACGCCGGAACGCGGTCGCCCACGAGGCGATGCAGGACCTCGCGGAGGCGGTCGAGGACCTCGCTGCCGCGGACGACGTGCGCGCACTCGTCCTGACCGGTGCCGGTGACGCCTTCTGTGCGGGTGCGGACCTCGGGTCGGCCGCGGACGTGCCGACCGCCGAGGCAATCGACAACGGCTTTCACTCGGCGGTACAGGCCATCATGACCGCCGAGGTGCCGGTCGTCGCCAAGGTCCGCGGGCCTGCGGTCGGGGCAGGGGCGTCCATCGCCACCGCCTGCGACCTCGTGTACGCGAGCGAAGACGCCACCATCGGGTTCCTGTTCACACGGCTCGGGTTGACCGCCGACTCCGGGGCGACGTACATCCTCCCCCGCCTCGTCGGGGCCCAGAAAGCGATGGACCTCCTGCTCTCGGCGGAGGTCCTCGGCGCCGAGGAAGCCGAAGAGTTGGGCCTGTTCACCGAAGTGACGGGGGACCTCGATTCGCGCGTCCGCGAGCGCGCCACCGGCCTCGCCAACGGCCCGACCCGCGCGCTGGCGTCCGTTCGCCGTCTCGTCCTGCGCTCGAACAGCAACTCGCTCGAAGAGCAACTCGACCTCGAAGCCCGCGAGCAGGAGCGGATGTTCCAGACCTCGGACGTGATGGAGGGCATCTCCGCGTTCATGGGCGACAACGAACCCGAGTTCGAAGGGCGATAGGAGAGCGGCAGGTAGTTCTGTATAGCGGTATCCGGTGTACGTTTTGCGACTCGACTTCCCACAGGACGACGTGCTGTCGTGCGGTTCCGTGGGTCAGGAGTCGTTTCTCCCGAGATACTTTCCGAGTCGGGTCAGAACGGGTGGTATGGTCGAGTACGAACGGCGTGGACCGGTCGCTATCGTCACGGTGGACCGCCCGGAGCGGCGCAACGCAGTCGACCGGGAGACGGCACTCGCACTGCGCGATGCGTGGGAGCGGTTCGACGAGGACGAGGACGCACTCGTCGGCGTCCTCACGGGCGCGGGCGGGACGTTCTCGGCGGGCGCGGACCTGAAGGCGATGGACTTGGAGGACGACCCGGAGGGGTACCTCGGCTTCTCACGGCTGTCGGTCTCGAAGCCGACAGTGGCGGCTGTCGAGGGACACTGCGTCGCCGGCGGCATCGAGATGGCACTGTGGTGTGACCTCCGGGTCGCCGCCCGGACGGCGGAGTTCGGCTGTTTCGAGCGTCGCTTCGGCGTCCCGTTGGTCGACGGCGGCACCCAGCGGCTTCCGCGGGTCGTCGGCCTCAGTCGAGCACTCGACTTGATTCTGACGGGGCGGGCACTCGACGCCGAGACGGCCAAGGAGTGGGGTCTAGTGAACCGCCTCGCACCCGAGGGCGAGGCCCTCGACACGGCCGTCGAACTGGCCGAGGTGATAGCTCAGTTCCCACAGGAGACCGTTCGCACGGACCGCGCGGCGGTGTACGACGGCCTCGGGGAGCCACTGGAGCGCGGGCTGAAAATCGAGGCGTGGCACGGGTCCCGGGCGATGGAGACGGCGAGGGAGGGGGCCGACCGCTTCGCCGGTGGCGAAGGTCGAGGCGGTACGGGAGTGGAAGACCCAGAATCGTAGGCGACAGCCGTTCTCACGGTGTCTTTCCGTGTTCCGGGTGGCTGACTGCTCGTGTGATGATAAACCGCGTCACGCGATACGAAACCGCCGCAGCGTCGGCAGGGGACCGTCCGACTTTTGTCCGCAGTGGCCAACTAATGCGTAATGAGCGACTTCGACCCCGAGCAGTTCGAGGACAAGTACGCCAACTACTTCCCGGAACTCCAGCGGGCCTACAAGAGTGCCTTCGAGACGATGAACGACCGCTACGACTCCGAACTCGTCCACGCCATCGACCAGTTCGTCCTCAACGAGTCCGAACCGTTCTACGAGGGCGACGGGCAGTTCCGCGTCGAGTTGCCCGAGAACCCCTACGACCGGTTACAGGGCGTCGTCGTCGCCGAGGAGAAGTTCGAGGAACTCATGGACCGCTACGAGGACGAGTTGGAGGCGGAGTTGCAGTCGGTGTTCGGGTTCGAGGCGTGACCGGCGACGTAACGACTGACAGTTACGCGACCCGAACTTGTGAGTCCAAAGGTCTAAGCAGGACGACCACGTATCCGATAGTACCATGAGCACCGAAACCGAGGACGGCGGCGACGAACTCCGCGAGCAGGTAGGCAACTTCCTGCGTCGGAACTTCCCGCAGATTGAAATGCACGGCGGCAGTGCGGCGATTCAGGACCTCGACCGCGAGACGGGCGAAGTGTCCATCCAACTGGGTGGCGCGTGTTCCGGTTGCGGCATCTCCCCGATGACCATCCAAGCCATCAAGACGCGGATGGTCGACGAGATACCCGAAATCGAAAAGGTCCACGCCAACACGGGCGGCGACACGGGCGGCAGCGAAGGGATGTCCGGCGGCAGCATGAGTCCCTCCTTCCCCGGCCACGAAAGCAGCAGTGGCGACGCGGACGACGACGAAGGCCCCGAAGCCCCGTTCTGAGGTCACCCTCTCTCGGTTTTTCTCGCAGATGGAGTGGACACTCCCCCGAAAGCAGGGTCTTTAACCCGGTGGACTTCGGGGGGTAGCGTAATGAGTACCACCGAGGCGTCGAACGTCCTGTTCGTCGTGTTGGACACGGTTCGCAAGGACCACCTCTCGGTCTACGGGTACGACCGGGAGACGACGCCCGCGCTCGCCGACTTCGCCGCGGAGGCGACGACGTACGAGCAGGCTGTCGCGCCGGCACCGTGGACCCTCCCGGTCCACGCCTCGCTGTTCACCGGCCTCTACCCGAGCGAACACGGCGCGACACAGGAGAACCCCTATCTGGAGGGGGCGACCACCCTCGCCGAGTCGCTGTCGGCGTCGGGCTACCGGACGGCCTGTTACTCCTCGAACGCGTGGATTACCCCCTACACCCACCTCACCGACGGGTTCGACGAGCAGGACAACTTCTTCCAGATAATGCCCGGCGACCTGCTCTCGGGGCCGCTGGCGACGGCGTGGAAGACGATGAACGACAACGACCGTCTCCGCAGCGTCGCGGATTGGCTCGTGAAGATGGGCAACAAGGCCCACGAGTATCTGGCGTCGGGCGAGGGTGGCGACACGAAGACGCCCGCCGTCATCGACCGGACCCGGGAGTTCGTCGCCGACGCCGCCAGCGACGACGACCCTTTCTTCGCGTTCATCAACCTGATGGACGCCCACCTGCCCTACCACCCGCCCGAGGAGTACCGCGAGGAGTTCGCGCCGGGCGTCGACTCCACGGCAGTCTGTCAGAACTCCAAGGATTTCAACTGCGGCGCGCGATCGATAGACGACGAGGAGTGGGACGACATTCGGGGGCTGTACGATGCCGAGATACGGCACATGGACGACCAACTGAGTCGGCTGTTCGGCTGGCTCAAGTCCCGCGAGTTGTGGGACGACACGCTGGTCGTCGTCTGTGCCGACCACGGCGAACTCCACGGCGAACACGACCTGTACGGCCACGAGTTCTGCATCTACGACCCGCTGGTGAACGTCCCGCTCATGGTCAAACACCCCGACGTGGAGGGCGGCGCGCGCGACGAGGGGACGACGGTCGAACTGCTCGACCTCTATCACACCGTCTTGGACCACGCGGGCGTCGACGCGAGCGACGGCGGCGTCGACCTCGACCCGGCGCGGTCGTTGCTCGCCGACACCCACCGCGATTTCTCGGCCAGCGACGCGACGCTCGGCGACGACGCCATCGACCGCGGACAGTACGGGTTCGTCGAGTACCACCAGCCGGTCGTCGAACTCCGACAGCTAGAGGGGAAAGCCAGCGACGCGGGCATCGAACTCGACACGAACTCGCGGTTCTACTCGCGGATGCGTGCGGCCCGCCGCCCCGACGCCAAGTACATCCGCAACGAACGCATCCCGGACGAGGGATATCGCCTCGACGAGGACGCCGGCGAGACTGCGAACCGAGCCGGCGACGGGGACGAGGCGGTCGAAGCGACCGAGCGGGCACTGTCGGCATTCGAGGAGGGCGTCGGCGGCGAGTGGCGCGCCGTCGACGACGAGGACGTGCTCTCGGACATGGGTGGCGAGGCGAAAGACAGGCTCCGCGACTTGGGGTACATCGACTGACGTGACCGACACAGACCGGTCGCTGGTGGCGTTCGTGGACCGCCGGACGCTCGCCCAAATCCTCCTCGGCTTCGTCGTCGCCGGCGTCGTCCTCGTCCTCTTTGCCGTCGGTATCGGGACGGAGAACCTCGCGGCCGTGTTCTCCGACGCCGAGTACCGCTGGCTGGTACTGGGCTGTCTCTCGACGGCCCTCTGTCTCGTGGCGTGGGGGAAGGCGTGGCACGTCGTCCTCGGCGTGGCTGGTATCGAGGAGTCGTTCCGCCGACTCGTCGGGACGTACTTCGCGGCGACGTTCGCCAACTACGTCACGCCGCTGGGACAGGCGGGGGGCGAGCCGTTCATCGCGTACGTCCTCTCGCGGGACACCGAGGCCAGTTACGAGGAGAGCCTCGCCAGCGTCGTCACGGCCGACCTGCTGAACCTCTTTCCGTTCTTCAGCTTCGCGGCCGTCGGCATGGGGTGGCTGCTCTGGGACGCCTCGCTCCCGGCGGCGGCCCGCCCGCTGGCGATGGGACTACTCGCGCTGGCCGTCGGCGTTCCCGCCGTCACGGTGGCCGGCTGGCGGTTCCGCGAGCGACTCTCGTCGGGCTTCCTCCGCGTCGTCGCGCCCGTGGTCCGCCGTCTCCCGCGAGCCACCCTCGCCGGGGTCCGGGAGCGACTCGCCGACCTCGGTAGTGCCTTCGACCGCATCGCCAGCGAACCGCGGGCACTGGTGCGGGCTCTCGCGTTCTCGTATCTCGGCTGGGTCTTCTTCGCGCTCCCGCTGTACTTCGCCGGGCAGACCATCGACCTGCCCATCGGGCTGTTGCTCGTCCTGTTCATCGTCCCGGCGAGTACCGTCGCCGGCATCGTCCCCTCGCCCGGTGGACTGGGGGGTGTCGAGGCGGCACTGGTCGCCTTGCTCGTCGCGCTGACGGCGTTCACCGCCGCCGAAGCCTACGCCGTCGCGCTGGTCTACCGCGTCGCGAGTTACTGGTTCGCCATCGCCGCGGGCGGCATCGCGACGTTGTACGTCATCCGGCGGTCGTGAGCGCGTTCCGGCGGGTATTAGTCACGCCGGACCCGGAGTCGAGACATGACCAACCAGGAACTCATCGACGCGCTCCGGGCCGCAGACGCCGTGAAGTTCGGCGAGTTCGAGCTCTCACACGGGGGCACGTCGGACTACTACGTCGACAAGTACGTCTTCGAGACGGACCCCCACTGTCTGGACCTCATCGCCGACGCGTTCGCCGAGCGCGTCGGTGACGCGACGCTCGCCGGTGTCGCGTTGGGGGCCGTCCCGCTGGTAGCCGTCACGAGCGTCGAAACCGGCCAGCCCTACGTCATCGCCCGCAAACAGGCGAAGGAGTACGGCACCGGGAACCGCATCGAGGGCGAGTTGGTCGAGGGCGAGGAAGTCGTCGTGCTGGAGGACATCGCCACGACCGGCCAGAGTGCCGTCGACGCCGTCGAAGCCCTGCGGGCGGCGGGCGCGACGGTGAACCGCGTGCTGGTCGTCGTGGACAGGCAGGAGGGGGCGAGCGAGCGACTGGCCGACCACGACATCGAGTTGGAATCGCTGTTGACCGCCGCGGACCTGCTGGCGGACGCCGAAGACTGACCGTCCTTTGGGTAACGGAGGCTGTGTGACACGCGCACACAGTCAGAACGCTCATACCGTCGGAGAGTCTACAGCACGCCGATGCCGAATCTCGAACTCTACGAGCTAGAGGGCTGTCCGTACTGCGCGAAAGTGACGAAGAAACTCGACGAACTCGGACTCGACTACGAGTCACACATGGTGCCCCGGAGCCACAGCGAACGCACCGAGGTCGAGGCCGTCAGCGGGCAAACCGGCGTGCCCGTCCTCGTCGACCCGGACCACGACGTCGAGGGAATGCCCGAGAGCGACGACATCGTCGCCTACCTCGAAGAGACGTACGGAAACTGATTCTGCCGGCGGCGGCCCCACACAGCCACTGTTGTTAGATACAACGAAAGACCCGGCAAATTTAACCCCCGCGGGGACCGTGTGCCGGTATGACAGAGACCCACGTATCCGACGTGATGGAGAAGGCTGTCCGGTCGGGGCCGAGTAGCGTCCCGGTCACGGCGGCAGTCACGGAGTTCACTCGTCACGATATCGGGTCGATCGTGGCCGTCGATGAGGAGACGGGAGACTTGAAGGGTATCGTGACGAAGTCGGACATCTTCGAGGTCGTCAGCGAAGGGGCCGACCTCTCGGCGGTGGCACTGAGCGACATCATGTCGACGCCAGTCGTGACGATAGCGAGCGACGAGTCGGTCGTGACCGCAGCCGAGCGGATGAAGGCGCACTCGGTCCGACGGCTCCCGGTCGTCGAGAACGGTGACCTCGTCGGTGTCGTGACGACGAAAGACCTCACACACCACATCCCGGAACTAGTCGACGACGGACGGCCTCGACACGAGGCGCGCAACGACGGCTAGGCAGGGTTCGGTTCGTCGGCCCGCTCTTTGATGAGGTCCTTGAGGTCCTCGACATCGGAGACGCGCTCTATCTCCTCGCGTTCGATGATAGCGGTGCCGTCGACCGATTCGCGCGGCGCGCGGTCGACGACGTAGATGGACGTGGTCTCGGTGACGTGCCCCACCGAGGACATGATGCGGGCGCGCTTTTCGGCCGTCTCGGTGAACTCGGAGTGGCCGGTGAGCATCCGCGACTCGCGGCGTTCGTCCTCGCTGATGGTGCGGAAGGGGGCGCGTTCGGTCGGGTGGACATCGAAACCGACGCGCGTGAGGACGGCGACGACCGGTTCGTCCTCGGGTTCGGGGTCGGGGTCCTCCGGCGTCGGTTCGTCGTCGTGGACGGCGTCGTCGTCGTCCAGTACGTCGACCGGCGCGGTCAGCGGTGCCTCGAAGAGGTCCTCGAGTTGCGCGGCGACTTCGACGGAGGCGTCCATCCCGTCCTCGTACTTCGAGACGGTACGTCGGGAGACGCCGAGTTCCTGCGCGAGGCGGCCGAGCGACCAGTCGCGGTCCTGGCGCACGTCGGCCAGTATCTCGCTGTCGATGTTGACGTACAGGCCGCCGGGCGCGGCGTAGATGAGCGGCGGCACCTCCTCGACGAACAGGTCCATCGCGGTGTCGGGCGAGAGGACCGGCACGCCGTGGCGGAAGTAGACGACGCCGGGTTTGAGTTCCTCGTCGCGGGTTCTGAGTCCCACGACCAGCGGCGTCGCCTCCAGATACTCGCCGAGGCGGCGCATCTCGGCACCCGTCGCGGCGTTGAAGGCGTCGATATTCCCGAGTATCTTCAACAGGACGGTGTCCTCGCCGCGCCGCGCGGCGACGTCGAAACTCTTGGGGCGAATCGCACACCGGTCGCTCACGAGAAACCCCGCGTCCCGCATCATCGCGGTGACGTTGCCGACCAGTGCGGATCGTGACATCAGGGAGGATATAGCCGTTCCTCGTATAAAACGTTTCTGACGGCCGGGAGGGGCCACGTCGGGCGGTTTCCGGTATCGGCCGGCGGTAGATTCATATACGACGACCGGCCCGAAACGCGTTACTGGGGGGGTCGCCAACCGCCAGCCGTGACCATCGTCGGACTGGACGACACCGACTCCCGCACGCGAGGGATGTGTACCACCTACGCCGCCGCCCTGCTGGCAGCGCGCGTCCGCGAGGCGGGCGGGTCGGTGTCGCGCCGCCTCCTCGTTCGCCTGAACCCCGCCGTCGAACACAAGACACGGGGGAACGCCGCGCTGGCAGTCCACTGTGACCTCCCGGCGGACCGCACCTTCGCGCTCGCCACCGACCTCGTAGAGAGGCTGGCCGAGCGCGCGGACGAGCGCACCAACCCCGGCGTCGTCGTCACCGACGACGCGCTCGGCGACGACCCCGAGTGGGTCCGGTCGGTGTCCCGGCGCGCCGTCCGCGAGTACCTCGACCGCGAGGCTGTCCGGCAGTCCCTCGACGACGGTGGTTATCGCCACCGCGGCTGGGGGACCGGACAGGGACTCGTCGGCGCGACGGCCGCCGCCGGCGCGTGGGCAGGCATGGGCGAACGCGCACCCCCGGACTGGCCGACCGATTGGACCTACGAGTGCATCACGTACCGCGAGCGCGACCGCTGGGGCACGACCCGCGACGTGGACCGTGATGCGGTGTTCGCCGTCGCCGAGGCGTTCTACCCAGCCATCTGGGACACCGTGGACCGGGGCGAGGGCGACGCCGTCTGCGTCCCGAACACGCCCGGCCCGGTCCTCCACGGGATTCGCGGCGACGACGCCGAGACGGTGCAGGAGGCGGCCCGCGCCATCGAGAGCGAAACCGTCGAGCGACGCGCCCTGTTCGTCACGAACCAAGGGACCGACGCCCACCTCGGGCGCGCTCCCCCCGCGGACGTGACCGACGGCCGGGCCTACCGACTGTCCGGCGAGGTGGTCGGGCCGCCGGAGACACGCGAGGGCGGCCACGTGTTCGTGTCGCTGGGGTTCCCCGAGGCCGACCGCACCGAGTCGCTCCCGTGCGTGGCCTTCGAGCCGACCAAGCGGTTCCGCGAGCGGGTGCGCGCGCTCCGGGTCGGCGACAGAGTGACCGTCTGCGGCGAGGTGAGCGACGGAACGCTCAAGTTAGAGAAGTTCGCCGTGCGGGAGTTGCGGACGACCGAACCGGCGACGCCCGACTGCCCGGACTGTGGCCGGTCGATGGAGAGTGCGGGAGCAGACGCAGGCTATCGCTGTCGGGACTGCGGGACGAGCGCGGACGGTAAAGTCGCGGTGCCAGTCGAACGCGAACTCGAACGTGGGTGGTACGAAGTGCCGCCCTGTGCCCGCCGCCACGTCGCCAAACCGCTCGTCAGGGGCGGGTTCGACGCGCCGACACACCCGGAACGCTGAGGGCCGGGGCTGGTCGCTCGCGTTCGGCACGAGTGGAGGAGAGACGCGTCGTCAGTCGCCGAACGGGCCGCCACCGCCGCCCATGCCGCCCATTCCGCCGGGGCCGCCGGGGCCGCCACCCTGTTGCATCTTCTGCATCATCCGCTCCATGTCGGCGTCGCCCATCCCTTGGAACTGATCGAGCGTCTTCGACATCATGCGGTGCTGTTCGAGCAGTTCCCGGATGCGGTCCTCGGGTTTGCCCGAGCCTCTGGCGATGCGTTTCATGCGACTCTGCCCGATGGAGCGGGGGTTCTCTAGCTCCTCGTCGGTCATCGAGTCCATGATGACCTCGAAGTCCCGCATCCGGTCTTTGGTCACGTCCATCGCGTTGTCGGGCAGTTGGTCCATCAGGCCGCCGCCCATCCCCGGAATCATGTCCATCACTTGGTCGAGCGGCCCCATCTTGTCCATCGCGGACATCTGGTGGCGCATGTCCCGCAGGGTGAACTGCCCCTCCATCATCTGCTCGGGGTCCCAGTCTTCCTCGTCTTCGGTCTCCTCCATCGCGCGCTCGACGCGCTCGGTGAGCTGTTTGAGGTCGCCCATCCCGAGCAGTCGGGAGATGAAGCCCGACGGCTCGAACCGCTCGATGTCCTTGACCGTCTCGCCCGTCCCGAGGAACGCGATGGAGGACCCCGTCTCGTTGACCGCCGCGAGCGCGCCGCCACCTTTCGCCGTCCCGTCGAGTTTCGTGATGGCGACGCCATCGATACCGATGGAGTCCTCGAACTCACGGGCCTGGTCCTTCGCGGACTGACCCATCGCGGCGTCGATGACCAGCAGGTTCCGGTCGGGGTCAACGGCGTCGTCGATGCGCTCTATCTGGTCGATGAGTTCCTCGTTGAGACCGTCACGACCGGCCGTGTCGACGATGCGCACGTCGGCGTCGGCCGTCGCCGCCAGTCCCTCCTCGGCGATGGTCACCGGGTTGTCCTCGTCCGGGTCGCCGTAGAAGTCCACCTCGGCGTTGTCGGCCATCTGCTTGGCCTGGTCGTAGGCACCGGGGCGGTCGGTGTCGGTCTGGATGACCGCCGGGCGCAGGCCCTTCTTCGAGAACCACCACGCCATCTTCGCGGCTGTGGTGGTCTTCCCGGACCCGTACAGCCCCGCGAGCAGGATAGTCTGTGGTTCCAGCGGGAGTTCCGTCGACTCGCCGATGAGACCGACTAGCTCCTCGTAGACGACGCGCAACACCCAGTCACGGGCGGACGTGCTCTCGGGCGGTTCCTCCTCTAGAGCCCGCGTCTCGATGGAGTCGGACAACTCCATCACCAGTTCCGTGTCTACGTCGGCCTGCAACAGCGACCGCTGTATCTCCTTGACGACGTTCTCGACGTCTTCCTCGTCGATGCGGGTCTTCCCCCTGAGGTCGTCCAGCGTCCCCCGAAGCGAACTCCCGAGATTGTCGAGTACCATAGTCAGTTACCCGAGATAGACCACGGAGGCGGTAAAGCCTTTTTCTGTGACCCGCGGCCGGTCACTCCTCGCCCAACAGGCGCGAGACGATGACCTCGGGGTCGAACCGCTCGATGTCGTCGTAGTCTTGCCCGGTCCCCAGGAAGAGAATCGGCTTGCCCGTGACGTGGGCGATGGAGATGGCCGCGCCGCCTTGCGGGTCGGCGTCGGCCTTCGTCAGCACCGCGCCGTCGATTGCGGCCGCGTCGTCGAACTCCTCGGCGCGGTTGACGGCGTCCTGCCCCGCGACGGCCTCGTCCACGAACAGCGTCATATCGGGGTCGATGACGCGGTCGATTTTGGCCAGTTGGTCCATCAGGTCGTTGCTGGTGTGGAGTCGCCCGGCCGTGTCGCCCAGCACCACGTCCACGTCGTGGGCCTCGGCGTACTCGACGGCGTCGTAGATGACCGCCGCCGGGTCCGACCCCTGCTCGTGGGAGATGAGTTTCCGGTCCAGCGCGTCGGCGTGTTGCTGGAGTTGCTCGTTGGCCCCGGCGCGGTACGTGTCGCCGTTCGCCAACACCGTCGAGTAACCTCGCTCTTCGAGGTACTGTGAGAGTTTGGCGATGGTCGTCGTCTTCCCGACGCCGTTGACGCCGGTGAAGACGATGGTAACGGGCTTGTCGGCGTCCGTGATTCGCTCCTCGAAGTCGAACTGGCCGACGCTGATGACGTCGACCAGCGCGTCGTGGAGTGCCTCTTCGACGAGTTGCCCCGCCGTCTGAACCTGCGCGCGGGTCTCCCCGACGAGGTTCTCGCGGATGCCCGTCAGTATCTCTTGAGCAACGCCCATCTCCACGTCCGAGGAGAGCAAGGCGAGTTCCAAGTCCTCGAGCGGGTCGTCGAGGTCCTCGGCCTCGATGACGGTTTGACCCGTCGCGGCGAGTTTCGCCCGCTCCATCAACCCGCGGTCTTCATCCGCGTCGGCGTCCGCCGTGGCTGTCTCCGTCTCGTCGCCGGCGTCCGGCGCGTCCGCCACCTCCGGTTCGGGTGCCTCGGTCTCGGGTTCCGCGGCGTCTCCGTCGGCGGCTTCGCTCTCCGGTTCGCCGTCTTCAGTGGCTTCCTCCTCGACGTCGCTTTTGAAGTTGTTCAGCTTGTCTTTCAGTCCGTCGAACATGACCCCTTACTCTTCGTCGTCGGCCTGCTGCTGGAGCTGTCCCATCTGCTGTTGCATCTGCTGCTGTTGCATCTGCTGGGCCTTCTGTTCGAGTTCCTCGCTCTCGGACTCGATTTCCGCAATCTCCGAGCGCAGCTCCTCGATGCGCTCGTCGATGGTCTCTTTCTTGCGTTCGAGGGTCCCGATGGCGTCGTCCTGTTCGCGCTCGGCCGCGTACCCGCCGCCGAGGCTGACGATTATCTCGTCGATGTCCTGCACTTCCGCGCGGACGTAGGCGTCGCCGCCCAGCGGCACCTGCACGGTGTCGCCGGTGCCGAGCGTCTCGATGGCCTCGACGGCCTCGTCGATTTCGAGTTTCTCGTCCTGCAGGTCCTCGACTTCTTCCTCGATGGCTTCTTTCTCCTCTTCGAGCGCCTGAATCTCCTCGGCGAGCTGTTGGAGCTGTCCGCCGCCACCGCCACCGCCGCCACCGAGGCTCATGCCGCCACCTCGTCCACTTCGACCTGCGTACGCTTGAGGCCGTGTTTCGAGCCGAACTCGGCGTAGGTGTGCTCGACCGCAACGTCCTCGTTCGGTGCGTCGAGCGTCTTCTCGAAGCTCTCCCAGCCGTCGCGTGCCTGCCAGCGACCACTCACGGTAAACTCGGTCATGCCCATCAATCCGAGAGCGACGGGGAAGAACCTTGCCCATCTAAATTTTACTTCGTCGGGTCGCGGCTCTGCCGCGACCCCTCCTCCAAAATTTAGTACAAAACGACCTGCTGGCTCGCTGGCTCACGGCTCCGCCGTTCGCCGTCCGAGGCACTCCCTTCGGTCGCGCCTCGCTCCGCTCCCCAGCAGTGAACCGCGCGCCAGCGGCGCGCGGATGCCGGCGGGACCGCATCCGCGACCGCTACCACAACCACCGCCGCGGCGACCGCGACTGCAACTGTCCTAGCTTCCTTGATGGCTCGCGTCGCTCGGCTCTCCACTTCGTGCCTCCGATGTCAGTCGTTTCTTCGTTGCGTCACGGCTCGCTCCGCTCGCCGCTCCGGTTCGAGGCCTCCCTGCGGTCGTGTCACGCACTCCATAGCTTCACGGCTCGCTCCGCTCGCCGCTCCGGTTCGAGGCCTCCCTGCGGTCGGCCTCGCTACTCTTCGAACACGAACACACCGTCTTCCTGCACGACTTCGCCGTCGACCTCGATGCGCGAGTCTTCGCTCATGTCGACGATCATGTCGACGTGCTGGGCACTCTGGTTCTGCTCGTTGCCCTCGCCGACCGTGTCCTCGTAGGCCCGGCCGACGGCCATGTGGACCGTATCGCCCATCTTCTCGTCGAACAGCATGTTGTAGGTGAACTGGTCGATGTCGCGGTTCATCCCGATGCCCAACTCCCCGAGGCGGCGCGCGCCGGGGTCGGTGTCGAGGATGCTCGTGAGTACCGCCTCGTTTTTCGACGCGCCGTGTTCGACCACTTCGCCGTCCTCGAAGACGAGGCGGGCGTCGATGACCTCCTTGCCGTTCCGGTAGACCGGCTTGTCGAACAGGACTTCCCCCGCCACGGAGTCGGGGACGGGCGCGGTGAACACCTCGCCGCCGGGGATGTTGTGGACGTTCGTGTCGTTGATGGCCGGGTTCCCGGCGATGGACATCGTCACGTCCGTCGTCTCGCCCGAGACGATGCGGACTTCCTCGCCCTCGTCGAGGATGTCGACCATGTGTTCCTGGAACGCGCGCTGTTCGTCCCAGTCTTTGAGGATGGCGTCGTAGACGAAGTTCTCGTAGGCCTCCGTACTCATCTCGGCGAGTTGGGCGCTGGCGGGCGTCGGGTGCTGTGTCAGCGTCCAGCGGTCGGTCAGTCGCTCGTCGAGAATGGGGCTGTGCGCCTGCTGGTAGGCCGAGTTGACCTCGCTGTCCACGTCGTCAAGTTCGGTGACGTTCTCGTCCGCTCGGATGGCGATGTGACAGTCGGCCGCCTCCACGAGTGCCTGCTCGTGTGGCGGCGTCTCGAACTCGACGTCCGCCTCGTCGGCGGCCCGGAGGTAGCCGCGGATGGCGCGGCCGCCGCGGTTGGTTCGCACCGCGAGCGGGTTGGCACCGCGGTCGCCGGCGATTTCGAAGATGGCGACGACGAGGTCGTCGGCGACCGGTTCGGACTTGACGACGAGATTATCACCCTCGCTCAGGTCGATTGCGTCGGCGAGTACCTGCGCGTGTTCGCGAATCCGTGGGTCCATACGGATACGTGGACTGGGGCGGGGTAACAGTTTTCGGACGCGGCAGGGACCGGATGCGGGCTACTTTCTGCTGTCTTGAGCCTGCTCGACGCCCTCCTTGAACCCGGTTGCGACCCGCCGGAGGAACAGGTAGACGGCGAAGACGAACAGGAGCATCAGAACGACGATAGACGCCATGACGGCATCGGGCATACCTCCGAGTTGCCCGTGAGACGGCAAAGACGTTTCGGGGTCGGACGGGGCGCGAGGCCGTCCTATCGCAGGTGACAAAATTGATACCGCTCGCTCGTGAACGGGCCGAACGATGTCGCTGTTGCCCTCCGAACCGGACACGTCAGCGGCCGACGAGGCCGACCCGCGCGTCATCGGCGTCGACTCCGAGGCCGCCGACGACGTGCTCTCCGCCCTGACCGCCGAGACGGGTCGGGAGTTGCTGTCGGAACTCCACGACGACCCGGCCCCACCCGCGGAACTCGCCGAGCGCGTGGACACGTCGCTACAGAACGCGCAGTACCACCTGAACAAACTCCAAGAGGCCGGTGCCATCGAGGTCATCGACACGATGTACTCCGAGAAGGGGCGCGAGATGAACGTGTACGCCCCTGCCGACCAACCGCTGGTCATCTTCGCCGGCAACGAGGAGCAGTCGACCGGCATCCGGGCCGCGCTCTCGCGGTTGCTCTCCAGTCTCGGTATCCTCGCGCTGGCGAGCGTCGCCGTTCAGGAGGTGTTCGGCGGCGGTATCGGGACGCTCATCGGCTTCGGTGCCCAGAGCGGTGCCGGCGGCGACAGCGGGGCCGCCCCCGCGGCCGCGACGGACACGCCAACCGAGAGTCCGACGCCGACCCCGGAGGGTGGTGACGGCGGGGGCGTCGGCGCCATGGACGCCGAAACCGAGACGCCGGCGGAGACGACGGAAGCCGCCGAGGCGGCGACGGAGACGGCGAGGGAGGCACTCGCGACCGAAGTCCCGGACGCCGAGACGACGCAGATGGCGACCGAGGCCGCCACGGACACCGCGCTGTCGCTCCCGCCGGGGCTCGTGTTCTTCCTCGGCGGACTGACCGCGATGGCACTGGTCGGTGGCGTCTGGTACCTCCGTAGGTAAAACGGCTGTTTGAGTCTCCGTCGACTACTTTATTCTCACCCGTGTAGGAACGAGTGCGCCCGTCTCAGGCGGGCCACTCCCGTGTCAGTTGCCTGCCCGCTTCGGCCCTCCGCGTACGGGCGCGCTACGTCTCCACCCGAAACCGTTCGAAGACTGTCCCCGCTGGCTCCACCAAGCGCCCGACGATTCCGTCCCCGTCGCGTTCGAGTTCTGCGTGTGCCGGTCTGTACTGCCGTGGCTGTGCGTGACTCCCCGGATTGAGGAGCGTCGGCCCGTCGGCGTCGTGGACGCCGGGTCTGTGCGAGTGCCCGAAGACGACCACGTCCGCGTCCTCCTGTCGCCCGAGCAGCGAGAGTGCCGTCTCCGAGTGTTCGTGGCCGTGGACGACGACCAGCCGAATTCCCTCGCTCTCGACGACGCGCTGTGCCGGAAGGCGGTCCCGGACCGCCGGCGTGTCGTTGTTTCCGGTAACGCCGGCGAACGCGCCGGCCTCGGCGAGGAAGGCGTCGAGTACCGACTCGGTCACGAAGTCGCCCGCGTGGACGACGAACTCGGCGTCACGGACGGCGTCGAGGGTGCGCCCGGTCAGCCGGTGGCCGTCACGGCTGTGCGTATCGGAGACGACGGTGAGCATGCCCGGTCGTACGTGGGCCGGGGCAAAGACCCCGTGGCTTCGGGCCGGGTGGTGCCACCAGTCGGCCGTACCCAGAACTCCTTTGTCGCTGCCGCCGGTCCGTCCGGTGATGGCTGGCAACAGTACCGGTGTCGTCATCGCCGCCCTCGTCGCCAACGGCGCGATAGCTGTGTTGAAGTTCGTCGGCTTCCTGCTGACCGGAAGCCCGGCGATGCTCTCGGAGACGTACCACTCCATCTCCGACACCGGCAACCAAGTGTTCCTCTTGGTTGGCATCCGGTACGGGGGCCGGGACGCCGACCAGCGACACCCCTTCGGCTACGGGAAGGCACAGTTTTTCTACAGTTTCCTCGTGTCGGTGATGCTGTTCGGCATCGCCGGGTGGGAGGCCGCGAAACACGGCTACAACGCCATCGTTCACGGCGGTCACGGCGGGCCGCGGACGGCGACACTCCCGTTCACCGACGTCGTCTTCGACGCCGTGTTCGTCAACTACGTCGTCCTCCTCGGGGCCATCGCCTTCGAACTCTACGCGTTCAAGAAGGCCAACGACGAGATACGGCGACAGATGGACGTACACGACTGGGACGGCTACCGCGAGGCGTTCAGACACACCTCCGACGTGACGACGCTGACCGCGCTCACCGAGGACTTCATCGCCCTCTCCGGCGCGGGCATCGCCCTGTTCGGCGTCTTCCTCACTCGGACGACCGGCAACCACATCTACGACGCCGCCTCCGCGCTGATAATCGGTATCATGCTGATGGGCTTCGCCATCGCGCTGGCGTGGGAGAACAAGCGGCTCCTGCTCGGCGAGAGCCTGCCGGCTCCCGAGGAACAGAAACTCCGTGACGTGGTGGCCGAGTGGGAGGGCGTGACCGAACTCGTCGACTTCCGGACCGTCTACTTCGGCCCGGGCCGCCTGCTGGTCACCGCCGACGTGGCCTTCGAGAAGGAACTGGCGACCGAGGCCATCGACGGCCGCATCACCGACATCGAGGCGGCACTCATCGAGACGGACGAACACGTCCGGAAGGTGTATATCGAACCCGAACTCTGACCGCACCCACGCGGTGTGACCCGCGTCGCTTCATCCGTCGGTTCCGTTCCCGGGCACCACGTATCGGAGTGGGACAACCCACGACGGCGTCGCCACCGTCGTCTCGCCGACGGCCGACAGCGTGAACGACTCGACGACTTCCACGCCGACGCCCCGCCGGTAGACGCGCTTGCTGTACGCCAGCACCCGCCCCCGCTCGTCGGCGACGACGCGGAGGTACGGTGCGGGCCCAGAACCGTTCTCGTAGGTCGCACTCGCCGTCAGGACGTACCGTGTCCCACCGTCGCGTCGGATTCGCTCGGTGACCGTCAGCGTCCGATTGGTGGCGAGCAACGACGCCCCCGTCGGCGGGTCGCGCTCCCGGGACCGGACGGCGGTCCGGGCCGTGTCGCCCGTCCGAACCCGGACGAACCGGCGGTCACCTGACCGGTAGGTCGTTCGCTCGCCGCCGCGTGTGAGCGAGCGGTTCCCCGCGACACGGACGGTCCGCGTTGTGGGGCCCCGGTCGACCGTGAGCGTGTAGTTCGTGTCCGAGAACGTGGCGGCGTGGACCGACGCCAGTCGAGTGGCGGCTATTTCGCCGTCGGCTGTCGGGCCGAACCCGGCCGCCGGCCCGTCCGCTGTCGGGGTCGGTGCGGGTGTGAGTGTCGGCGTCCCGGCGTCCGCCGTGGCCCCGAACCCGCCGAACGAACACCCCGAGAGGACGACGAGCACCGCACAACAGGCGACCGCGAGTGCCCGACGCATTGTTACGTGCTAGCGAGCGAAGGTGATACGTCTGACGGACTGCGAGGATTTTTGTTCACGAGGGAAGAAGATACCGACGTGGCGACACAGGACGACGGCTACATGCGGTTTTTCCCCTACGAGGAGGCGTACGACCACCAGCGCGACGCCATGTCGCGCATCTCCGACGCCCTCGGGGACGGGGCGGACGTGCTGTTCGAGGGGGCGACCGGGACCGGAAAGACGCTCGCGGCACTCGTCCCGGCACTCGAACACGCCCGCGAGACGGACAAGACCGTCGTCATCACGACGAACGTCCACCAGCAGACCCGGCAGTTCATCGAAGAGGCCCGCGCCATCACCCGACAGGAGTCCATCCGGACGGTCGTGTTCCGCGGGAAAGGGTCGATGTGCCACATCGACGTGGGCTACGAGGAGTGTCAGGCCCTCCGGGACACGACCCGTGACGTGGTCGAGGCCGAAGCCGACCGCGCCGACCTCGAACGCCGCCAGTCGGACCTCCTGACGGAGAGTCAGGCGGGCGACGAGGAGGCTGCCGAAGCACGACAGGCGGTGATGGACGAACTCGACGCCGTCGAGGACGAACTCGAACAGCTACGCGAGGAGGGCAACACCTGCGAGTACTACTACGAGAACCTGACCGCCGACACCGACGAGTTCTACGACTGGCTGTTCGCGGACGTGCGCGACCCCGAAGACATCTACGAGTACGCCGAGATGGAGGGGTTCTGCGGCTACGAACTCCTCAAGGAAGGGATGGAGGGCGTCGACCTCGTGGTCTGTAACTACAACCACCTGCTCGACCCGGCGGTGCGCGAACACTTCTTCCGGTGGCTCGGCCGTGACCCCGAGGACATCGTCGCGGTGTTCGACGAGGCCCACAACGTCGAGGACGCGGCGCGTGACCACGCCACTCGGACGCTCACCGAGACGACGCTGGACAGCGCGCTCGACGAACTGTCCGAACAGGACGGCCCGGGTGCGGACGCGGCCGCCAACGTCGTCGACGCCTTCCGGACGGCACTGGTCGAGACGTACGACGACGCCTTCGCGTTCGGGGAGCGGGAGGCCGTCGGCGAGGACTGGTACGACCTCACAATCGCCAACGAGGAGGGGCGTGACGACCTGACACTCGCCTTCCTGCAGGCCTACACCGGCCCGGGCATCGAGCAGGACATCGACCGCGCGCTCACGTTCGGCCGTGCCCTCGACGAGCAGTACGAGGAGGCGTACAAGGACGGCGAGACGAGCACCCGACAGGAGTGTCAGACGCTGCAGGCCGCACAGTTCCTCGCGACGTGGATGGACGAGGGGACCGACGCCGGACGCTACCCCGTCGTCGGCGTCCGCCGCAGAGGCGGTGGTAGCGACGGGCGGGGTGGCACGGGAGACGGCGAGGTGTACGGCCGCGCGGAACTGTACACCTGTATCCCCGAGCAGGTGACCCGCTCGCTGTTCGACACGCTCCACGCGTCGGTGCTGATGAGCGCGACGTTGCGGCCGTTCGACGTGACCGAGGACGTACTCGGACTGGACGACCCCGAGACGATGGCCTACGGCGCGCAGTTCCCGGAGGAGCGTCGCCGGACGTACGCCGTCGAGGCTCCCGCCCTGTTCGCCAGCGAGCGCGACGACCCCGGCGTACAGGCGACAGTCACGGGGACACTCGAAGACGCCATCGCGTTCACGCCCGGAAACACGCTCGCCTTCTTCCCGAGTTACAGCGAGGCCGAACGCTACCACGACCGGACGGACGTGGACGCGACGTGTTTCCTCGACGAACCCGGCGTCCGCGCCAAGGACCTGCGCGAGCGGTTCACCGACCACGACGACGCGGCACTGTTCACCTCGCTGTGGGGGACGCTGGCCGAGGGTGTCAGCTTCGACGACGACGACGCCCGGACCGTCGTGGTCGTCGGCGTTCCGTATCCGCACCTCGACGACCGGATGGAGGCCGTGCAGGCGGCCTACGACGAGAGTTTCGGCGTCGCGGACGGTGCCGACGAGCGGTCGGGCACCGCGGACGCCGGGTGGGAGTACGCCGTCGAGATTCCGACGGTGCGCAAGACTCGACAGGCACTCGGCCGCGTCGTGCGCTCCCCGACGGACTTCGGCTCCCGGATTCTCGTCGACAAACGCTACACGACGCTCGGCGAACGCGAGATGGGCGAGTACACCGTCCGCGAGACGTTCCCCCCGGAGGAACGCCGGGAGATGATAGACATCGACCCGGAGAAACTCCGCTTCGCCATGCTCAACTTCTACACCGACATGGACGCCTACGGCGGCGACCCGCCGACGCCCTAGCTGGGGAGCGAGAGTCGGCTGACCGTCTGGCCACGCTTTGCGTCCCAGAACACCAGTTCCTCGACAGTCCACTCGATGGGGTCGATTTCGCGGGCGGCCACCGCACGGGCAGGCTCTACGTCTCCGCCGCGCGCAACGGTGACGTGCGGCGTGTAGTCGTCCCCCTCGATGTCGTCGACTGGGTCGAACCGCTCACAGAGGCGTTCGTGGATGGCGACGAGGGCGGGACTCTCGATGCGCAGGTAGACGATGGGTTCGGAACCGATGGGCACGTCCTCGAAGACACCGATACCGGGCACGCGGATCGACACGGGGTCGATTCCGGTCAGCACGTCCCGAACCGCCGCCTCGTAGCGGGCGTACTCGGCGTGGTCCCCACCGCCGAGTCGTTTGACGTTGAGCGTGTGTTCGCCACGCGCTCGGACCGCCGCACCGGGCAAGTCCGTCGCGAGGTCCGCCGCGAGCGCGGCGACGGCCGAGGGAACCGGAGCGTTCAGACTGTACACGTCAGTACTCGCGGCCGGGCGAGCCAAAGGGATTGTCCCTCAGAACTTCGAGATGAACAACAGCCCGGCCGCCACGAAGCCAAGCAGTACCAACTGGAGCGGCAACAGCGAGAGTGTTATCGAGAAGTACTGCGCTAACCCCTCGAACACCACCATCAGCCAGAACAACCCCAACCCCAGGAAGATGAAGAGGTTCCTCACCTTCCGCTTGGTAACGTTCGCCATCCCTGCATCCACGTTACCCAGTCCCGAAAATAAAACCACGGGTTCGAGCGGGTCTCCCGGCCGTCCACTACCATCCAGCCAACACGGCTGCTGTGTCATACGGCGAGGTGAATCCCGTCTCTTTTTGTCCGACCTGTCCAACCACGGGGTGAGGGCACGTAGCTCAGTCCGGACAGAGCGTCGGACTTCTAATCCGATGGCCGTGGGTTCGAATCCCATCGTGCCCGTCCACCTTTTTCCGCTCGGGCGCACCTTCGGCGCACCACTCGCGAAAAAACGTGGGCGAAAAATGCGCGAGAACCGCGTACCGATGGCGCGCGGATGCTCGCACACCACGACAGCCCGCAATTAAAACACTCCCGAAGAGTTGCGCAACTGTGGACAGCGTGAATGTCGGCACGCGTGATGCGGACGTATCTTTCCGCCGCTACGGGCCGGGAGTTGACGGGTACTGTTTTTGGGCCTCCGCCCCGTGGTGCTACGCTATGACGACCGGAGACAAACGCATCGAAGGGCTCTACGTCGCACCGGAAGCGGGCGACGATATGCAGGCACGGGAGCGCGTCGAGGCCGTCGCAGGCAAGGGGTTGCGGGGTGACCGCTACTTCGACCAAGCGGGGTCGTGGAACGGCGATGACGGGCGCGGACTGCCGCCGGCAGACCGCGCGCTCACGCTCATCGAGGCCGAAGCACTCGAAGTCGTCGAACGCGACGAGGGCATCGAACTCGACCCCGGCGCGCACCGCCGGAACGTGGTGACGCGGAACGTCGCCGTCAACCACCTCCTGGACGAGCGGTTCCGACTCGGCGAGGTGGTCTGTGAGGGCGTCGAACTCTGTGAACCCTGCGCGTATCTGGAGTCGATTACCGAGGACGGCGTACTGAGCGCGCTGGTTCACCGCGGCGGGTTGAACGCCAGAATCGTCGAGACGGGGGCCGTCAGCGTCGGCGATACCGTGGAAGTCCTGTAGGCGGACCCGGGGTCAGTCGATGTAGCCGAGCGCGTTCTCGATGCGTCCCAGTTCCGGCCCGGTCGTGTCCTCGCCGACGACGTAGCCGTGTTCGTTGGCGAGGAGGCCGGACCCGACCAGCGGGCCGCCGTAGTTTATCGTCCCGATGTCCGCGGGGACGCCGAGTAGCTCCTCTAGAAAGTCCAGTTCCTCGTCGGTCGATTTCGGGTGACAGAGGACGCCGCGGTTCGTCGCGACGGCGGCGGTACCGACCGTCTGGACGGTGGCGAGCGTCCCGCGTTCGACGGGAACGTCGAGGCCGTCTTCGACAGCCTCGACCGCTGCCTCGGAGAGGTCCGGGTGGACGTACGCGCCGGTGTCGTTGGCGAGGACGACGTTCCCGGCAGCGGTAATCCGGCCCGGCAGTTCGGTGACCGGGGAGTCCACGGCGTCGCTGATTCGCTCGCGTTCCCGGTCAGTCACGCGGCTACTGACCACCAATCCGTTGCTGTTGCCGACTGCGAGCGCGCCGACTGTGCCGGACCCGCCGACGGTAGTAGCGACTGCTGGGACGCCGAGTTCCTCGGCGCAGTCCGCACGGCGGTCGGCGTCGATGTCGGGCCGGACGAGCAGGCAGTCGTCGGTAGCCCGTGCGAAGACACCGATGTACGACGACCCGGAGAAGGCGGCGCGAAGCAAAGTTACGCCGTCTCGGCTTCGACGACGCTCTCGCCCTCTTCCTCGAAGCGGGCCGCACGGACCCGGAGCTTGCTCGGCGGTTTCTTGCGACCCTGTTCCCAGATAGCCTCGTTGATAGAGGGGTCGAGTCGAACCTCGTCTTCCGAGACGCTGAAGTTCTTGGCCAAGTGCTCGCGGAGGAGCGTCATGGCCTTGTCCGCACGCTTGTGCTTTGCCTCTGCCTTCGCGTCACGGAGCGGGACGGTGATGACTCGCTCCTCGAAGTCGCTTGCGCTCATTATTCGTCAGTGTCGCTCCGCCGCCAGTTGCGGCGCTTGTGGTTGCGCGTCACGTCGCGGTCCGTCTTCATCATGACCCACGCGGGCATCCGCGAGTTCTGTCGGTCGAGTTTGGCGAGTCGCTTCTTCTTCGCCTTCGACTTCTTACCCATAGTGCAAGTCTCTACCTCGCCGCGGCTTAAATTTGTGTTCTTTCGCACCCACCTTTTTCGAGTCGGGGTTTCCTCGCTCACTTCGTTCGCTGCGGGAACCCCGATGACAAAAACGTCCCCAGAAATCGGAGATTTCTGGTGGGTGGTTCGAGAGACGCCGGACGGCGTCTCTCGTCATCCCGAAAGGCCTCGCCTTTCGGACGACTGCGCAAGAGCTTCGCTCTTGCGAACGTGGGCGAAAAAGGCCGCGAGCGCGCCACTGGTGCGCTCGCGGGTGCTGTGCGCGTCCGCTCCCGCGCCACCCGCCCCCGCACCGCGACAGCGACCGCACTCCGTACCCGCCAGCCACCGCGCCCGCTACCCGCCGAGGAACGCCAGTGGCACCATCACCACGATGCCGACGACGAGGCCGGAGACGAGTTCGCGGTAGCCGCGGCCCGGGAGTCCCGCGCCGCGGTCGAGTGCTTCGGGGATGAACTCGGTGAGGACGAGAAACACCATCGCGCCCGCGGCGAACCCGAAGCCGGCGGGCAAGAAGTCACGAGCGATGCGGACGAACGCGAAGGCCAACACCGCACCGATTGGCTGGGGGAGACTGGAGAAGACGGCCCACCAGACCATCCGCGGCGGGGAGACGCCCATCGACTGCAGCGGAATGGAGATGGCGACGCCTTCGGGGATGTTGTGGATGGAGATGGCGATAGTCATAAACAGTGCGAGGATGGGGACGACGAACGGGCCGAGCGTGAGGCCGCCGGCGAGGTTCAGTTCGGCGAAGGAGACGCCGACGGCGACACCCTCCGGGAAGCTGTGGACCGTCAGCACCCCGAGTATCAACACGAGTTTCTGGAAGTCCGCCTCCGCGTACTCCTTCGGGTCGAAGTGATGGTCGGAGATGAGGCGGTTCGCGACGACGACCAACACGACGCCCGCGAGCAACCCGCCGACCATCAACCACACGTCGAACTGTCCGTCGGCCTCCGCCAACCCCTCCATCACCAACCCGAACACGGACGCAGAGACCATGATGCCCGACGCCAACCCCCACAGCACTACCTGCAACCGGTCGCTCACGTCCTCGATGAAGAAGAACGGGAGCGCGCCCAACCCCGTCGCCAGCGCGGTTACGAATCCGGCAACGAACACCAGCACTAGGTTGGCTAGCAAGCCCATATATCGACGCTGTGTGTGCGCGGGCATAAGAATCATCGCGAATCTGATTATTTCGGCTGGCCTAAACCCACGGGACCGGTGGCCGGAACTCGGCGGCCGCGGTCCGACATTAAACGTCCTTAGTCACTGACCGCGTGTGAAGGGTGTTATAGTAACATCACGGCCCTAGTACCTGACATTTATTTATTTGTTCTGGATAACAGTAAGTGATGTCAAAAGCAAAGTCGAGTTCTTCTGGAAGGACGTTCACCGTGACCGAGGCGATGGACGACACCGGGCGACTGACCGTTCGCGAGGCGGCCACCGGGGACACCTACGAGGTATCGCGGTTCGCCGACGAACTGCTCCGGGAGCGGCTCAAGACGCTCGCCCCCGGCAGTCGGGTCCAACTCGAACTGCGGAGCGGTGAGGTACCGACGGTCACGCGACTGCTGCCCGCCACGCCGCTCGAACCGTTCGGCGCGGACTGACTCACAGGCCGACCCGGGCGAGCGTCGAGTACGTCGGACCGTCGGCGGCCAGCTGGCTCTCGGTCAGGCGAATCTCCGACACCTGCAGGTGTCCCACCGTCGGGTCGCGCTCGCGGACCAGCGTCTGCACTCGCTCTTTTCCGCCCGCGTGGTCCATCCGTGCGAGCGTGACGTGTGGCGTGAACTCGTGTGCTTCCTCGTCGAAGCCGAGGTCGACCAGCCGTGGCTCGATGGCCTCGTGGAGTCGCGTCAGTTCCGCGTCCCCGTCCCGGACGCCCAGCCAGACGACGCTGATGTAGTCGAGCGACGGGAACACGCCGAGGCCACCGAACTCGGCACGGAAGGGGTCGACGCCCGACGCCTCGACCGCCCGTTCGAGGGCCGCGACCACCTCGTCCGTCCGGTCGGGGTCCGTCTCCCCGAGGAACTTCAGCGTGACGTGTGCCTGCTCGGGGTCGGTGACCTTCAGACCCAGCAGGTCCCCGAACAGGTCCTGTACCGCCGCCACCTCCTCGGCCAGCCCGTCGAGGTCGACGCTGACGAACAGCCGCTTGCCCATGAGTCTCGTTCGCCCGTCGCCCGCTTGAATCCACCGCCGGGCGGCCGTCTGCGGGGTCGATTTCCGGTGCTCGTCCCGTGGACGTAGCCCTTAACCCCGTGCCCGACCAATCCGGGCGTATGACAGACCGAGAGCGCGACGACCACGAGTTCTCCAGCGGGCAGGGGCTGCCCGACGAGTTCGAGGAGTTCGACCTCGACCCGCCGGAACTCGCGGTCGACCCCGACAAGGTAGACCCCGTCGACGCACGCGTCGTCACGGACATGCTCGACGACCGGAACCTCGCCAGCGAGGAGGTCGACGCCGAACAGTTGCTCGACGTGGCGTTGAACTACATGCAGATTCACCGCTTCGAGCAGGCCGCCGACGCCTTCGAGCGGACCGCCCGCTTCGCCGAGGACGAGGGTATCGAACAGGAGGCGTGGGTCAACAAGGGCGTCGCCCACGCCGAAATCGAGGAGTACGACCTCGCAATCGGCGCGTACCGCGAGGCGTTGGACATCGACGATTCGAGCGAGTACGCCGCCACCGCCGAGACGAACCTCGCGTACGCCCTCTGGGAGTCGGGCCGCTCCGAGCAGGCACTCGAACACGCCGAACGCGCCGTCGAACTCGACGAGCGGTTCGCCCGCGCGTGGTACAACCGCGGCTTCTTCCTGCTGGAGCGGGGCCTCGCAGAGGACGCGCTGAACTCCTTCGACAACGCCATCCGCCTCGGCCACCGGAGCGTCGACATCCTCGAAGAGAAGGCGCGCGCGCTCGAAGAACTCGGGAAGCACGAACGGGCCGAAGAGGTCGCCCAAGAGGCGGAGGAGCGTCGCCAGCAGGCCGAGGAAGAACTCGTCAGCGAGTGATGCTCCTGAACGAACGGTCGACCGACGAGGGAACGCTCGTCTCGGTGTGTGACCCGGATGTCCTCGGGGAGACGTTCGAGGACGGCCCCGTCTCGCTGACCGTCGAGGCGGACTTCTACGACGGCGAACAGGTCGGCGAGGAGGCAGTCGTCGAGAGCCTCGCACAGTGTGCGGTCGCCAACATCGTCGGCACCGAATCGGTCGCGCTGGCGGTCGAACACGGCTTCGTCGAGGAGGAGAACGTCCTCGACATCGAGGGCACGCGCCACGCCCAGTTGCTGCGGATGGGGTGACCTCCCGCGGTCACTTGAGCGGCCTAACACCCCCGGCTGAACGCTTTTGTGTTCCCCGAGTGGGGTGAACGTATGCAGATAACTGGTGTCACACAACACGACTTGGAGTACGTCGCCGAGGGGAGTTTCCGGCCGACGTGGATTCCGGGCTATCCGCAGGGCACCCACGAGGTGGCCCTCTTCGAAGTCGAAACCGACGCGGGGATTACCGGCTACGGCGCGATGCCGAGTTTCGCCGGCGGCCTCGACTTCGCCGACCCGCTCTCGTATTTCTTGCTCGGCGAGGACCCGCGAGACGTGGAAGGCATCCTCCGACGACTGGAGAGTTTCCATCTCCTCGGTCCGCGGCCGTGGGGCGTCGAGATAGCACTCTGGGACATCATCGGCAAGGACGCGGGCAAACCCGTCTACGAACTCCTCGGAGGGACGGAGAGCGAGATACCGGTGTACGCCTCCACCGGCGAGGTGAAACCCGCCGAGGAACGAATCGAGTACGTCGCCGACGCCGTAGACGCGGGGTTCGGTGCGGTCAAACTCCGCGTGACCGACCCCGACCACATCGACATCGTGCGCGCGGTGCGCGACGCTTTCCCGGACCTGCCGCTGATGGTCGACGCCAACAAGGGGTGGGCGGTGCGTGTGATGGAGGACGAACGGCAGTGGTCGTTCCGCGAGGCACTCGACTTCGCCCGCGGACTGGAGGAGGTGGGGAACGTCCGGTGGCTGGAGGAACCGCTCCCCCGACGGGACTACGACGGCTACGCCCGTCTCCGCGAGGCCGTGGACGTGCCCATCGCCGGCGGGGAGTTCAACGACGGCATCCATCACTTCCGGGAGTTCGTGAAACAGGGCTCGCTCGACGTGTTACAACCGGACGCCGCCCTCGCCACGGGCATCAAGCGCGCGAACGAGGTAGCGGCGATGGCCCGCCAGCACGGCCTGGAGTACGTCCCGCACACGTGGACCAACGGCGTCGGCTTCGTCGCCAACCTCCACGTCATGGCCGCCAACGACTCGCCGTGGTGTGAGTTCCCGAACGAACCACCGTGGACGCCCGAGGTTCGTGACTTCCTGCTGACCGACACTATCGACCACGACGACGGCGTCGTCACGCCGCCGGACGGGCCGGGCTTGGGCGTCGACATCGCCCCCGAGTATCTCGACGGGTGACGCTGGCACCGAGTCTCACACCGACCCGGAATCGTAAGGGAGAGGCTCGGTGACCGTCCCCTCCCGATATGGACGAGTTCGCGTTCGTCGCCGACATGGCGGTTCGCTTCCGTGATTTGGACCCGTGGGACCACGTCAACAACGCCGTCTACGGGACCTACCTCGAACAGGCCCGCATCGAGTACATGGACGAGGTGCTCGCCGACACCGTCGGGAGCAGGACGTTCGTCCTCGTCCATCAGGAACTCACCTACGACGCCCCCATCACTTACGGCCAAGACCTCACCGTCGCCGTCCGTGCCAGCGAGATGGGCACGTCGAGTCTCACGTTCACCTACGAGGTGCGGGCCGACGGCGAAGCCGTCGCCACCGCCGAGACGACACAAGTCTACATGGACGACGAGGAGCCGGCACCCCTGCCGGAGACGTGGCGCGAGGCTATCCGAGACTTCGAACCCGGCCTCGCCTGAGTCGTCCGGTATGGGTCACCCGGTGACGTGCTGCCACGCGGTCCCGCGAGGCGACGGGAGAAACCACATTCGACTAGTTCCGGTCGCCGTAACCGAAGGAATGTTCCGTCCGTAGTCCCTCCGTGTGAGTAATGGGAATCCCCGAGTCAGCACCGCTGGACACCGAACAGGTCCGCGCGGACTTCCCGATTCTACAGCGGGAGTTCGGCGGCGAGCAGTTGGTGTATCTGGACAACGCCGCGACGAGTCAGACGCCGGACCAGGTGGTCGATAGCATCGTCGACTACTACCACAACTACAACGCGAACGTCCACCGCGGCCTCCACCAACTCTCACAGGAGGCCTCCATCGCCTACGAGGACGCCCACGACCGGGTCGCCGAGTTCATCGGGGCCGAGGGCCGCGAGGAGATCGTCTTCAACAAGAACGCCACCGAGTCGTTGAACACCGTTGCCTACGCGTGGGGCCTCTCTGAACTCGGCCCCGGCGACGAGGTTGTGCTCACGGAGATGGAACACCACGCGTCGTTGGTGACGTGGCAACAGATCGCCAAGCGAACCGGTGCCGAGGTGAAGTACATCAGAGTCGACGACGAGGGGTACCTCGACATGGACCACGCCCGCGAGTTGGTCACCGACGATACGGAGATGCTGTCCGTGGTCCACGTCTCGAACACGCTGGGGACCGTCAACCCCATCGCGGACCTCGCCGACCTCGCCCACGACCACGACGCGTTGATATTCGCCGACGGCTGTCAGTCGGTGCCGCACATGCCCGTCGACGTGTCGGAGTTGGACGTCGATTTCTTCGCCTTCTCCGGGCACAAGATGTGCGGTCCGACCGGTATCGGTGTCCTGTACGGGAAAGAGCACGTCCTAGACGAGATGCAGCCGTACCTCTACGGTGGGGAGATGATTCGGAAGGTTACCTTCGAGGACGCTACGTGGAACGAGCTGCCTTGGAAGTTCGAGGCGGGTACCCCGCCGATTGCGCAGGGTATCGCCCTCGCAGAGGCGTGTGACTACCTCGACGACATCGGCATGGAGGCCGTCCACCGCCACGGGACGCGGCTGAGCGAGTACGCCTACGACCGACTCTCGGAGTTCGAGGACATCGACATCTACGGTCCGCCGGGCGACGACCGCGCGGCACTCGTCGCGTTCAACCTCGATGTGGTCCACGCCCACGACACCTCCGAAATCCTCAACGAGTTCGCCGTCGCCGTCCGCGCCGGCGACCACTGCACGCAGCCGCTCCACGACAAACTGGGCGTCGCCGCCTCCGCCCGGGCGTCGTTCTACATCTACAACACGAGAGAAGAAGTCGACAAACTCGTGAACGCGCTGGACGAGGCACGGCAGTTGTTCGCGTGAAGGGGTGCGGTTCCGCGACCCGTCGCACTGCTCGCGCGGTAGCGGTACGAGCACAGCACCCGCGAGCGCACCGGCGGTGCGCTCGCGGCCTTTTTCACCCATGGTTTTGCCGCGAGCGGTTCGCGCGGAGCGCGAACCCGAGCGGGAAAAAGATGGGTCAGAAGACGGAGTCGGCCGTCGCCGCGCCGACGACGCTGAAGATGGCTCCGACGGCGACGGCTCTGGCAGTCGTCAGGGCGACGCTCGTGGTGGTCGGGTCGGTGAGGATTTCGCCGTTCACCAGAAACGTCGTCGGTGCGGTGAGGGCGACGGCGAGAACGGTGACCGACCCGTACGCGACGACCATCAGCGAGATGAAACGGATGGGGATGCCACCGACCTCGGCCTCCCGGTCGATGTCGCGGGTGGCGTCGGCCTTGTACAGCGCGCCGTAGCCGATGCTGAAGACGATGGCGACGACGGCGAGCGTGTGGGCGGTACTCATCTGCGCGGCGAGGACCCACACTTCTTCGGTGACGACGAACGGTCCCGCGAGCAGGAACCCACCGACCGTCTGCTGGGCGGTGTCGGCGACGCGGTACCGTCGTCTGCTCATACCTACTCCTGTCGGCGGCAGCACAAAACCGCCCCGGTCCGCACCGAACCCGTTTTGCCGCGGTAGCCGCTTCCCGTGGACATGGGCGCGCCAGAGGAGTTCGACCGGTGGGCGGCAGCGGGCCGCGACAAGGGCATGGAGGAGCGGCACTGGCACACCGCAAAGCACGCGCTGGCGCGGATGCCGGTCGAACCCGGCGACACCGTCCTCGATTTGGGTTGTGGGAGCGGCTACGCCGGCCGGGCACTCCGAGCGACCGAAGACGCGGGGCGGGTCTACGGACTGGACGCCGCGCCGGAGATGGCACGCAACGCCCGCGGCTACACCGACGACCCGCGGGTGACGTACCTCGTCGGCGACTTCGAACATCTCCCGCTCGCCACCGACAGCGTCGACCACTGCTTCTCGATGGAGGCGTTCTACTACGCTACCGACCCCCACGCCGCGCTCCGGGAACTCCGCCGCGTCCTCCGGCCGGGCGGCACGTTCTACTGCGCCGTGAACTTCTACGAGGAGAACGTCCACTCTCACCACTGGCCCGAGATGGTCGGCGTCCCGATGACTCGCTGGAGTGCGAGCGAGTACCGCGCGGCGTTCGAGTCGGCTGGCTTGCACGTCGCCGGACAGGACCGGATACCCGACCGGGAAACGGAGATACCGCCCGCCGATGCGTTTCCAACCGAAGACTGGGAGACACGCGCTGCCATGGTGGAGCGATACCGAGAGTTCGGCACTCTCCTCACTGTTGGCGTCGTCTGTTGACTTGGTTCCGACCCCCTAGTTTCGTATGCAGATGGCGGATAGTGAGAGTCGTCACCACACGACCGGAGTGGTATCGGCAGCGTGATATATCCCTCGGAAAGGGTTTTGCGTCACGGTCGAGTAGGTGGCGGTGTGCCACCGGACCGCCGCCGTGTGCTGCTCGTCCTGTTCAGTATCACGGCCGTCGTCGCGGCGGTCGTTCTCGCGGAAGTGATGGCGACGGTGTTCTTCGCCATCACCGTCGCGTACGTCCTCTATCCGGTGCGGCGGTGGTTGGTCACCCACGGCCGCTCCCGGCGGGTGTCGGCCGCAGTCGCGTCGCTCGTCGGCCTCGTGGCTGCGGTCGTCGCTATCGTCCCCATCTTCGGCGCGCTGTACGTGCGGCGGAGTTCGTTCCTCGAGTTCATCCGGAGTCTCCCCGCACAGGTGCCGGTGGAGGCGTTCGGGTTCGAGTACGTCGTCGACGTGAGTGACGCCTTCGTAACCATCCAGCGCGGCGTCACACAACTCGCCGTCGAACTGGCCAGTGCCGCGCCGGTGCTGGCACTGAAGGCGACGCTGTTCGTGCTGCTGGTGTACGCGCTCCTGTTACGTCCCCGTGACATCAGGCGGGCGGTGTTGGCACTCGTCCCGGCGGTGTATCACGACGTGGTACTCGCGTTCCACGAGCGGACGCGCGCGACGCTGAACGCGCTGTACGTGTTGCAGGCGGCGACGGCCTTCGCCACCTTCTGCATCGCCTACCCCGTGTTCGCCGTCCTCGGGTACGAGTCGTCGTTGGTTCTCGCCGTCCTCGCCGGCATCCTCCAGTTCGTCCCCGTCGTCGGCCCGAGTGCCGTCGTCGTCGCGCTCGCCGCCTATCAGGTCGTCGCCGGTGACACCGCCGCGGCAATCCTCGTGTTGACGCTCGGGTTGGTCCTCGTCGGGTTCCTCCCCGACGCGCTCATCCGGCCGCGCTTGGCGTCGCTGACCGCCGGGATGCCGGGAAGTCTCTACTTCGTCGGCTTCACCGGCGGCGTTCTCACCGTCGGTCTCGTCGGTTTCATCGCGGGTCCGCTCGTCATCGCGTACCTGCTGGAGGCGGGCGCGATTCTCAACACCGAGACCGGCGGCACGCCATCGGGGGAGTGAGAGCGAGGGTCGCTGCTCGCGGGTCACTCCGTTCCCCGCTCGCTGATTCGGCCTCGTTCCCTGCGGTCACTCGGCCTCGCCCTCACGTACTGCCCGCCCTTCCGCCTCCCACTCGGTCAGACTCCCCTCGTAGAAGGCGAGGTCGTCGTACCCGAGGTGCCGGAGGACGGTGTAGGTGTGGCTGATGCGGCGCGCGGTGTTGCAGTACAACAGTACCCGTCGGTCGCGAGTGATACCGCGTGCTTCGAGGACCGACTCCAGCGTCGCACGGGACTTGAGTCCCCGCGTCTCGTCGTCGACCAGTTCCCGCCAGTCCAACTGAACCGCGCCCGGGATGTGTCCCTCCTCGTACTCCCAGCCCTCCCGGGTGTCTACGATGACGGTCCGGGCGTCCTCCCCCTCGGTCGTCACGCGGTCGGAGACTGCCGCCACCTCGTCGGCGTCCACCAGCGGCGTGTCGGTGGTGGCCGGGTCGGACACCTCGTAGGTCGTCGGTTCGACGGCGGTGGCGTCACTCGTCGTCTCGTGTTCGAGTCGCCACGAGGAGAAGTCACCGTCCAGCAAGTGGAGCTTCGCCGGGTCGTGGCCGTACAACTCCGCGGTGACGAGAAAGCGAGCCGCGAAGACGCCGTGCATGTCGTCGTAGGCGACGACGTGGTCCTCGCGGGAGATGCCCGCCGCAGAACACAGGTCCGCGAACGCCTGCCCGCCGGGGAGCATCCCCGCCTCGGCGTCGTCGCCCGCCCGGAACTCGTCGAACGGGACGTTCACCGCCCCGGGGACGTGGCCGATGCTGTCGAACTCCCACGCGTCCCGCACGTCCACGACGGCAACCTCGTCCAACCGCTCGGCCACCCAGTCCGCCGGAACGACGACATCGCTCATAGTGACCCCTACGTGGCCGTCCGTTCAAACGTTTCCGTCTCGGCCGGTCGGAGGTGGAGGCAAGTGTTGCCACATGACCGCGAGCGAACCGGTCCACCGTCGCGTCCACCGGCTACAACGGCCCACGCAGTCTCTCCCGTGCCTGTTCCGGTCCTCGGCGACGGACCGCCGCAGAACCCGCGGCAAATTATGCCTGTATGGGGGATGAGAGGCCGAACGTGCCGCCACTCGTAGGACTATATGGCTGGTCGTCGTATGGATGGACGCACTATGACTGAGTACGCCAAAGACGTCCTCGTCTCACCGGAGTGGGTCGAGGACCGACTCGACGAGTTCCAGAGCGACGACCCGGCCCACCGACTGGTCGAGGTGGACGTGGACACCGAACTGTACGACGAGAGCCACGCCCCGGGAGCCATCGGCTTCAACTGGGAGACGGACCTGCAGGACCAGACGACTCGCGACATCCTCTCGAAAGAGGAGTTCGAGGAGCGGATGGGCAGCCACGGCATCAGCGAGGATTCGAGCGTCGTCCTCTACGGTGACAACGCCAACTGGTTCGCGGCCTACACCTACTGGCAGTTCAAGTACTACGGCCACGACGACGTGAAACTGCTCGACGGCGGCCGCGAGTACTGGGTCGAGAACGACTACCCCCTCACGGACGAGGGTCCGGACTTCTCGGCCGTGGACTACGAAGCCTCCGGCCCGCGCGAGTCAATCCGCGCCTACCGCGAAGATGTCGAGAACGCTATCGAGCGCGGCGTTCCGCTCGTGGACGTTCGCTCGCCCGAGGAGTTCTCCGGCGAGATTCTCGCGCCCCCGGGCCTGCAGGAGACGGCCCAGCGCGGCGGCCACATCCCCGGCGCGCGCAACATCTCGTGGGCCGCCGTCACGAACGACGACGGCACGTTCAAGGACGCCGACGAAATCGAGGCCCTCTACGCCGAGGAAGGCATCGACGGCGACAGCACCACCGTCGCCTACTGCCGCATCGGCGAACGCTCCTCGGTCGCCTGGTTCGCGCTCCACGAACTGCTCGGCTACGAGGACACCATCAACTACGACGGGTCCTGGACCGAGTGGGGCAATCTGGTCGGCGCGCCGATAGAGAAGGGCGAGGCCGACGACTAAACGAAGTGCAGGAGGCGGCCTCGCTCCCGACCACCACCGTTTCTTTCGGAACTGGACGAACAGTCACTTCTGTCTCGGACCACGACGGTCGACCGATGGAGACGCGCGTCGCCCGGGTGACCGTTCGTGCCACGGTCCTGTTGGCCGTGACGGCGGTGGTCGCCGTCGTCACCGGCCTGCCGTTCGTCTTCCCCAGTCTCGGGCCGTCGGCGTACGCGCTCGCCACCGCACGCGAGCGGGCAGTCGTCACGCCGGACGTGGTCCTCGGCGGGCACGCCATCGTGGTCGTCGCCGGCCTGCTCGCGTATCACGCGCTGGCACCGGGACTGACCGTCACTGCGGACCTCGGGGCGTTCTCGGTGCCGACGGCTCGCCTCGGGGCCAGCGGGGTGGTGTCAGTGGGGCTGACCACCGCCGGGATGCTCGTCACCGACCGAGTCCACCCACCGGCGTGTGCGACGACGCTCATCGTCGCGCTCGGCATCCTCCCGACGGTCCGTGAGAGCGTGGTCGTCCTCGTCGCCGTCGCCTGTCTCCTCGCGGCCGACGCCGCGACGACCGCACTCGCCGCCCGGGTGACGATGCTTACAAACCGGATGGCGGCGTAGCACAGTGTATGGACGCAGACGAGTTCCTCGACACCGTCCGGACCGACCGACAGACCGAACTCTCACGCCTCGGTGCCTCGAAGTCGCTGTACGCCGACACCGGCGGCGACATGGACGAGAATTCGGTGCTGGCGGCCGTGGCCGACAGTTTCCACCACGCCGCCGAGACGTTCGAGACGTGGGCCGACGAGGAGAGCGACGACGCGAGCGAGACGTTCGCGGACGCTGCCGACCTCGCGGGCGAGCAGTACGGCGTCCTCGCGGGCGAACTCGGCGACCACGACCCCGGCGAACCGCCGGCCATCCAGACGTACCTCCGGGACCTCGATACGACCGTCGAACGCCTCGCTGGGTACGTCGGCTGGGCACTCGTCACCGAGAAGAAGGTCGGACAGGCGGTCGGCTTCTTCGTCGGACAGGCCAGCCCACAGACAGCGAGCACCCTCCGTGACGTTCGTGATACCGTCGAAGGCACACTCGACGAGGGTGCGGCGGCAGTCGCCGCCCACGCGGACGGCGAGCGTTCCGACTTGGCGACGGACGCCGGGAGCGGTGCGGTCGGGGCGGCCTACGACGAGTACTTCGAGACGCTCGAATCGCTGGGCGTGAACCCCAAGCCCGTCTGCTGAGCTGTCGGCTCGGGCGGGAGCGGCACCACGCCAGCCCTGCGGCTACCGACGTGTGGCGCGGCCGTCGGACTCTGCTCACTCCTCGCTCGTCGTGTCGATGCCGAGCAGGGCGTTGCCGCCACAGAAACACGTCGTCGCGTTGAACCCGAACGCGAGGGCACCGACGGTGGCGAGTAGCCCCGTCGTCCGCTTCTCCTCCCGGAGCGCGCCGACTGCGACGACTGTCAGGACGACTGCGAGCAGTGCGCGGCCGATGCGGTCGATGCCGCCGACGTTCTTCGAGACCATACGACCGTTTGGGCGCGTTCTGTCTTAGTTCTCAGGGCACGAGGACCGCCCGACGCTCGATGTCACCGTGTTCGAGGCGGTCGTAGGCGTCGGCCACCTCGTCGAAGCCGACGCGCTCGATACCCGTATCGAGGCGGCCGTCGCGAGCGAGGTCCAACACGTCCCGGAGTTCGTTGATGCTCCCCCAGAAGACGTTGGTAGCGGTGAGTTCGCTCCCGAACAGCGGGTTGAACGAGAGTTCGAAGGAGCCGCCGCCGATGCCGACGATGTAGAGGTGGCCGCCGGTCCCGAGGACGTTCCCACAGGCCTGTAGCGTCTCGTCTTTGCCAACGAAGTCGATTGCGACGGCCGCACCGCCGCCGTCGCTCTCGCTGCGGACCACGCTCGGGAGGCGTTGGGTGGTCGTGTTCACCGTCACGTCCGCGCCCAGTTCGGCCGCGAGTTCGAGTTTCCGGTCGTCCACGTCGGCGGCGATGACCGTCGCACCCGTCATCGCCGCGAACTGGACGCCGTACTGTCCGAGGCCGCCGACGCCGACGATGACGACGGTATCGGCCGGGTGGATGTGCTCGCGGGCGCGACGCACCGCCCGGTAGGGCGTGAGTGCAGCGTCGGTCAGCGGCACGGCCGCCACCGGGTCCAACTCGGGGATGGGCAGGACGTACCGCGGGTCGGGCACCAGCAGGTACTCGGCGAGGCCGCCGTCGGTACCGATGCCCTGCCACGACATGAGGTTACAGAGTTGGTCCTCGCCGCGGGTGCAGACCCGGCAGTGGCCACAGCCCCACCCGCCGAAGACGGCGACGTCCGTCCCGGGTCCGACGTGGTCGACGCCCGCGCCCGTCTCGACCACCGTCCCGGTCGTCTCGTGGCCGAGCGTCTGTGGCGGCGTGAGTGGTAAGTCGCCGTCCATGATGTGCAGGTCGGAGTGACAGAGCCCACAGGCCGCAACCTCAACCAGCAGTTCGCCCGGCCCGGGGTCCGGGCGGGCGACCGTCTCGACCCGCAATCCCTCTCCGGGGCCGTGAAAACGAACGGCCTGCATCAGCGGTTCCCTCCGAGTGGCACCGAGTCGATAGCGAGTGACATAGCCGCGCCGTTAGGAGTGGGGCCACAATTGCCTTGCCCCGTTCTGTCGCGGTCATTTTTTGGTCCCCGGGGGCGTTGGCCCGCCAATGACCGTCGGCGAGGTGGCCCGCGAGGCCTACCGGGAAGCACTCCCGGTGTTGCTGGTCAGTGCCGTTGGTGGCCTGTTCGCGGGCGTCGTCCTCGGCGGGATGGAGGCGGAACTCACCGCCGTTCCCGGTCTCCTCTTGCTCGTTCCGGCCCTGCTGGCCACGCGCGGGAACGTCTACGGGTCGCTGGGCGCGCGCCTCGGGTCGGCACTCCATCAGGGGTTGATAGAGCCACGCTTTACCGGAGGTAACGAGCGACTCCGGGGGGCAGTCGCCGCCGCGATGGCGAACGGCGTCCTCGTCAGTCTCTTCGCGGCCGTCGCCGGGTTCACCCTCCTGTTCGTCCTCGCGCGGCCGGTCGCACCGCTCGGAACGCTCGTCGCCATCGCCGTCGTCGCCGGGTTCCTCTCGGGGTTCGTGCTGACGGCGGCCGTCGTCGGGGTGGTGTTCGTCGGGTACCGACGGGGCATCAACCCGGATACGCTGGCCGGACCAGTCGTCACCACGACGGGCGACGTAGTGGGTATCGCCATGTTACTGCTCGCTACGCGGTTCGTCCTCCTGTTGGGTGGCGTGTAGATGGAGTCGCGCTGGCATCCGTGGCACATCATGCGCACGATGCTCCCCGTGCTGCTGGTGCTGACCGTCATCGAGCTCGGGAGCGGCCTCGTCCTCGACAGTTTCGAGGCGACGCTACTTCGCTACCCGTCGCTGCTGGTCCTCGTGCCGGTCACCATCGGGATGGCGGGGAACCTCGGGAGCATCCTCGCGGCCCGTCTCTCGACGGTGGTCCACCTCGGCCTGCTCTCTTTCGAACCCGACGACGAGTTGCTGGTCGGGAACGCCGTGGCGACGGTGGCGTTGGCCGTCACACTCTTTCCCGTCGTCGGGGCCGGTGCGTGGCTGATTCAGACGGTCGTGGGTGGAACGGCACTCCCGCTCCACGCCGTCGTCGCCGTCGCGCTCGCCAGCGGTGCGGTACTCGCGCTGTTGGCCGTCGTCGTGACGCTGACGGCGACGTACGCCGCCTATCGGTTCGGCTTGGACCCGGACGACGTGGTGATACCGGTGGTCACGAACGTCTGTGACGTGCTGGGCGTGGTCGTCCTCGTCCTCGTGGTCCGCCTGCTGATTTAGGCCGACGGGAATCGGAGGACGACTTCGCCGCCGTCGTCGCCGCCGCGGAACTGTACGTCGCCGCCGGAAGCGGTGACGACCCAGTTGACGAGCCAGAGACCGATACCGGTCGCGTGTTGCAGTTTCGTCTCACGGCCGGCCGTCAGCACGTCCCGAACGTTGTCGGGAATGCCGGGTCCGTCGTCGGCGACGCTGAGGTAAACCCGGTCACCACCCCGGGTGACTCGGACCTTGACCGTGTCGCTGTCGGTGTGTTCGGCGGCGTTCTCCACGAGTTCGACGACTGCCACGGCGACGGACTCGACGGCGATGGCCGGCGCGCGTTCGGGCAGCGACGTTCGGATGTCCGTGCCGTCCGCGTCCGCGTCGGCGAGTGCGGTGTCGACAGCCGACACGAGGTCGACCTCGGACCGGTTGGTTCCGCCTCGCAACACCGACTGGGCGCGCTGGGCGTTGTCGCTCACCTCGGCGAGTGCCTTGGACGCGTCGAGAACTCGGTCGAGCGCGGCCAGTGCCCCGTCGTCGTCGACGGCGGAGGCGGCGTAGTCGGCGTTGGTATTCACGACGGTGAGTTGGTTGCGGACGTTGTGCCGAAGGACCCGTGAGAGGACCGAGAGCCGCTGTTCGCGGAGTTGCTGGTCCGTGATATCGCGGCCAGTTCCGGCCAGCCCGATGACGTTTCCGTCGGCGTCAGTCAGGTCCGTCCCGTTGAGTTCGTAGGGGATGCGCTCGCCCTGTTTCGTGAGGATAGCCGACCGCCTGACTTCGGTCGTCCCGTCGCGGTGGATGTTCGTTATCGCCTCGGCGATGTCCTCGCGGTCCTCCGTCGGGACGACTTCCAGTGCCCCCATCCCGTCGAGTTCCTCGTCGGTGTAGCCCGTCACTTCGCGGAGACGGTCGTTCCACCGCTGGAAGCTGCCAGCCTCGTCGAGGACGTAGAACAGGTCCGGTAGCGCGTTCAGGACGCTCTCGGTGAACTCCCTCTCATCCCGCAACTGCTCGCGGCGTGCGACCCGGTCGCTAATGTCCCGGACGACACAGACGATGCCGCCGTCGTCCAGTCGCGTGAGCGAGACTTCCTGCGGGAACGTCTCGCCGTCGGCGCGCTGGCCGGTCGCCTCGCCACGCCACCGTCCCGTGGCGGCGAGTTCCGACATCACGGTCTCCTCGAACCGCTCGCGCTCGTCCGGGCCGTAGCACTCCCGCCATTTCAGCCCGACCATCTCCTCGGGACGCTCGAACCCGTACACGTCGGCGTGGGCTTCGTTGACGTAACGGTACTCGTCGTCCTCGTCGAGAATCGCGATGCCGTCCATCGACCCCTCGACGGCCGTCGCCAGCCGGTCGAGTTGTGCCTGTCGCGTCCGCTGGTCGGTGATGTCCCGGAGGATGGCGGTGAAGAGGCGTCCGTTCTCCGTCTTACGCTCGCCGAACGAGATACCGAGCGGTATCTCGTGGCCGTCGCGATGCTCGCCGGGGAGTTCGATCCAGTCCCAGTCCAAACTGCGGTCGCCGCTTTCGAGGTACTGACTGATGGCGTCGAAGTGGCTCTCGTGGAACCGCTCGGGCATCATCTCGGTCAACTCGTCACCGACGACGGCCGCAGGGTCGTACCCCAGTACCGTCTCTGTCCCGTCGCTGGCGTACTGGATGGCGCTGTTCTCGTCGATGGTGACGACGGCGAACGGCGCGTTCTCGGTGAGTGCCTCGAACCGCGCTCGGACCGTCTCGTGAGCCGTCCGCGTCCGTGCCAATTCGACGGCGGCCTCGGCACGGTTCGCGAGCCGTGTCAGCCGGTCGGGACCGACCGCGGCCACCACGTCCGTCGCGCCAGCGGCCAGTGCGCGCTCGGCCACGCCGTCGGCCGGGTCGGCGAACACGAGGAGGGGGCGGTCCGGGTACGCGGCCGTGAGTGCCTCGACAGTCGTGCCGTCCTCGAAGTCGGTCACGAAACAGTCGACCGACGCCGTCGCTATCAGGTCGTGTACGTCGCCGATACTGTCGACCGCGGCGGCCGACAGCGAACCGGTGGTCAGGTCCGTCGCCGACAGCGCGGTGTCCACGAGACAGACCTCGATTCGGTCCGTGGACGTCTCCTGCATGACTACTGATACTGCTAAACCGATAAAGTATCTTCACGCTATTACGGGTCGTGAGTGGCCTCGTCGTGCTGTCTCGCCCACCGTCGCGAGAGTCCGAGGTCCTGTGGACTGCCCGTCCGGGACCTTGCTCGTCGGTCAGGCCATCGGGAACGAGAGGACGACTTCGTCGTCGGTCCCGTCGCCGCGGATGTGCAGGTCGCCGCCGGAGACGGTGACGACCCAGTTGACGAGCCAGAGGTCGATGTCGGTGCCGTGCTGGAGGGTCGTGTCGCGGCCGGCCGTCAGGACGCGCCGCTCGTGGTCGGGGATACCGGCCCCGTCGCTGACGCCGACGTAGACCCGTTCGGCCCCCGGTGTGATGCGGACCTTGACTGTCGGGTCCGAGTCGGCGTCTCTGGCCCGTTCGAGGAGGTTGCGGACGGCGACGGAGACGGACTCCGTGGCGATGACCGTGACACTTGGTGGGAGGCTCGTCCGGACCGTCACGCCGTCGAGGTCCGCGTCCTCGATAGCGGTCTCGACTGCCGCGACGAGGTCGATTTCGCCGCGTTCGGAGCGGTCGGTCCGGAGCACCGACTCGGCGAGTTGCGCGCTGTCGCTCACGTCGACGAGACTGCGCGACGCCGACATGATTCGGTCGAGCGCGGTGTGTACGTCGTCGTCGGTGGTCAGCGAGGCCGCATAGTCGGCGTTCGCCTGCACGACCGAGAGTTGGTTGCGGACGTTGTGTCGGAGGATGTTCGAGAGCACGGACAGCCACTGTCGCCGGAGTTGCTGGCTCGTGACGTCGCGGCCAGTCCCAGCGAGGCCGATGACGTTTCCGTCGGCGTCGGTCACCCACGTCCCGTTGAACTCGTAGGGGATGCGCTCGCCCTGTTTCGTGAGGACCGCGGCCCGCCGCGTTTCCGTCGTCTCCTCCCGGTAGATGGAACTCATCGCCGTCGCTATCTCCTCCCGGTATTCCGAGGGGATGACTTCGAGCGCGCTCATGTCGTCGAGTTCCTCGTCGGTGTAGCCCGTCACCTCACAGAGGCGGTCGTTCCAGCGCTCGAACGTCCCCGCCTCGTCGAGGACGTAGAACAGGTCCGGCAGGGCGTCCAAGACGCTCTCGGTGAACTCCGTTTCCTCCCGCAACTGCCGTCGCCGCTCCGTCCGGTCGGTGGTGTCCCGCACGACGCAGACGATGCCGCCGCGGTCGAGGCGGGCCAGCGAGAGGTCCTGCGGGAAGGACTCGCCGTCGGTCCGCCGGCCGACGGCGTCGCCACGCCACCACCCAGTCTCACGGACCGTCGGCATCACCGTCGTCTCGAACCGCTCGCGCTCGTCGGGCCAGTAACAGTCGCGCCAGTTCAGCCCGACCATCTCCGCCGGGTCGTCGAACCCGTAGATGGCCGCGTGTGCGTCGTTGGCGTACTGGTAGGTGCCGTCGGTGTCGAGAATCGCGATGCCGTCCATCGACCCCTCGACGGCACTCGCGAGCCAGTCGAGGCGCTCGTCGCGTCCGGCCACGGACTCGATGCGGTGGGCGAGGCGTGTGAGGCGGTCGGGTCCGACCGCGGCGACTACGTCCGTCGCACCGGCGGCGAGTGCCTGCTCGGTCAGTCCGTCCGCCGGGTCCGCGAACACGAGGACGGGCAACTCGCTGTCGGCCTCCATGAGTGCCGCCACGGTGGCGGCGTCGCCGCCAGTCACGAAGCACCCCGCCGAGACGTCCGTCGCCCACTCGCGTGCCGCGGTGGCACCGTCGACAGCGACGACGGACAGCGACTCGGCTGTCGCCGCCAGTTCGGCCGCCGCCAGCGTGGTGTCCACGAGACAGACCTCGATTCGGTCCGTGGACATTTCTTGCATACACCGTGGTATTGGTCGGCGAATGAAATAGTTTCCCGCTGTTACAGGTCGGCATCGGCCGTTCACCGCCCGAGATAGTCAGGGCTTTGCCGCCGAGTGCCGTACGTCGGTCCACATGGTCGCGGTTCCGCCCTCGCTGACAGCGGTCCTCGGGGAGGTGGCACTCCGCGTGCTGAAAATCGCCGTCGCCATCGCCGTCGGCGTCGGCCTCGCGAACGTCGCCATCGAGTTCGGTGCCGTCGACCGCATCACGGCACTGGCCAAACCGCTGACCCGCCCCGCGAACCTCCCGCCGGAAGTGGGGACGGCCATCTTGACGACCACGGCGTCACCCACCGCGGGCTACGGAATGCTCGCGGAGTACCGGGAGTCTGGCCTGCTCGACGACCGAGCGACGCTCGTGGCGGTGACGATGAACACCGTCTTCGGGTTCGCACAGCACATCTTCACCTTCTACGGCCCCGTCCTGATTCCCATCCTCGGGTTGCAGGTCGGCCTCATGTACGTCGGCGCGCGGGCCGCCATCGCGCTCTGCATCACGCTCACCGGCGTCCTCGCCGGGTTCGTCCTGCTCTCCGAGGAGAACGTCGACACCACCGTCGACGCCGACACGGACGCGCCGGGCGTCACGGACGGCGGGACGGCGGACCAACAGTCCGCCGACGACACGCCCACTTCGACCCGCGAGAAGTTCCGGGCCGCCGGGGAGTCGACCGTCGAGAAAGTGTGGGACATCCTCCCGCGACTCGCGGGCGTCTACGTCCTCGTGGCTCTGCTGGTGGAGTACAACGTCGAACTCGCCGCCGCCCTCACCGACGCCGCCGGCCGGCCGCTGCCCGACGTGGCGGCACTGGTGACGCCGCTGACCGGCGCGCTCGGCCTCCCGCCCGCCGCCGTCCCCGCCGTCGGCGTCTTCGCCGTCGACACCACCAGCGGCGCGGTGTTCATCGCCCCGCTGGTCGAGAACGGCACGTTCACCGCCCGCGCCGCCGTCGCCACGATGCTCGTCGGCGGCATCGTCTCCTTCGCCGTCTCGACGTTCAAACGCTCCATCCCCTTCCAGTACGGCATCTGGGGGGCGGAGTTCGGCTCGAAAGTCATCCTCGTCAACACGGTGTTGAAGATGGGGTTCATCGCGGTGGCACTCGCGGTGTTGTTGGTGCCTTAGGCCGTCTCGGGAATCGGGTCCGCGATGACGACGGCTTCGCCGTCGATGACTTCCCGGCCCTCGCCGTCGAAGACGGCCGTCGTCAGCCGGTAGCGTTCGTTCCCCAGTTCCTCGACCACCTCACAGATGGCGGTCACTCGGTCGCCGATGTCGACCGGCCCGAGGTAGCTCACGTCCTGTGAGAGGTAGACGATGAGGCCCGGCAGGCGGGCCAGCGCGGCACTGACGACGCCGGCGACCAGCGTGCCGTGGGCGATGCGGCGGCCGAAGCGGGTGCCCTCGGCGTAGTCGGCGTCGAGGTGGAGGCGGTTGGTGTCGCCGCTGGCGGCCGCGAAGGCGTCCACGTCCGCCCCGTCGAGGGTCTTCGAGAACCGCACCACGTCGCCGACGTCGATGTGGTCCGCGCGCTCGCCGACGCTCTCGAACTCCCAGTCGTCCTCCTCGTAGGCGGTATCGACGCGAGCGCGCTCGTGGCGTTCGGCACCGCTGGCCTGCTGGCCGGCGCGCCGGGTCAGGTGCGGGAGGTAGTACGAGAGGTCCGTCGTGGTGAGGATGCCGACGAGTTCGTCGCCGTCGGTGACGGGCAACTTCTTGATGCCGTGTTCGCGCAGGCGCTCGACGGCGAGTTCGAGAGATTCGTGGCGGTCGATAGTAATCGGCGGTGCGGACATGCAGTCCGCGGCGGTCACGCCCGCGGCGTCGTTCCCCTGTGCGAGCAGGCGGACCATGTCCGACTCGGTGACGATGCCGACGGGCGCGCCGTCGCGGACGACGACGACGGACCCGATGTCCTCCTCGAAGAGTCGCGTTGCCACGTCGGTCGCCGACACGTCGGGGCCGACCGTCGACACCTCGGGACTCATCACCTCGGAGATGGTAACGGGGACGAGCATTACTGTCTATACTCCGCACCATCGCGCCTATGTCTTTGGGTCCCGGGCCAGCGGATTGAAGTTCGCCCGCGCGAACCGGATAACGAGTGACTCGGACCCTCGGCGTCGCGGCCGTCGCGCTCCTCTGTCTCGTTAGCGGCTGTGCCGGTCTGCCAGTGGAATCACCGGGCGATGGGGGCGGCACGGACGAGACGGGGGCCGCCGACGGCGCGACGCTGTCCGTCTCCGTGGTCACCGTCGTCGACGGCGACACGGTGGAGGTGCGGTACGAGAACGGGACGACCGACACCGTCCGCCTGCTGGGCGTGGACACGCCCGAAACACACGTCGAGAACGACCCGGCGGAGTTCGAGGGCGTCCCCAACACCACCGCGGGGCGGGACTGTCTCCGGGAGGCGGGCCACGACGCCACCCGCTTTCTGACCGAGCGAACGCTGGGCGAGGACGTGACGCTCCGCCTCGACCCGCAGGCGGACCGCCGGGGCTACTACGGTCGCCTGCTCGCGTACGTCGTCCGGGACGGCGAGAACCTCAACTACGCGCTGGTCGCCACGGGTCACGGCCGCGTCTACGACAGCACCTTCGCCGAGTCCGAGCGGTTCTACGCCACCGAGGACACCGCGCGGGCGAACGCGACCGGTCTGTGGTCCTGTGCGACCGACGCGACGCCCGTCGCCGACGGGAGCGGCGGCCTCACCGTGGTCCGCGTCCACGCCGACGCCGCGGGCCGAGACGGGGAGAACCTGAACGACGAGTACGTCGTCTTCGAGAACCGCGGCGACGCGACGCTCGACCTCTCGGGGTGGACGGTCACCGACGCGGCCGACCACAGCTATCGGTTCCCCGACGGGACGACGCTCGCGCCCGGCGAGCACCTCACGCTCCACACCGGGAGGGGGGCCGACACAGCCAGTGACCGCTACTGGGGAGCCAGTTCGCCCGTCTGGAACAACGACGGCGACACCGTGACCGTCCGGGACCGGAACGGGACGGTGCGGGCGGAGCGCGGGTACTGACCCGCTCGGTGCGGCGTGGACCGTGCGAGTCAAGCACACGGAGCCCGTAGCACGGGTAATGCGCGTGGCACTCGCGCGACTGGCACCGCCGCCGCGACTGGTGGACTGGTCTATCCTCGCTCTCGTCGGCTTCGAGGTCGGGTCGGGACTGGTGAGTCTGACCGTCGGGACGCCCGACGGTGCGTGGCTGTTCGTCCTCCACGCCATCGCGGGGTTCACGCTGGTCGGCCTCCTCCTGTTCAAGTTCCGGCGGGTCCGCCACCGGGTGACCGACACCGCACGCTGGGACGGCGGCACGCCCGTCTCGATACTGCTGGGAACGCTCGCGCTCGCCGCGCTCGGTACCGGCGTCGTCTGGGCACTCGCCGGCCCGGTTCGAGTCGCGGGCTGGCCGCTCCTGTTCGGCCACATGGTGCTCGGCGTGTCGGTCGTTCCCGTCCTGCTGTGGCACCTCAGACACCGCTTCCGCCTGCCCTCGACAGCGGGCGTCGAGGCACGGCGGACGAGCCTCCAGTACATTGCCCTCGTAGGTACCGGCGCGCTGGCGTGGCGGGTACAGGGTGCCGTGAGCGACGCGCTCTCGCTGCCGGGAGCGGACCGGCGGTTCACGGGGTCGAAGGAGGACGGGAGCGACGCCGGCAACGAGTTCCCCGTGACGAGTTGGGTCGCCGACGACCCCGACCCCATCGACGCCGGCGACTGGGCACTCTCGGTGACCGGCGAAGTCGAGCAGCCGCGGTCGGTTACGTACGATACCCTCGTCGGAACCACAGTCGGCGAGGAGCGCGAGCGCGCCACGCTCGACTGTACGAGCGGGTGGTACTCGGACCACGACTGGCACGGCGTCCGGGTGGGTGACCTGCTCGACCAAGTGGAGCCGACAGACGAGGCCCGGTGGGTCAGGTTCCGGTCGGTCACGGGCTACCGGTGGAGTCTCCCGCTCGAGGAGGCCCGCGACGCCTTGCTCGCCACGCACGTCGACGGGGAACCGCTCTCGCACGGCCACGGCTATCCCCTGCGATTGGTCGCACCGGGGCGGCGCGGCTTCCAGTGGGTCAAGTGGGTCGACAGCGTGGAACTGACGCGGCGACAGGACCTCGGCCAGTGGGTCGCAATCCACGTCAGCGGCCTAGGCTAGGGCGTCGAGCGTCTTCCAGAAGTTCGGCCCCGACTCCTCGTAGTGTATCGGGACGAACCCGGCCGCGCGGGCACCCTCCACGTCGCGCTCGTAGTCGTCGCCGACCAGCACGTACTCGTCGGCGGCGACGCGGTCACGGGCCAACTCGAAGGGCGCGGGGTCGGGCTTGCGCGCCCCGGCCTCGGCGGCCGTCACCACCGTCTGTATCGGCAGGTCGTGGGCCGCGATGCGGTCGAGCGTCCACGCCCGGTCGCCGTTCGTGAGGACGCCGAGGTGGGCGTCGGTTCCCAGCGTCGCGAGCGCGTCGTGCGCGCCTTCCGGCACACGCATCGCGTCCGCGTCCGCCGCACGGAGTGCCGACAGCAGGTCGTCTATGGTTGGGTTGCCGTCGGCCTGCGCGGCGACGGCGGCCATCCCGGCCCGGTGTGGTTCCGGGTCGAGGGCGTCGGCCCGCGCCGCGAACGCCTCGAAGTAGGCCGTCACGAGGGCGTCCGGGGCCGCCCCGAGTGTCTCGTCGAGAGCCGTCCGGACCACGGCTTCGCGGGAGTCGGTGCGCGTGAGGAGCGTCCCTTCGAGCGCGAAGAAGACCGCCGTCGTCATCGGTCGTCGCCGCTGGCGTCGTCCAAGTCGACGGGGCGGCCCTCCTCCGTCGGCGGCGCGACGTGTTCGATGTACGTCGCCACGTCGGGTTCCTCGACCCGAACGCGAACGTGCAGGTCGCCGAGTTCGCTCGGGTTGCCGACGGCGAAGGTGACCACGTCCTCGAAGGCCGCCTGCTTCTTCAGGTCGAAGGCGAGCGTGTCGCCCTCGCGGTTCTCGAGGAACACGTTGCGGGCGGCGTCGAGTATCTCCTGTCTGTGGAGGTGTTCGGAGAACGCCTCCAAGTCGTGGGTCTCGGCGAGGAGTTCACCCGGCCGTTCCTCGATTTCGGCGTTCGGGAAGAGGTTCAGTATCGCGTCGCGGACCCGTTCGGTGACCTCGGTGTCGTTGACCGGGGCCGTCACCTGAACGTCGACGCTGTATATCATGCTTCGAGCGCGCCAGGTCCCTCTCGCACGAGCGCGCGTATCTGCTCGCGGAACCGGTCGAGGCTGTCGGTGTTCTCTATCGTCACGTCCGCCCTGTCCATCACTTCGCCCATCCCGAACCCGAGTTCGCGCTCGTCGCGTTCTTCGAGGCTCTCGGTGTCCGGGTCGTCGCGGCCCCGGTCGTCGAGTCGCTCCCGTCGCGTCTCGAAGGGGGCCTCGATACTCACGAGGACGAACTCCTCGCCGAACCGCTCGCGGAACGCGTCGAGTTCCACGTCCGACCGGAGGCCGTCGACGAGGACGGTGTCGGCGTGGTCGAGTTCGGATTCGAGCATCGGGAGGGATCGCTGTGCGACGGCGGCGGGGCCGTCCTCCTCGCGGAGTCGCTGTGCGACCTCGCCGTGGTGCTGTGCGGGGTCCAACCCCCTGTCGCGGCACTCCTGCCGGATGACATCGCCCATCGTCACGACGGGGATGTCGAGGTCGCGCGCGACGGCGGCGGCCTCACCCTTGCCACTGCCCGGTAACCCGACGGTCCCGATGACGGTCATTGCCCCGGAGTAGTCGGGAGCCGCGCTTAAGGGCTGTGGCTCGCGGGGAACCGCTCGGCCCGTAGCCGCCTCAGATGCGGTCGAGGAAGTAGAGGACGATGAGGACGACGATGAGGAGGCCGAGCACCGGCTGGAGGGGGCCGAGCAGGCCGGCGACGAGTTCGAAGAACTCGCCGACGATTTCCAGCACTATCCAGACGACGACTAACAGGAGCACGATTTTCAGCAGGTCGTCGACATCGAGTGCGGCACGACTGTCCATGGCTATCGGTCCGTCGGGTGACGTGAAAGGGGTTGTGGCCCGGCAACAAAGGCTATGAAACGGGGGACGAAACCCAGTACTCTTCTGCACCACACATGTTCGACACAGACCACGCCGTCGCCGGAATCGTCGTCACAGCACTCCTCCTCGCGGCGGTCGGCCCCGTCGGAGCGGCGACACAGGAGACACCGACCGAGGGGGTCGATATCGCGCTCGACGCGAACGGAACGGCCGAGGTGACGCTGGTCCTCACCTACGACCTCGGGAGCGAGACCGAGCGCGACGCGTTCCGTGACCTCGCGGACGACCGGGCCACCAAAGAGCGGTTCACGGAGCAGTTCCGGACCCGGATGAGCCGGGTCGCACGCGACGCCGCGAACGAGACCGGGCGCGAGATGCGCGTCACCGACGCGTCGCTCTCGACTCGAACGGCCGAGAACACGGGCGTCGTCGAGCTGTCGGTCACGTGGGAGGGACTGGCGGCCGTCACGGACGACGACGTGACCGTCACGGAACCGTTCGCGAGCGGGTTCGAGTCCGACCGGCCGGTCCGGGTCGTCGCCCCGGACGGCTACGAGTTGACGAGCGTGACACCCGAACCGACCGCGCGGGACGACGCGACGGCGACGTGGGAGGCCGGGACGACTCTCTCTGGGTTCGAGGTAGTAGCGACCCCGACGACGGACGCGAGTTCCGGGGGCGGTTCCGGGTTCGGTATCGCGGCGGCCCCCCTGTCGCTGGTCGCGCTCGCCGCACTCGCCCGGCGGAGACGGTAGCCGACGCGTCTCGGAAGGTTTTAATAGACGACTCCGGTTACTTCCGGGTACATGACGCGGACCCGGCAAAGCGGTGTACAGGCAGTCACGAGCCGCGTGTCCGCCCCGACCTTTCTCCGACGACGCCGACGACCGGGCCGTTAGGCCCGCCTACATTCCCTTTCATCGTACAGTTGTCCAGTCTCGAACCGTCCACCCACTGGTTCCGGACGGCCACGAACCACCCTACAACACACACCACACATGCCAGCTACCGACGACACGAACGGAACGGTCGCGCTCGCCTTCTCGGGCGGGCTCGACACCACAGTCTGTGTACCGCTGCTGAAAGAAGAGTACGGCTACGACGACGTCATCGGCGTCACCGTCGACGTCGGCCAACCCGAAGAGGAGTTCGACGAAGCCGAGGAGACGGCGGCGGCACTCGGCCTCGACAGCTACGTCGTGGACGCCAAAGACGAGTTCGCGGAGTTGTGCCTCGACGCCGTGAAGGCCAACGCCACCTACCAGGGCTACCCGCTCGGGACGGCACTCGCCCGGCCGGTCATCGCACAGGCCATCCTCGACGTGGCCGAAGAGCAGGGCTGTACCGCGCTCGCCCACGGCTGTACCGGGAAGGGGAACGACCAGTTGCGCTTCGAGACGGTCTGGCGGGACTCGGACCTGAACGTCCACGCGCCCGTCCGCGAACTCGGCCTGACCCGCGAGTGGGAACAGGAGTACGCCGCCGAGAAGGACCTGCCCGTCGAGGGTGGAGACGGCGGCCGCTGGAGCATCGACACGAACCTCTGGAGCCGGTCGGTCGAGGGGTCGGAACTCGAAGACCCCGCACACGTCCCCGGGGAGGAGATATACGACTGGACCGCCGAACCCGGCGAGGAGGACGCCGAACTGCTCGAACTCACCTTCGAGCAGGGTGAGGCCGTCGCCGTCGACGGCGAGTCGATGGACGCCGTGACCCTCATCGGCCACCTCAACGAGCGCGCCGGTGCCCACGGCGTCGGGCGGACCGACACGATGGAGGACCGCATGCTCGGGCTGAAGGTCCGGGAGAACTACGAACACCCCGCCGCGACGGTCCTGCTGGCCGCCCACGAGGCTCTCGAAGGGTTGGTACTCACGAAGGAAGAGCGGAGTTTCAAGCAGGGCATCGATCAAGAGTGGGCGGAGAAGGGCTATCAGGGCCTCGTGAACGCGCCCCTGTTCAGCGCGCTGGAAGGGTTCATCGAGGAGACACAGCAGCGCGTGACCGGCACGGTGACGGTCAAACTGCAGGGTGGACAGGCCCAGCCGGTCGGCCGCGAGAGTCCCTACGCCTGCTACGCGGAGGGGCAGGCCTCGTTCAACACCGAGGCCGTCACCGACGACATCGAACAGGCCGACGCGACGGGCGTCGCCAAGTACCACGGCTTCCAGGAGCGGTTGGCGAACAAGGTGACCGAGGCCGCCGACGACGCCGCGGCCGACGCGGGAATCATCGACTACGAGTGATATGACCGACGGACCCACGGACGGCGGGGCAGACGGGGCCGACAGTGGCGAGTCCGGCGACGTGGTCCGCCGGGACCGCTTTTCGGGCGGTCCCGCCCGTGGGTTCCTCTCCTCGCTCGCCGACGACGAGCGCATCTTCGCGGCGGACCTCGCCGTAGACCGCGCCCACGTCGTGATGCTTGCCGAGCAGGGTATCGTCGACGAGGCGGACGCGGGCGCGATTCTGTCCGCGCTGGACGACGTGGAGGCGGCCGGCCACGACGCGTTACCCGACGGGGAGGACATCCACGCCGCCATCGAAACGGCGGTCATCGAACGGGTCGGTCCCCGGGGTGGACGGATGCACACCGCCCGCTCGCGCAACGACGAGGTGGCGACCTGTATCCGATACCGTCTGCGCGGGGACCTGCTCGACGCCGTCGAGACGGTGGTCGGGGCACGCGAGGAACTGCTGGCGGCGGCGCGCGACCACACCGAGACGGTGATGCCCGGGTTCACCCACCGCCAGTACGCACAACCGACCACGGTGGCGCACTACCTGCTGAGTTACGAGCGCGCACTGGCCCGGGACACGGAGCGGTTGCTCGACGCCTCCGACCGGACGAACCGCTCGCCGCTGGGTGCGGCCGCGTTCGCGGGGACGCCGTTCGACATCGACCGCGAACGCACGGCTGCGTTGCTCGGGTTCGATTCCGTCCTCTCGAACTCGATGGACGCCGCCTCCGCGCGGGACTTCTTGCTGGAGGCGACGACGGCACTCTCGAACCTGACGACGACGCTCTCGGGCCTCAGCGAGGACTTCGTGGCGTTCGCCAACGACGACTACGTGACGCTCTCGGACGACTACGCCTCGACGTCCTCCATCATGCCCCAGAAGAAGAACCCGGACACGCTGGAGTTGGTCCGGGCACGCGCGGGCGACGCTCACGCGGCGGTGTCGGGCCTGCTGACGACACTGAAGGGGTTGCCGCGCGCGTACAACCGTGACCTCCAGCGGGCCACCGGGCACGGGTGGGCGGCGGTCGATTCGGCCGTCGAGGCGACCGAAGTCGCGGCCGGTGCGGTGGCGACGGCCGAGTGGAACGACGACGTGCTGGCGGCGGAGGCCAGTGCCGGGTTCTCCACGGCGACGGGCGTCGCGGACCTGCTGGCGAAGGCCGGTGTCCCCTTCCGGACGGCACACGAGGTGGTCGCGCTCGCGGCCGAGCGGTCGGTCGACCCCGGCTACGAGACGCTGGCGGCGGCCGCCGAGGAGGTACTCGGCGAGTCGCTGTCGGCGTACGTGGAGCGCGAGGAGAGCGAGACTTCGGAGGCGGCGAGCGAGGCGGGGCAACTCGTGAGCCGCGAGGCCGTCGAGGCGGCACTCGACCCGGCCGAGAGCGTCGCGAGTCGCGACTCGGCCGGCGGTCCGGCACCCGCTGCCGTCGAGGTGCAACTGTCGGCCGCCGAGGACGGCATCGCGGCGGCCCGGGAGGAACTCGGGGGACGGCGCGAACGGGTGGCCGACGCCGCCGAACTGCTCCGCGAGGAGGTGGCCACGTATGTCTGAGCGACGACGGCGCGGGCGACCGGTGGCGGTACCACCACCATCCCCGCGAGGGGATTAATTACCAAATTCATGATACAGAAATCGTGAAACGTCCCGATGTTCGCTCTTGACGTGCTTAGACGGTAGTTTGTGTCGTTAACTTTCTTCGACAATTCCGAAGGGTTTAAGTGCGAACGACCGTGAGGTGGGAGTACCATGACGGACTGCATCGAGTGCGGGGCCGAGGTGTCCCTGCACGACGACCTCGAAGTCGGAGAGATTGTCGACTGTGCGACCTGCGGTGCGGAACTGGAAGTCGTCGACACGGACCCCGCGGTGCTGGAGACGGCCCCCGAGCTGGAAGAGGACTGGGGGGAGTGAACGTGTCGACGGGCGACGGGGCTTTGGCCGCGACGCGCGGCCGGTGGTAGGATGACGACACGACGCACGGAGCCGTCATCGGCTCACACGTACACGGAGGGATTCGCGTGAACATCGGCATCCTCTACTCCCGCATCCGGAAAGACGAGAAGCTCCTCCTCTCGGAACTTCGTGACCGTGGCCACGAGGTGACAAAAATCGACGTGCGCCGCCAGCAGTTCGGCCTGACGGACCCACCCGCGGCCTTCGCGGACGTGGACCTCGTGGTCGACCGCTGTCTCGCCACGAGCCGGAGTATCTACGCCACCCAGTTCGTCGAGGCGTACGGTATCCCCGTCGTCAACAGCCCCGAGACGGCACAGGTGTGTGCCGACAAGGCGAAGAACAGCCTCGCGCTCGCCGGGGCGGGCGTCCCGACGCCCGAGACGACGGTGGCGTTCACCAAAGACGCCGCGCTTGAGGCCATCGAGGCCTTCGGCTATCCCTGCGTCCTCAAGCCCGTCGTCGGGTCGTGGGGCCGCCTGATGGCCAAAATCGACAACCGCAACGCCGCCGAGGCCATCCTCGAACACAAGGAGACGCTGGGCCACTACGAGCACAAGGTGTTCTACGTGCAGGAGTACGTCGAGAAGGGCGGCGAGGACATCCGCGTGCTGGCGACGGACGGCACACCAGTCGCCGCGATGGTCCGCTCGTCTGACCACTGGATAACCAACGCCGCGAAGGGGGCCGAAACCGACGAGTTCGGCCTCGACGAGGAGGCTCGCGAGTTAGTCGAGCGCGCCTCGACGGCGGTCGGTGGCGGCCTGCTCGGCGTGGACCTGATGGAAACCGAGGACGTTCCCGACGGCGAGTCGGGAAGCAGCCAGACGGAGTCTGGCCCGCGGTACACCGTCCACGAGGTCAACCACACCGTCGAGTTCAAGGCACTGAACGACGCGAGCGACGTGGACGTGCCCGCCCGCGTCGTGGACTGGCTAGAAGACAAAGCCGAGAGCGTCGGTGCGGAGGTCGACCGCTGATGTCCGCGAACGGCGAACCCTCGCTGACGGCCTCCGTCGTCGGCGGGAGCGGCTTCACCGGCGGCGAACTCCTGCGGTTGCTGTACAAGCACCCGGAGTTCGAGGTGGTCCAAGCCACCAGTCGCTCGAAGACCAACAAGACCGTCGGCCACCAACATCCCAACCTGCGCGGGATGGACCTGCGGTTCTCGGACCCGGACGACCTCGACTCGGTCGACGTGCTGTTCGCGGCGACCCCCCACGGCGTCTCGATGGAGCAGATAGACGAGTTCCGTGACGCCGCCGGGACCGTCGTCGACCTCTCGGCGGACTTCCGGTTGGACACCGAAGCACAGTACGACGAGTGGTACGACGGCCACTCGCGGCCCGAACTACTCGCCGAGGCCGAGTACGCCCTGCCCGAACTCAACCGGGAGAACCTGCGGGGAGCGGACCTCGTCGCCTCCGGCGGGTGTAACGCCACCGCGACCATCCTCGGGTTGCTCCCGCTGTTGGAGGAGGGCGTCCTCTCGGGCGACGAGCAGGTCGTCGTCGACGTGAAAGTCGGGTCCAGCGAAGGTGGTGCCGGTGGCGGCGAAGCCTCCAGCCACCCCGAGCGGAGCGGCGTCGTCCGCCCCTACGCGCCGACGGGCCACCGCCACGAGGCCGAAATCGAGCAGTTCCTCGGCCTCGACGTGTCCTTCACCGTCCACGCGGTGGACATGATTCGCGGCGCGAGCGCGACGTGTCACGTCTTCCCCGACGGCCCCGTATCGAAGGGCGACCTCTGGGGAGCCTACCGCGGCCAGTACGAGGACGAACCGTTCGTGGACCTCGTTGCCGGTGGCGGCGGCGTCTACCGCTACCCCGAACCGAAGTCCGTCGCGGGCACCAACCGTGCGGAGGTCGGGTTCGAGTTGGACCCCGGGAACAAACGCCTCGTCGTGTTCTCGGCCATCGACAACATGATGAAAGGGTCCGCGGGACAAGCGGTCCACGCCGCCAACGTCGCGCTCGACTTGGAGGAGACGGCGGGACTTGACATCGCAGGTCTACACCCCGTCGGTGCCCCGTAACCGGAGTGATATTTCCATGACTATCGAGAGACATTCCGACGTACGGACGTTCGCTGGCTGTGACTGTCGTCGTCACGTTCGCCACCGGAGGTGGCTCGCGTGACCGTCGTCGTCAAAGTCGGCGGTGCCCGCGCGGTCGACCCCGCGGGCGCGCTCTCGGACGTGGCGTCACTGTCCGAGGACGGCGAAGACGTCGTCGTCGTCCACGGCGGGTCGACGGCCGTCGACGAGACGCTGGAGCGGTTGGGCATCGAACCCGAGTACGTCGAGACGCCGAGCGGCGTCGTCGGTCGGTTCACCGACGCGGAGACGATGGAGGTGTTCGAGATGGTGTTCGGCCACCTGAACACGCAACTCGTCGCGGGCCTCCAGAGCCTCGGCGTGGACGCCGTCGGCCTGAACGGCGTCGACGGGAAACTCCTCCACGGCCCCCGGAAGTCGGCGGTCCGCGTGGTCGAAGACGGCAAGCGCAAGATTCGCCGCGGCGACCACTCGGGCACTATCAAGGAAGTCAACGGGGACCTGCTAGATTCGCTTCTGGCCGACGGGTACACGCCCGTCGCCAGTCCGCCGATGGCTGGTGCTGATGACGGGCGCGAGGCACGGAGTGCCTCGGACAGCGCGAGCGGCGACGGCGGGGAGTCGCGAGCGGAAATCGTCCCCGTCAACACCGACGCCGACCGCTCGGCGGCGGCCATCGCGGGGGCGTTGGACGCCACGCTCGTCCTGCTGACGGACGTGGCGGGCGTCTACGCCGACCCGGACGACCCCGACACGCTCATCGAGGCCGTCGAGACGGGTGCGGACTGGGACCACCTCGAAGACGCGGCGGAGGGGTTCATGAGCCGGAAGGTGATGGCCGCCGAGGAGGCACTCGACGGCGGCGCGCCGGAAGTCGTCGTGGCCGACGCCAACGCCGACGACCCCGTGCTGTCGGCACTCGACGGCGACGGGACACACCTGTATCAGCGCGCGCTGGAGGAGTCACAATGACTGGATTCGTATTCAACGAGAAACCCATTCAGATCGAACGCGGTGAGGGAGCGTACCTGTACGACGACTCGGGGCGGGAGTACCTCGACATGGGCGCGAGTTACGCCTGCGTCCCGTTGGGGCACAACCACCCCGCCGTCGGCGAGGCGGTCCGGGACCAGTTCTCGGACCTGACCTACGTACAGGCCTCCTATCCCGTCCAGACCCGGACGGACCTCTACGAACTGCTCGCCGACACCGCGCCCGCCGACGTGGACTACACGTGGCTCTGTAACTCCGGGACCGAGGCCAACGAGGCGGCCCTGAAGTTCGCCCGGAGCGCGACAGGGAACTCGAAGATAATCGCCACGATGCAGGGCTTCCACGGCCGGACGATGGGCGCGCTGGCGACGACGTGGAAGGACAAGTACAAGAAGCCCTACGAACCGCTCATCGGCGACGTGGAGTTCGTGCCATACGACGACCCCGCGGCCATGAGCGAGGCCGTCGACGACGAGACGGCCGCGGTCATCGTCGAACCCGTCCAAGGGGAAGGCGGCATCAACCCCGCCAGCAAGGAGTTCCTCCAGACCGCCCGCGTCGAGACGGCGACCAGCGGCGCGGCCCTGATATTCGACGAGGTACAGACCGGGATGGGCCGGACCGGGTCGCTGTGGGCCTCGGAGTGGACCGACGTGGTCCCCGACATAATAACCAGCGCGAAGGGGCTGGGCAACGGCTTCCCCATCGGCGCGACGCTGTGCCGGGAGTGGATAGCCGAGAACTACGGCTCCCACGCCTCGACGTTCTCGGGCGGAGCGACTGTCTCTGCGGCCGCCGAGGCCACCGTCTCGACCATCGTCGAGGAGGACCTATCGGGCCACGCCGCCGACGTGGGCGCGTACCTGCAGGAACGCCTCGCGGAGGAACTCGGCGACGACGTGCGCGAGGTGCGCGGCGAGGGGCTGATGATAGGTATCGAGATAAAGCGCGGCGCGAACCGCGTGCTCAAGGAGTTGGCGCTGAACCACGGCGTCCTCGCGCTCCCCGCGGGCCGGACCGTCGTGCGCCTGCTCCCGCCGCTGGCCATCGAGGAGGACCACGCCGACGAGGTGGTCGAAGCACTGGCCGCGGTGCTGACGGAGGACGAGTCATGAGCGAGACACGCTTCTCCAGCGGGAGCACCATCGACGTGAGCGGCGAGGCGCGGCAGTTGCTCGTCGACCTCGTGGACACGCCCTCGGTCACGCGCGAGGAACGCGAGTGTGCCGAGGTACTGGCGGGCTTCTTCGAGGACCACGGTCGCGAGGTGTGGATAGACGAGGTGGGCAACGTCCGGGCACCCGCCGACGACGGCGTCCTCCTGACCTCCCACATCGACACCGTCCCCGGCGACATCCCCGTCGAGATTCGCCCGGCCGAGGACGGCGACGAGGACGCACTCTGGGGCCGCGGGAGCGTCGACGCCAAGGGGCCGCTGGCCGCGATGGCCGTCGCCGCCGTCCGCACCGGTGCCTCCTTCGTCGGCGTCGTCGGCGAGGAGGTCGACTCGAAGGGCGGCCGTTATCTCGTCGCGGACCGCGAGTCGGCCCCCGAGGCCGTCGTCAACGGCGAGCCGTCCGGGTGGGAAGGCATCACGCTCGGCTACCGCGGGTTGGTGGCGGGCACCTTCGTCGCCACCAGCGAGTCGGGCCACACCTCCCGCCCGGAGAACAACGCGATTCAGGACGCCATCGCGTGGTGGTCGGCCGTCGAGGACGAGTTCGCCACCGACGAGTGGCAGGCCGTCTTCGAGCGGGTGACCGCAAAGCCCACCGACCTGGAAGGCGGCCTCTCGGAGGACGGCCTCTCCGTGGAGGCCACCATGTCCTTCCAGTTGCGGGTCCCCCCGGAGATGACGACCGGCGAGGTCATCGAAATCGTGGAGGGACACGCCGACGTGGCCGACCGCATCCACTGGAAAGACGAGGTCGAACCCGTGATGATGAACCCCCGGACGGAAGTCGGGCGGGCCTTCCGCGCGGCCATCCGCCAGCAGGGTGCCGACCCCCGTCTACTCCGCAAGACGGGCACGAGCGACATGAACGTCTTCGCGCAGGCGTGGGACTGCCCGATGGTGACCTACGGTCCCGGCGACTCGGACTTGGACCACGCGCCCAACGAACACCTCCCCCTCTCGGAGTTCGACCGCTCGGTCGACGTGTTAGAGAGTGTGGCCGAACGGCTGTTGGAGGACTAACGATGGGACGCTCACTGGTCGACGTCGACGACCTCTCGCGCGAGGAACTACTGACGGTGCTGGACCGTGCCGCGGACCTGAAGGCCGCCCACGCCGACGACGCCGGCGCGGGCAACGACGTGCTCGCGGACCGGACGCTGGGCATGATATTCGAGAAGCCCTCGACCCGGACCCGCGTCTCCTTCGAGACGGGAATGACACAACTCGGGGGCCACGCCATCTTCCTCGGCCCGGACGACATCCACCTCGGCCACGGCGAGCCAATCAAGGACACCGCTCGCGCCGTCTCGCGGTACGTCGACTTCGTGATGGCCCGCGTGTTCGACCACGCCGACGTGGTGGAACTGGCCGAGTACGCCACCGTCCCCGTGGTCAACGGACTGACCGACGACGCCCACCCCTGCCAGACACTCGCGGACCTGCTGACCATCCGCGAGCAGATGGGTTTCGACGCCAGCGTGGTGTGGGTCGGCGACGGCAACAACGTCTGTCAGTCGTTCGTCCTCGGTGCGGCGATGGTCGGGTTGGACCTGACCGTCGCCACGCCCGCGGGCTACGGCGTCGACGACGCTGTCCTCGACAGGGCGGCCGACATCGGGGACGCCCCAGCGACGACCACCGACCCCGAGGCGGCCGTCGACGGCGCGGACGTGGTGTACACGGACGTGTGGGTCAGCATGGGACAGGAGGACGAACGCGAGCAGAAACTGGCCGACTTCGACGGCTTTCAGGTCACGCCGGAGTTGCTCGGGGACCGGTCGCTGATGCACTGCCTCCCGGCCCACCGCGGCGAGGAAGTCACCGACGCCGCCCTCGAAAGCGAGAACGCCGTCGTCTGGGACCAAGCGGAGAACCGCCTCCACGCTCAGAAGGGACTGCTGGCGTGGTTGCACGAGCAGTAGCGGTTTTTTCGCCACCGAAAGACGCGGCGCGTCTGTCGAGCCCCGCACGTTTTTGCGCGAGCAGTAGGGTAGTTTTCAGTCGACCGCCGGTCTGAAGCCACCGGGGGTCGTAGGGGTAGATGATGAGCCGACACACCCTGAATCGCTCGTGGGTTCGGTCCCTCCCTCGCAACCTCTGGTACGGGTACCGGCGGTACGTAGCACTCTCGGCCCTGTTGTTCGTCGTCGGCGGCGTCATCGGCGGCATCGTCGTGCAGTTCGTCGAGTTGAGTGCGATACTGAGTACGGCCGGGTTCGGTGGCGAAGGCGGCGGGGAGTTCCCGGAGATAACGACGGCGTTTCTCGTGTTGAACAACACCGTCGCGCTCCTCGTGTTGGTGCTCAGCGGCGCGACGTTGGGGCTGTTGACGGCCGCAATCCTCCTGTTCAACGGCGCGCTCGTCGGTGCCGTGGTGGTCGTGACGGCGGAGACGGGCGGCCTGTTGGTGCCCGTCGTCGGTATCCTCCCCCACGGCGTCCTCGAAATCCCGGCCCTCCTGTTCGCCGCGTCGGTGGCGTTCCGGTTCAGCCACCACGTCGTGCTGGCGGCGACGGGGCGGCGCGAGGACGTGATGACAGACGAGGAGGCCAAGGAGGCCGCCGTCCTGACGGTGCTTGCGTTCGTCCTCGTGCCGATAGCCGCGTTCATCGAGGCGAACATCACGACGGCGTTGCTGGAAGGCGTGCGGTGACGGCCGCAAATATACGGTGAGGTGCAGGTAACGACCCGTTTTATTCGGGTGGCGACCCAATCGCGGGCAATGGCAGAGGTCGACCCCAAGCCCAACCGGTTCCGGGACCTGATGCTCGACGACGAACCAGGGTTCGAGGAGGTGCTGGCCTGCGTGTTCGGGATACAGGACCACGAAGTGCGGACGTACCTGACGCTGCTCGACCACCCCGAGCGGACGGTCCAAGAACTGGCGGACACGCTCGACCGCGACCGGAGCAACGTCAACCGCTCGCTCTCGACGCTCCGGGAGAAGGGACTGGCCGCCCGCGAGCGTCGCCTGCTCGACGGCGGCGGCCACGTCTACCAGTACACCGCCACGCCGATGCCGGCGGCCCGCAAGTTGATGCACGAGACGTTGGACGAGTGGGCCGACTACGTGCACGAGCGCATCGACGAGTTCGGTGCGGACGACTGAGGCCACGTTTCACCGGCCGACTGCGGCGACGGCACGGCGGACCCCCACCTCGGCAACCCCGACGACGAGAAGGGCGGCGGCCACGAGCGGACCGAAAAAGAGAGCGTACAGCCCGAGCGGGTCCGACTCGCCCCGAACCCGGAGAAACACCCACTCGACGAGGACGGCCACTGCGAACAGCGCGGCGAGTGGCGCGTACAGCCGCTCACTCGCGTACAGGTACAACGGTATCGCGGCTTGGACCGTCAGGACGAGCGCGCCCAGGAGGAGGAACCCCGCGAGGACGAGGTGGTCCGCGACCATCGAGCGAACGAACGCGTCGGTGAGGAGGCGCGCCCCGGCCCAACTCCCGAGACAGACGAGGGCGTACGCGAGGCAGCCGACGGCGGCGAGGCGGCGCGGCGACGGGAGGCGGTCACGGGCGGCGAGAACGAGCGGCGTGACCGTGACGGCGAGGGCGACGAGACACGCGACGGCGGCGGTGACGGTACTGCTTCCGAGTGCGGGGTCGGGCGTCCCGGCCATATCGGACCGACGACGGCAGGTGTCTTATAGGCTGGGCGGGGCCGAAACCCACCCACTTTTGCGCCCGGAAACCGTCGCGTCAGGCAATGGCAGACCTCGCTCTGGAACTCTCGGGTGCCGAGTCGGGCCCCGACGACGCGACTGATGGCGTCTGGCTGACCTGCATCGAGTGCGGGGAGACGTTCGCACCCTTCGCGGACGTGCGCTACACCTGCGACGACTGTGACAGCCTGCTCGAAGTCCGGTACGCCGACCATCCGACGTTCGAGGACTTTGAAGGACGCGGTGTCTGGCGATACAGCGACGCACTCCCGTTCGAGGAGGGCGTCACGCTCCCCGAGGGCGACACGCCGTTGCACTACGTCCCGCGGCTGGAAGACGAAGTCGGGGTGCGGAACCTCCGCATCAAACACGAGGGGATGAACCCGACCGGGTCGTTCAAGGACCGCGGGATGACCGTCGGCGTCCGCGTCGCACAGGCTGTCGGCGTGGACCGTCTCGCCTGCGCGTCGACGGGCAACACGTCGGCGGCACTGGCGGCCTACGGGGCGCGCGCCGGACTGGAGACGCTCGTCCTCCTCCCTTCGGGGAAAGTCGCGGCGGGCAAGGTCGCTCAGGCCAGCCTCCACGGGGCGCGCATCCTCGAAGTCGACGGCAACTTCGACGCCTGTCTCGACATCGTGCAGGACTTGGCGAACCGAGGCGAGGCGTACCTCCTGAACTCGCTCAACCCCTTCCGACTGGAGGGGCAGAAGACCATCGGCTTCGAGATACTCGAACGGTTCTACGCGGACGAGGGACGGTACCCCGACCGCATCGTCCTCCCGGTTGGCAACGCGGGCAACACCGCCGCCCTCTACAAGGCGTTCCGCGAACTCGTCCGGAGCGGCGCGCTCGCGCCGGGCGACGTGCCGAAACTGACCGGCGTGCAGGCCGAGGGTGCCGCACCGATGGTCGAGGCCATCGCGGAGGACCGCGAGACCACCCGCCGCTGGGAAGACGTCGAGACCATCGCCACCGCCATCCGCATCGGCAACCCGGTCAACGCGCCGAAGGCACTCCCCGGCATCCGGGAGACGGGCGGCACTGCAGTCGCCGTCTCCGACGAGGAGATTACCTCGGCACAGCGCGCGCTGGCGAGCGAGGGCGTCGGCGTCGAACCGGCGTCGGCGGCGTCCGTCGCCGGCCTGCGGAAACTCCGGGAGGCGGGCGACATCGGCGCGGGCGAGGACGTGGTCTGTCTCACGACCGGCCACTTGCTCAAAGACCCCGACGCCGCCGCCGAGGCCGGGGCCGACCCCGAACCCGTCCCGAACGACACCGACGACGTGCTCCGCCACCTCGCTGGCGAGCGCGTGAGCGGCGAGACGGGACTGCTCGGCCGCCTGCGGAGCCTCGTTCGGTAGCGAAACCGACGGACTGCACGCCGTCAGTCGGCCGTCTGACTGAGCTATTTGTGACTGGCGACCCACCGTCTCCGACTATGCCATCAGATACCACGGAGAGCGGGCGGCGGGTCGTCGTGCCCGCCATAGCGGGCGCGGAAACGGCAGGCGGCCACGGGGAATTTCCCAAGGGTGGCCCGTACGGAACCGAGCGTGCAGTCCTGCGGGCGCGGGTCGCTGCACTGGAACACACGGTAGCGCGACGGAACCGGCAGTTACAGGCCGTCATCGACCAGTACGAGCGCGTCCTCGACGAGCGCGGCGCGCGGACGGAACTGGACGGGAGCGCGGTCACGATAGAGTTCGACGACGAGAACGAGGAGCGCGGCGGCGTCGTCGAACGTGTGCGGGCGGTTCTGCGGTAGTCAGTCGGCCGACTCCGTGGCCTCGTCGTCCTCGGCAGCCCCGTTGAGAGAGATGTGGCTCACGTCGATGATGCGCTCGTCGTCGGTGAGGGCCTGCAAGAGGTCGGCCGACGGCTGGTCGTCGAGGTTGTACACGGACAGTGCCTCGCCGCCGATGGTTTCGCGGGCGTTGAACATCGCCGCGATGTTCACGTCGGCGTCACCGAGCGTGGAGCCGATGAAGCCGATGACGCCGGGTACGTCTTCGTTGTGCGCGACGAGCATGTGGCCGTGGGGGATGGCGTCGACGCGGTAGCCGTCGATGCGGACGATGCGCGGGTCGCCGCCGGCGAACTGGGTCCCACAGACCGACACCTCGTCGTCGTCGTTTCGGACGGTGACGGTGACGAGGCTCTGGAAGTCCTCGGAGGACCGGCTCTTCGATTCGGTCACGTCGATACCGCGCTCCTCGGCGATGCTGGGGGCGTTGACCGCGTTGACCTGCCACTCCAGCGGCTCGAAGACGCCCTTGAGCGCGCTCGCGGTCACCAAGTCGAGGTCCTCCTCGGCGATGTCGCCCGCGTAGGACACCTCGATTTCCTCGACGCGGTCGTCGAACAGTTGGACCGCGATTTTGCCGGCCGTGTCCGCGAGTTCGATGTACGGTCGGACGCGCGGGAACGCCGACTCGTCCATCGACGGCGCGTTCAGCGCGTTCATCACCGGTTCGCCGCGGAAGGCGGAGAGAATCTGGTCGGCGATGGAGGTGGCGACGTTCTCCTGTGCGGCCTCCGTACTCGCGCCGAGGTGGGGCGTCACGATGATGTCGTCGACGTCGAGCAGTGGGCTGTCGGGCGAGACGGGTTCTTCGGCGAACACGTCGATGGCCGCACCGGCGAGGGTGCCGCTCTCGACGGCCTCGGCCAGCGCGGGTTCGTCGATGATGCCACCGCGGGCACAGTTGATGACGTAACCGCCCTCCAGTTGTGCGAGTTCCTCGGCACCGAGCATGTTCTCCGTCTCGGGCGTCAGGGGCGTGTGGACCGTGATGAAGTCGGCCCGGTCGAGACAGTCCGCCAAGTCGTCGGCGAGGTCGGCACCCAACTGGTCGGCCCGCTCCTCGCTGATGTACGGGTCGAAGGCCACGAGGTTCATCCCGAGGTTCCCCAGTCGCTTGGCGACTTCCTGCCCGACGCGACCCAAGCCGACGATGCCGAGGGTCTTGCCGTTGACTTCCGTACCGAGGAACTCGCCTTTCGCCCACTCGCCGTCCCGGAGGCGTTCGTGGGCCTGTGGGATGGAGCGAGCGGTTGCGAAGGTCATCGCGACGGTGTGTTCGGCCGCCGCGCGGACGTTGCCCTGCGGCGCGTTGGCGACGATGACGCCGTGGTCCGTCGCGGCGTCGATGTCGATGTTGTCGACGCCGATACCGGCACGGCCGACGATGACGAGGTCGTTCGCGGCCTCGAACACCGCTTCGGTCACTTCGGTGCCCGAGCGGACGACCATCGCGTTGGCGTCCGCCACCGCGTCGAGCAGTTCCTCGCCCTCCACGTCGTAGGCCGTCTCCACGTCGTGGCCCGCCGCACGCAGTCGCTGGATACCAGCGTCCGCGACGGGGTCCGTGACGAGTATCTTCATGCGCGAACCATCCCAGCGGCCGGGCATAACCCTTTCCAGTTGGAGGCGACACGGCCGGGACGAACCACCGCGTTTGAAGCCACGGGCCGCGAACCCACGCCCATGACACTCGTGGCCTTCGACTTCGACGGGACGCTCTCGGACTCGGAGATGACCGTCCTGCTCGGCGAGCAGTGCGGCGTCGCCGACGAGATGGAACGCATCACCGAGCGTGCGATGAACGACGAAATCGGCTACGCGGAGAGCCTGCGCGAGCGGTGCGCGCTGTTGGAGGGCCTATCACAGCAGAAGGCCGAAGCGGCCTTCGACGAGGTGGTTCTCCGAACGGACGCCCCGCTGGTCATCGACGCCCTCAACGAGGCGGGCCACCACACGGCAATCCTCACAGGCGGTTTCGAGCGCGGCGTCGAGCGCGCACTGGAGAAGGCCGGTGTTGCCGTCGACTCCATCGTCGCCAACCGCCTCCCCGTCGCGGACGACGTACTGACCGGCGAGGTGGAGGGGCCGCTCATCGAGGGGACGAAAGACGACGCGCTCGCTGACCTCGCCGAGACGGTGGGCGTCGAGATGGACGACACCGTCGCCGTCGGCGACGGGGCAAACGACCTGCCGATGCTCGAAGTCGCCGGACTGTCGGTCGGGTTCGACCCGAAACCGGCCGTGGGGCCGTCCTGTGACGTGAGCGTCCTCTCGATGTCGGAGCTCCACGGCGTCCTCGAAGCCGAGAGCGTGCTGTAGAGCCCCCCGCCGCGACCGGTACACAGCTTCAAGTAGCCGTTCCGCGACAGTCCGGTATGGACGAGACAGCACGGAACGAGGCCATCGACGCGTACTTCCAAGCACTCGACACGGGCGAGTTAGAGCGGGTGCGGCCCTACCTCGCCGACTCGTTCGTCTACGAGTCACTCGCCGGTGACCTCCACGGCTTCGAGGGCCTGCGGGAGTACATGGAGGAACACCGTTCGTTCTCGGGAACGACCCACGAGACGACGACGCGCGTCCACGGCGAGACGGTGACGATGGCCGAGGGCGTCGTCAGCGGCGGCGGCGGTGAGTCGGACTTCTGCGACGTGTTCGAATTCGACGGCGACGGGAACGTCACGCGCATCGCCGTCTACCTCAACGACGCGTAACCTGCCTCCCAACCGCTCGGGCGACGGCCAGCGCGCTGGGGGGTTCTCGGCTCCGCGGCCAGTACTACTATAAAAAAGGACACCTCAGGTGACCCGATGGTATTTTATACAGACGGTGTATTGTAGGACACTAGTTTCGCATGACTCTGTTTCCCACATCACAGTGGCTCGACGAGTACCAGACCGTACTCAACGAGAGCCGCGCACTTGACGATATCGGGGCCGACTGGGGGGTCGGATTCAACGGTGACGTGCTGATGAAGATTACCGAGGTGCCGCTGGCGGAGACGCGACTCGGCGACCTCCCGGAGGTCGTCATGGCCGACCTGCCGGCCGACGTGCGCGCGGACCTGCAGGACATTACGCTCGACGACGCACCCTCCGTCATCGACGGTGAGGTCCGGGAGTCGACGCCCGAAATCGCGAGCGACCTACTCGATCAGATCGAGGACCACATCCACGACAACACGATTTACGCGTTCGTGTCCCTCGAAGCCGGTAACTGCCCCGAAGTGGACCTCCTCGACGACCCGGACGAGCGCGAGGTGGGGACGACCATGCGTGCACCCTGCTCGGTCTGGCAACAGATAATCGACGGCCGACCGGCGACCTCGGCCGTCCTGACCGGCGACCTGAAGATAAGTCCCGACGGCCGGTTGGACCTCCAGTACCCGACGCTGCTTCAACTGCTCGGTGACCTCGCGGCCGACGTAGAGACGACGTTCCTCTTCGCCGAATCGGAGGCCTCGATTCCGGACCGCGTCGTCGACGAAACTATCAGACAGCCGCTCGCTGTCCAGCAGTTCGCGTACCGGCAGGCCTCGTGGACCTCGAAGATGCTCGGATTTTGAACCGGTCCCGACCGCTTAGGTCGCCTGCTCGATTGCTTGGTCGAGGTCGGCTTTGATGTCCTCGATGCCCTCCAGTCCGACCGACAGGCGCACCATGTCGTCGGTGACGCCGGCGGCCGCTTTCTCCTCGTCGGTCAACTGCTGGTGTGTCGTACTCGCCGGGTGGATGATGAGCGTCTTGGCGTCGCCGACGTTTGCCAGCAGGCTGGCGATTTCGGTCGACTCGACCGTCGTCCGAGCGGCGTCGTAGCCCTGTTCCAGCCCGAACGTTATCATCCCGCCGTAGCCGCCGTCCAAGTACTCGCTGGCGTTGTCGTGGGTCTCGTGGTCGTCGAGGCCGGGGTAGGTCACCCACGACACTTCGGGGTGGTCCTGCAGGAACTCAGCGACGGCCATCGCGTTCTCGCAGTGGCGGGACATACGAGTCGGGAGCGTCTCGACGCCTTGGAGCGTCTGCCACGCGTCGAAGGGGGACTGCTGGTTACCCAAGTCCCGCAGGCCGCGGGCGATTGCCGTATAGGTGAACGCCTGCTCGCCCATCGCCTCGGCGAAGTTGACGCCGTGGTACGCGGGGTTGTCCTGTGCGATTTCGGGGTAGTCCTCGGCGTGGGCACTCCAGTCGAAGTTGCCCCCGTCGACGACGACGCCGCCCACCGTCGTCCCGTGTCCATGAATCCACTTCGTCGTGGAGTTCCACACGAGGTTCGCGCCGTGTTCGATAGGATTACACAGCGCGGGCGTGGCGAAGGTGTTGTCCACGAACAGCGGAATGCCGTGGTCCTCGGCAATCGAGGCGAGGCGGTCGAAGTCCGGCGTCACCAGCGCGGGGTTGCCGATGGTCTCACAGTGGATGTACTTCGTGTTCTCGTCGATGGCCTCCTCGTACGCCTCGTAGTCCAGCGTGTCCACGAAGCGTGTCTCCACGCCTTGCCGGGGGAGCGTGTGCGTGTAGTACGTGTAGGTGCCACCGTACAGCGCGGAGGCGGTGACGATGTTGTCCCCGGCGTCGGCGAGGATGAAGTCGGTGAGGTTCAACGCACCCATCCCCGAGGCGGTGGCGACGGCCCCCACCCCGCCTTCGAGGGCCGCGATGCGTTCCTGCAACATCTCGACGGTGGGGTTCATCAACCGCGAGTAGATGTAGCCCGGTTTCGCCAGCGCGAACTGGTCGGCGGCGTCCTCGGCGTCCTCGAAGACGTACGAGGTGGTCTGGTAGATGGGCGGGGCGCGCGCGCCCGTCGCCGGGTCCGGGTCCTCCTGTCCGACGTGCAGTGACTCGGTTTCGATGGAATCGTCGTCCGACATGTGCAGGTTGGGCGTTTACACGCCGCCGAGATATAGCTGTCTCCAATGGAGAGCGTCGAGTGAACACGTTCGGTCGAGTGCCGTCGGTCAGTCCGAGAATAGACTCGTGTGGACGGGCGCGAACTCACTTCCGCCGTCGCTCTCGCGAGTGTCGGTGACGGCGTTCCCGTCGAGGCCGTCGGCGAGGAAGTCAGACAGCGGCGGGCCAACCTTCTCGGGTTCGACGAGGAACGCGTCGTGGCCGTGGTCGGACTCGACGACGTGGTGGGCGACGCTCGCCTCCGTCTCGCGAAGGGCGTCGGCCAACTCTTCGGCCTGTTCGGTGGTGAAGTGCCAGTCGCCGGTGAACGACATCGCCAGCACCTCGCCGTCGAAGGCCGCCAGCGCGTCGGCGTCGCTCTCGAACCCGGCCGCGAGGTCGTAGTTGTCCATCGCGCGGGTCAGGTAGAGGTAGGAGTTGGCGTCGAACCGCTCGACGAACTTCTCGGCCTGATAATCGAGGTAGGACTCCACGTCGCGGTACGGGAAGAACGTGCCCGCGGGGTCGACGGGGAACGAACGCATGGCGTCCCGGCCCGCCGCGCGGCGGCCGAACTTCTGTTCCATGCTCGCCTTCGAGAGGTACATGACGTGGCCGATCTGGCGCGCCAGAGCCAACCCGTCGGTCGGTTTCGCGCCGGTACCGTAGTACTCCCCGCCCTGCCAGTCGTCGTCGGTGGTGATGGCACGGCGAGCGATGGCGTCCAGCGCGAGACACTGCGGGTCGAGGCGCGCGGCGGCGGCGATGGGGGCGAGCAGTTCGACGTGGTCGGGGTGGCGTTTCGCCCAGTCCAGCACGTTCATGCCGCCGACGCTCCCGCCGACGACGGCGTGGAGGTGCGGAACGCCCAGTTCGTCCAAGAGGAGTCGCTGGGCCTCCGTCCAGTCACCGACGGTGACGGCGGGGAACTCCGTGCCGTACGGGTCGCCCGTCTCGGGGTTCTCGCTGGCCGGCCCCGTGGACCCGTAGCAGGACCCGGGGACGTTCGCACAGACCACGTAGTACTCCGTCGTGTCGATGGCCTTCCCGGGGCCGACGATGTCATCCCACCACGCGCGGGCCTGTCCCGCCGTGCCGTCGCCCCCGCGGTGGCCCGCGACGTGGGCACTCCCGGTCAGGGCGTGACAGACGAGGACCGCGTTGTCGCCGGTGAACTCGCCGTAAGCCTCGTACCTGAGTTCGAGGTCGGGGATGGTCTCGCCGCACTCGAACTCGAACTCGCCAAGCGACACCGTCTCGCGTTCGACTTCCATTATGTGGCCTCCGTGATGGCGCGGTCGAGGTCCGCCAGAATGTCCTCGGCGTCCTCGATGCCGACCGAGAGCCGCACGAGGTCGGGCGTGACGCCGCTGGCGCGCTGTTCTTCCTCGGAGAGTTGGGCGTGGGTCGTGCTGGCAGGGTGGACGACCAGCGTCTTCGCGTCGCCGACGTTGGCGAGGAACTGGCCGAGTTCGACCGACTCACAGAAGTCCCGGCCGGCCGCGAAGCCACCGTCGAGCCCGAAGGCGACCATCCCGCCGTAGCCGCCGTCCAAGTACTCGCTGGCGTTGCCGTGGGTCTCGTGGTCGTCGAGGCCGGGATAGGTCACCCACGCCACCGCGGGATGGTCCCGGAGGTGTTCCGCGACAGCCATCGCGTTCTCGCAGTGACGGTCCATCCGGAGCGCGAGCGTCTCCGTGCCCTGCATCGTCTGCCACGCGTCGAACGGCGACTGGCCGTCACCGAGCGCGCGGACCGCGCGGTAGCGGGCGGCGGCGGCGAACGCACGGTCGCCGAAGTGCTCGCTAAAGTCGGTGCCGTCGAAGGCAGGGTTCGGGCCGCCGACCTCGGGAAACCGTTCGGGATGGTCGCCCCAAGGGAACGAGCCGCCGTCGACGAGGACGCCGCCGACGGTCGTCCCCGACCCGTGAATCCACTTCGTCGTCGACTCCCAGACGATATCGGCACCGTGCTCGAGCGGGTTGCAGAGTGCGGGCGTCCCGAACGTGTTGTCGACGAACAGCGGCACGTCGTTGTCGTCGCACACCGCCGCCAGTTCGTCGAAGTCGGGGGTGACGAGCGAGGGGTTGCCGATAGTCTCGCAGTGGACGTACGCGGTCTGCTCGTCGATGGCGTCGTCGTAGGCGGCGTAGTCGAGCGTGTCGACGAAGCGCGTCTCGATACCGCGCCGGCGGGCGTTGTGTGAGAGGTAGGTGTGCGTCCCGCCGTAGATGGACGACGCCGAGACGACGTTGTCGCCGGCCTCGGCCAACACCGAAGTAGCGGCGTCCAGCGCGGCCATGCCGCTTCCGGTCGCGACCGCGTCGACACCGTTCTCCAGCGACGCGAGCCGGTCCTCCAGCATCCGCACCGTAGGGTTGTGGAACCGCGAGTAGATGTTACCCTCGCCCTCCAAGGCGAACAGGTCCGCCGCGTGGTCGGCGTCCTCGAAAACGTAGGACGTAGTCTGGTAGATAGGTGGGGCGCGCGCGCCCGTCGCCGGGTCCGGGTCCTCCTGCCCGGCGTGGACACAGCGCGTCCCGAAGCGTCGTGTGTCATCAGTCATGTACGACACTCATATATCTCTAGCCATCTATAACCACGAGTTACGGCAAATATCTCAGCGACTGAGATTGTCACACACGCTACCGGTGGCGGCCCGGGAAAGCGTTATACTGTCGGCTCACGCACATCTCCGCGATGGTAACGGACCCACGCTGTCCGGCGTGTGGCGAGCCAGTCGGGGTACGCGCGACGTACTGTATGCACTGTGACTCCCAGTTCGACCGGCCCGTCGACGGTGACGGCAGCGAACCTCGGCGGTCGGGTTGGGGAGACGGGTTCGGCATCCCGGAAGTGAGCGACGAGGGGGACGACACCGGGACCGACCGAGGTGACCCGGTGGCCACCGACCCCGGCGGCACGGCGGCCGGTTCCGGGGGCGGCGAGGACTGGCTGGACCGCTACTTCGGCCCGGACGGACTCATCGACGACTCGCTGACCGTCGTCGGCGTCGTCTGTGGGTTCGTCGCACTCGTCGTCGTCGGCGTCGTCGGTGGCGGCGGGGTTGGCCTCCTCGCGGGACTCGGCGCGTGGGTCGGCGTGACGGCGTGGCTCGCCCGCCAATACTCCGTGTTCGGAGCAGTCCGGGGTGGGTGCTACGCGTTGGCCGTCGCGTTGCTCGCACTCCCGTTGGTCGCCCTCACCGACGCCGCCCGAGGCGGGACTCTCGTCGGGCAGATACTGCTGTTCGTCGTCGGAGAGTTGATATTCGGGCTGTTCGCACTCCCGCTGGTCGGTGTCGGGTACGCCGCCGGGAAGCGGCGGCCCGACCAGTCGGTGGGCACCACGGGGCCGGACAGCGGGGCCGCAGTCGAGGAGTAGGGTGTCGTCCGAGTACGGGCACTCACCGGTATCAAAACTACCATGACCTCCCGCCATGATTGTCCACCCACCGAGGCGGTTTCCGTGACCAAGAAACAGGAATACACCGGCGATTATCCGAACAAGACGCTCTATCTCCCGGGACCGACGGAAGTCCGCGAGGACGTCATCGAGGCGATGGCCGAACCGATGTTCGGGCACCGTATGGACCGGATGACGGACCTCTACACGACCATCGTGGAGGACACGAAGGACTTCCTCCACACCGACGAGGAGGTCATCATCCTCACCGCGTCGGGCACCGAGTTCTGGGAGGCGACGACGCTCAACCTCGTCGAGGACCGCATGCTGGTCCCGACATCCGGCAGTTTCAGCGAGCGACAGGCGAACGTCGCCGAGCGACTGGGCAAGGACGTGGACCGAATCGAGTACGAGTGGGGCGAGGCGGTCAAGCCCGCGGACGTGCGCGACGCCCTCGAAGCGAGCGACGAGGGGTACGACGCCGTCGGGATGGTGATGAACGAGACGTCGACTGGCGTACGCAACCCCATCGAGGAAATCGGTGACCTGCTGGGCGACTACCCGGATACGTACTTCGTCGTGGACGCCATCTCCGCGCTGGGCGGGGATTTCGTCGACATCGAGGCCCACAACATCGACTGCATCTTTACCTCGGTCCAGAAGGCGTTCGCCATGCCGCCGGGACTGGCCGTCTGTACGGTCAGCGACGACGCCTACGAGCGCGAACTCGAGAAAGAGTCGGCGTCGTGGTACGGCGGCTTCCAGCGGTGTCTGGACTACTACGACCGGAAGGGGCAGACTCACTCGACGCCCGCCATCCCGCTGATGCTCGCCTACCGCAAGCAGATGAAGCACATGCTCGACGAGAGCCACGAGGCCCGCGACCAACGGCACCGTGACATGGCCGAGTACACGCGCGAGTGGGCACGCGAACACTTCGGCCTCTTCCCCGAGGAGGGCTACGAGTCCCAGACGGTCACCTGCATCGAGAACACGCAGGGCATCGACGTGGCCGCGACCATCGAGGAAGTGTCCGAGGAGTACGACATGGTGTTCTCGAACGGGTACGGCGACATCGGGGAGCAGACGTTCCGCATCGGCCACATGGGCGAACACACCGTCGAGAGCATCGCGGAACTCACCGACGCCATCGAGGACGTGGCCGGACTGTAATCGGACCGACACCGACCGTTTGCCTACACTCGTCCACTAATACGGTTCGACTGAATGTTTATTTCGAAGGGTGCGCGCAATTTTCTCCTAGTTGGGAAGGCGTAATGTGTCCGGAACGGGTACGCCCTCTCGATGGACCGAGACGAGAGTTCGACGCCCTCCCAGGGGTCGGAGGCCGGCCGCTTTCGGCATCTGTTCGAGAACCTCCAAGACGCCATCGTCGAGTTCGAGTTCGAGGACGGCGCGCCGATTATCCGAACGGTAAACGAGGCGTTCTGTCGCCTCTTCGGCGTCGACGCCGACGAGGTTGTCGGAACGGACCTGAACGCCCGTATCGTCCCGAACGAGCGACAGTCCCAGAGCGACCGGTTCGACCGGCGGACGGCCACGGGGAAAGCGAACTACGCCATCGTCGACCGACACACCGAGGACGGTGTCCAGACGCTCCTCTACCGCGGCATCCCGTATCAGGGCGGTGACCGGGGCTTTGCGGTGTACACCGACCTCACCGACGAAATCCGACAGGAGCGGGAACTGGCCGTGTTGAACCGCGTCCTCCAGCACAACGTCAGTTCCCACGTCGAGACACTCGTGGCCCACGCCGAGACGCTACTCGAAACGCTCGACGACCCGGAGTTGGCGGACACGGCGGCGGCAGTACACGAGAGCGCGCTCGCGCTGGACCGAACCAGCACCGAGGCACGGGACATCGAGCGTGCCCTCGACGCCGACCCGAGTTTGACAGCCACCGACCTCGACGGAGTGGTCGAGACAGCCCTCGCCGACGTGCCACTCACGGACCGCGCCGACGTTCACGTCGACGTCGACGACGTGCCGCCGGTCATGACCGGCGGCCACCTGGACCGGGCACTCGCCGCCCTCGTCGACAACGCGATTCGGTACGCCGGGACGGCGACGCCGAACGTTCGAGTGACTGCCCACGAAGGTGACGGGCAGGTTACCGTGACCGTGAGCGACGACGGGCCGGGACTGCCCGAGACGGAGCGGGAGGTTCTCACCGGGAAAATGTCGGTCACGCCGCTCGACCACGGGAGCGGACTCGGACTCTGGCTCGTCCGGTGGATAGTCACGGCGTACGGCGGCGACGTGACCTACGCCGACCGGCCGAACGGCGGCAGCGACATCACGCTCACGCTTCGGTCGGCCGCTGGACGCCAGTAATCTCGAACCGAGCACCGCCGTCGTCCCCGTCGGTCACGCTGACCGTCCATCCGTGGGCCTCGGCGACCTGTTGGACGATGTCGAGGCCGAACCCGGTCCCGCCGTCCGCCGTCGAGTACCCGGCGGTAAAGATGTCGGCACGCTCCGCCTCGGGGATGCCGGGGCCGTCGTCTTCGACGTAGAAGCCGTCCGCGAGCGGTCCGACGGTGACCGTCACGGCACCGTCGCCGTGTTCGATGGCGTTCCGGAACAGATTCTCGAGGAGTTGGCAGAGGCGGTCGTCGTCGGCTTCGATGGTCCCCAGTCCCGCGTCGGGGCGGCGTATCTCCGCGCCGTCGGCGTCGTCGGCGACGATGGCCCACGCGGCACCGACAACGTCGTCGAGGGCGACGGGTTCGGTCACTCCGATGTCCTGTCCTTCGCGGGCCAGCCACAGAACGTCGTCGATGATGCGCTCCATCCGAGCGAGCGCGTTCTCCATCGGGTCGAGGTGCTCGTTGTCGGACTGTTGCTGTGCCAGTTCCAGTCGTGCTATCGCGACGTTCAGTGGATTGCGGAGGTCGTGAGAAACCACGCTCGCGAACTGTGACAGCTGTTCGTTTTGCTGCCGAAGTTCGGTCTCCTGCTCCTTGCGGCCGGTGATGTCGGTGTAGTGTTCGATGCGGCCACCCGCGAGTTCGCCCGTCTCGATGGGTTGACTCTGGTGGAGGAGCCACCGTTCCGCCCGCTGGTCGTCGGGGAGGACGTGACACTCGAACGCTTGGACGTGGGTGTTGTCGTCGTAGGTGGCGGTGACCGTCTCGGCGAACCGCTCGGGCCGCTCGAACATCGACTTGACCGTCGACTCGATGAGGTCCCGCTTGTCCGTGCCGATGACCGCTTCCCGGGAGAGGCCGAAGTACTCCTCTGTCGCCTCGTTTATCCACCGCACGGAGTAGTCGGGCCCGAGAACGAACACCCCGACATCTGACCCCTCTAGGGCGGCCAGCAAGACATCCGGACTCTCGTCGATGTGTTGGAGGGACCCGTCAGCCGAGTTACCGGGCGGCACCATAACCGGAACGATACCCCGACAGAATGATAAGTCCTTGGGTTTACTTCAGTTTCTGTCCTCTATCTCTGGAATAATCCCAGTATATTGGTCCAAATTCCACTGCTTGCCCAATATCGACAAACAGGTCGTGGGCAACCGCCACCACTCGGTGGTCGGTGCCGCGACGCCACCACGCAACAGACCGGCCGCAGTTCGGGCCGCTGGCACCACACGGTGTGACGGCCGAGGCGGTACTGTTAGAACGACGGAGTCCCTCGGTTCCGACGATGTCAGGAGCGGAGGACCGGCCGGACAATCCCTACGTCACGGACCCGCCGACGGAGTTCGACCCTGTGGAGGAACTGGACGAGGACGCCGCCCGCGAGCAGGCCGCCCAGTTACGCGAGGCCGTCCGATACCACGACTACCGCTACTACGTGCAGAACGACCCCGTCGTCGGCGACCGGACGTACGACGCGCTCTTTGCCCGTCTCGAAACGCTCGAAACCGAGTTCGACATCCAGACCGAGGACAGCCCCACCCGGCGGGTCGGCGGCGAACCGTTGGACGAACTCGAAACCGTCTCCCACGTCGCGCCGATGCGCTCCATCGACCAGAGCGGCGAGGCCGACGAGGTCCGCGAGTTCGACCGCCGCGTCCGCGAGGGGCTGGCGGACGCGGACTGGATGGGTGAGCTCCGGTACGTCTGCGAGCCGAAGTTCGACGGGCTCTCCGTCGAGGTGGTCTACGAGGACGGCAGGTTCGAGCGCGCGGCGACCCGCGGCGACGGCGAGGAGGGCGAAGACGTGACCGAAAACGTCCGGACCATCGGGGCCGTCCCCCAGCGGTTGCGCGGCGACCACCCGGAGCGGTTGGTCGTGCGAGGCGAGGTGTACATGCCAAAGGCGGCCTTCCGCGAACACAACCGCGAGCGCGTCGAGCGCGGCCAAGAGCCGTTCGCCAACCCTCGGAACGCCGCCGCCGGAACGCTCCGACAGCTCGACCCGTCGGTGACCGCCGAGCGACCGCTCTCCGTGTTCTTCTTCGGCGTCCTCGCCGCCAGCGAGCGGGCCGACACCCACCGGGCAGAGCTCCGCCAGTTCCCCGCGTGGGGCCTCCCGGTCGCCGAGGACATCACGACGGCCGACGACATCGAGGCCGCCATCGACTACCGCGACGACTTGCTCGCCCGTCGAGACGAACTCGACTACGAGATAGACGGCGTCGTCGTCAAAGTCGACGACCACGAGGCGCGGGACCTGCTCGGCACCACCGCGCGGGCACCGCGGTGGGCCTTCGCCTACAAGTTCCCCGCGCGGAAGGAGGTGACCCGCGTGACCGACATCGTGGTACAGGTGGGTCGAACCGGCCGCCTGACGCCCGTCGCTCTGCTCGACCCCGTGGAAGTCGGCGGGGTCACCGTCTCGCGGGCCAGCCTCCACAATCCCGCCGAGATAGCCGAGTTGAACGTAGCCGTCGGCGACACGGTGCGGGTCAAGCGGGCGGGGGACGTGATTCCGGACGTCGAAGAGGTCGTCGAGGACCACGCCGACGGCTCCTTCGAGTTTCCCGACCGCTGTCCGGTCTGTGAGAGTCCGGTCGAACGCGACGGGCCGCTCGCCTACTGTACGGGCGGGCTGGCCTGTCCCGCACAGTTAGAACGGGCCATAGAACACTACGCGAGCAGGGCGGGACTGGACATCGACGGCCTCGGGCCGGAGCGAATCGAACAGTTGCTCGACGCCGGCGTCATCGAGGAACTGCCGGACCTCTACACGCTCGAACGCGAGGCCCTGACCGAACTGGAGGGGTGGGGCGAGCAGAGCGCGGCGAACCTGCTCGCGGAACTCGACGCCGCCCGCGAACCGCCGCTCGACGACTTCCTCGCGGCCATCGGCGTCCCGGAAGTCGGGCCGACGACGGCGAGCGCGCTGGCCCGAACCTTCGGTGACCTCGACTCGGTGCTGGCCGCGAGCGAGGCGGACCTCCGGGAGGTGGACGACGTCGGCGAGGTGGTCGCCCGCGAAATCAGGGGGTTCTTCGACTCCGAGCGTAACCGCGCGGTGGTCGAGCGGTTGCGCGAGGAGGGAGTCGACCCACAGCCAGTCGAGACGGAGACGGGCGACGAACTCGACGGACTGACGTTCGTGTTCACCGGGTCACTCGACGGTTACACCCGGAGCGAGGCACAGGACCTCGTCGAGGCACACGGCGGGTCGGCCACGAGCAGCGTCTCGGCCAACACCGACTTCCTCGTCGTCGGGGAGAACCCGGGGACGACGAAGCGCGAGGACGCCGAGGCGGCGGGCGTTCTGACGCTGACCGAGGCGGAGTTCGAGGCCGAACTCGCCGAGCGTGGCGTCCCGGTCTGAGCGTGGCCAGCCGCTTCCGTGGCAGTCGTACGGGGAACGCTCCAAACTGTTATCTCCGAGGGGCCGGGAGAGGAGCCATGACGCGCCACTTCGAGGACTTGGCAGTCGGCGACACGTTCACCGTCGGCGAGGTATCGCTGACCGAAGAGGACATCATCACCTTCGCCGAACGGTTCGACCCGCAACCGTTCCACGTCGACCCGGAGGCGGCGAAAGACTCCATGTTCGGGGGTCTCGTCGCCAGCGGTCTCCACACGCTGTGTCTGTCCGTGCGGTTGTTCGTCACCGAGTTCGTGCAGGGCGACCCGGGGCTGGCGAACATGGGCGGGATGGGGATGGACGACCTGCGCTGGCACGACCCGGTACGGCCGGGTGACACGCTCTCGATTGACATCGAAGTCATCGACACGCGAGCCTCCGAGAGCCGCGACGACCGGGGATACGTCGACTTCGGGCGGACGGTGTACGCCGACGGCGACCGTCGCGTGGCGTCGTTTATCACGCACAACGTCGTCGGGCGGGCGTAGTCACACCTCGTCGTCCGGGTCGTGGCGGTCGGCCATCCGCGACGCCTCGTGTGCGTAGCGGTCGCGCAGGTCCGCCTCCTCGACGGGGACGAGGCGGTCCGTTTCGACGGTCTGGGCGGCCGTGACGCCCTGTCTCGAGAGCATCGTCGAGGAGCGGTTGCTCTGCAGACAGCGGTCGCCCTCGGTAGTGGCGTAGACCAGCGTGACGAGACCCTTGTCGTTGTAGTCGCGCTCGACGAGCCACACGCGTTCGGTGTCGTCGTCGCTCATACTCGACGGTCGGCACCCACGGCTTTGTATCCACGTATCTCGGTCCGTGTTGGTCGAGAGATTCATATGTCGGCGCGAGAACATGGATGCGATGACGCGCTGGAGCGACGAGGCCCGACAGCGGCTCCGAGAGGGCGAGCACATCGAAACGACAGTCCCGCTCGGCGACAACGCCGTCGTCGTGACGGACCAGCGCGTGTTCGCGTTCACCCCCGAGGGCGAGGGGACGAACTACCGAGCCGTCGAGCGACCGAACGTCGAGGCTGTCGGCCTCGAAATGGTCGGCGAGACGGGATGGCTCAGGTACGCCATCAAAGGCGGCGTCGTCGGTGCGGTCGGTATCGGTATCGGCCTGACAACGGAGTTCGACTCGCTGTTCACTCTCGGCGATGTCGGTTCGAGCGGGACCGTCCGACTCGAATTCGGCGGCCTGCTCGAAGGCCTGCAGACGGCCATCGACATGCTCGGCTATCTCGACGAGGGACTGCTCGTCCTCGGTGGCCTCGGTGTCGTCGTCGCGCTGACCACGCTCGGCGTGTTCGTCCAGAGTCGGGACCACACGCTCGTCGTCGAGGTGGCCGGCGACGAGGACATCCACGTTCCGGCACCGCGGGACAGCGAGGGCGAGCGCGACCGGATTCGGCGCGCACTCGACGGCGTCGCGCCCGCGGCGGGCGGGGCTGGCGAGGCCACGCCGTCGGTCGACGGAGCGGCGCGGAGTCCCGACACGGACCGCCCCGCAACCGGCGAGACGGGAGCGAGTGTCGGCACCGAGGAGACGGGCCTCGGTGCTGGCGGGACGGGCGCGGACGGCGGCGAGGACCCGTTCGACGGCCAGCAGGACGGCACGCCGGAGTAGAAACCCACATACGGCCACCGCCCGTACGGACTCGGCGAGATGGACCCGAGCGAGGTCCGCGCTAGAGCGAACGACCTGCCCCCGGAGCCGGGCGTCTACCGCTTTCTCGACGGCGACACGACGCTCTACGTCGGCAAGGCCGTGGACCTGCGGGACCGAGTGCGGTCGTATGCAGACCCCCGAAGCGAGCGCATCCGCCGGATGGTCGAACGCGCGGGAGACCTCGACGTGGCGGTCACCGACACCGAGACCCAAGCCCTCCTGCTGGAGGCGAACCTCATCAAACGCCACCAGCCCCGGTACAACGTCCGGCTGAAGGACGACAAGTCCTACCCGCTGGTGCAACTCACCGCCCACGACGTGCCGCGCATCGAGGTGACGCGGGACCCGGCCGACGACGCCACCGTCTTCGGTCCCTACACCGACAAGGGCCGGGTCGAGACGGTCGTGAAAGCCCTGCGGGAGACCTACGGCGTGCGTGGCTGTTCGGACCACAAGTACCGCAACCGCGACCGGCCCTGCCTCGACTACGAGGTGGGACTGTGTACCGCACCCTGCACGGGCGAAATCGGCGGCGAGGCGTACCGCGAGGACACCGAGAGCGTCCGGCGGTTCCTCGCGGGCGAGACGGGCGTCCTCGCCGACCCGCTGCGCCGGGAGATGGAGGCGGCCGCGCAGGCCGAGGAGTTCGAGCGGGCCGCGAACCTCCGGGACAGACTCGCCGCCGTCGAGGCGTTCCACGGCGGCGGCGGCGAGGCCGTCGCCGCCGAGGGGAGCGACGAACGGGCCGTCGACGTACTGGGCGCGGCCATAGAGGGGGAGACGGCCACCGTCGCGCGCCTCCACGCCGCAGAGGGGCAGTTGGTCGAGCGCGACCGCCACGGCCTCACCGCACCGGGCGGCGACGGGGTGCCGGCCGACCGAATCGGACAGGTACTGGCGGCGTTCGTCGCGCAGTACTACGCCGAGCGCGAGTTGCCCGGGGCACTCCTGCTCCCCGAACCGCTGGCGGACGACGAGGTGGAGGCGTGGCTACGGGCCGAAGGGGTCGCGGTGCGCGTCCCCGGTGCGGGCCGGGAGGCCAAACTCGTCGACCTCGCGCTGAAGAACGCCCGCCGCGGCACGGACCCCCGGCAGGACGAGGGGGCGGCCCTCGCCGAGGCACTGGGACTCGACGCGGCCGTCGAACGCATCGAGGGCTTCGACGTGAGCCACGCACAGGGGCAGGCGGTGGTCGGGAGCAACGTCACGTTCGTCGACGGTACGCCCGAGAAGAGCGACTACCGCCGCAAGAAGTTGGCCGAGGTCAACGACGACTACGAGAACATGCGGGGGCTGGTGCGGTGGCGCGCCGAGCGTGCGGTCGCGGACCGGGACGACCGACCCGACCCCGACCTGCTCCTGATAGACGGCGGCGAGGGGCAACTCGGCGCGGCACAAGACGCGCTGGCGGAGACGGGATGGGACGTCCCCGCCGTCGCGCTGGCGAAGGAGGAGGAACTGGTGGTGACACCGACCGGAACCCACGACTGGCCCGCCGACGCCCCGCATCTCCACCTCTGTCAGCGAGTGCGGGACGAAGCCCACCGCTTCGCCGTCCAGTACCACCAGTCCGTCCGTGACGACGTGTCGACGGCGTTGGACGAGGTTCCGGGCGTCGGTCCCGAGACGCGCAGGCGGTTGCTCCGGCGGTTCGGGAGCGTCGAGAACGTCCGGGCGGCCACCGTGTCGGACTTACAGGCGGTCGAGGGCGTCGGCGAGGCGACGGCCGAGACAATCACGGACCGACTGTGAGCGGTGCGTGTGTCGTCAGTCCGCACCGAGACGGACGGTCATCACGGGCACCGGCGACCGGCGGACGACTTTCTCCGCGACGCTCCCGATGAGGTAGTGGTCGATGCCGGTTCGGCCGTGGGTGCCCATGACCACGAGGTCGGCGGGGACGCGGTCGATAGCGTCGAGAATCTCGGTCCGCGGGACGCCCTCGACCACCGTCGTCTCGGTGGGCACGTCCGGGAGGGCGGCGACGGCGTCCTCGACGGCCTCGTGTGCGCGCTCGCGTTCGGCGTCCAGCCACGCCTCCGTCGAGACACCGACGCTCGGACTCTCGAAGCGATTGCGTGTGTCCACGACGGAGAGGACGTGAACCGTCGCGTCGAACCGCTCGGCGACGCGGCCGGCGTGGGACGCGGCCGTGGCGACACCCTCGCTCCCGTCGGCGGGCAAGAGGATACGGTCGTACACGTCAGACCACCCCGCTAGCCATGACGAACAGCGCGACGGCGATGAGGGCGAACAGCACCCCGACGCCCTTCTTGATGACTTCGGTGTCGAGCACGGCGGCGACGTAGGGGGCTATCTGCCCGCCGGTGACCGTCGCGGGGACGGTCCAGACGACCATGTTCCACGGCGTCGACGCGAGGTCGATGGCGTGGCCGCCGGGGACGAGGCCGCCGCCGAAGACGTGGACGAGCGACGCGAGGACGGCCGTCGAGGCGACGACGATGTGGTTGGTCCCGATAGCGACCCGCACGGGAACGGAGGTGCGGAGCATCGAGATGATGCCGAGTTCGCCGATGCCGAACCCGGCGAGGCCCTGGAACACGCCGCCGATGCTGTAGTTGGCGAACCGTTCGAGGTACCCCCCGCGCGTGTAAGAGTAGTCGCTCCCGTCGCGGTCGACCCGGGTGACGACACCCTCGCCGTCGGTCGAGACGCCCGCCGGACCGAGTTTGTTGTCGTCGTCCGGGAGCGAGCCACCGCCGTCCGTCGCCGCCGTCTCTTCCGCCTCGGCAGCCCCGGGTTCCTCGTGGCCGAGGTCGGCCTTGAACATGAGGAACGACGCCGTGACGAGTGCCAATCCCAGCAGGGCGTGGAAGATAGGCTCGGGGATGACGAACGAGAGCAGGGCACCGCCGACGACGAACGGAATCGACCCGCCGACGAGCGTCAGCGCGAGCCGTCGGTCCACAAGGCCGTACTGGATGAACGCGATGGCGGAACTCGACAGACCGAACGACTCGCTGATGAGACCCACCTTCACGATAGTTTCCGGGGTGAGCGGGACAGTCACGAGTGTGTCGGGCGCGAGATAGCCCACCAGCAGCGGGAACACGAAGATGAGGTAGGGCACGAACAGTGCCGACCCGCTGATGCCGACTGTGTTCACGATGGTCGCCCCCAGCAGGAAGACGGGGAACAGCCACCAGTACCGGACCCAGTAGCCGTCCCCGGCCTCGGTAGGGAGCGGTGCGGCGAAGTACACGCCGGCGATGAACAGAGCGGGTGCAACGAAAACGAACACGTGTTGGTACTTCAGAAACGTCTTCTGAAGTCTGCTCGACGCTGACGGAGAACTCATCGGAGTATTGCGCGCCGGTTGGGAAGTCCGGTACAAATGTCTTGTCGTTCGTCGGGAGAGGACTGGCGTTCATGGGACGGAACCGGCAGTTTTCGACGGTTCCCGGTCACGGGTCCGTGCCCGCGAGCGCGCACAGTCGCACCGTTGGCATTCACTTCCGGCGACATCTCCGCAGACGGACGTATTGCCCCGTAATTTATTATAGACCCGTGTCAACTCTTGCCTAGAATGAGCCATCCAGAGGAACCCCTCGGCCGCGACGACGCGACGGGACACAGAGACGGTCTCCACGATACGAAGGGGTCCCCCGAGTCCACCGACCAGACGGGCGGACTCCTCGGACGGCTCAAGCGACACGCGCGGACGTGGTCGCGCAAGTACGTCGAGATGCGCGTCGCCGCACGGACCGGCCGTCGACGCTGAGGCCATCCACGGGTTCGTTCCGTTCGTTCGCCCGGTAGTCAGAACTCCTCGGCCGGTTCGGGGACGACGCCCTCCTCCGCGTCGGCCAGTTCGTACTCCTCGCGCACCTCGCGGATGCGGTCACGGATGTCCGCGGCGAGTTCGAACTCGAGGTTGTCGGCGGCCGCCTGCATCCGGTCTTCGAGGTCCGCGATTAGCCGTTCGGCCTCGGCCTCGTCCTCGGGGTCCATCCCGGAGACGCCGCCGGTGTCGGTTTTGGACCCGGGGAGATTCGTCTCGCCGACGGCCTTCTCGATGGTCTGTGGCTCGAACCCGTGTTCCTCGTTGTACGCCTGCTGAATCTCGCGGCGGCGGTTCGTCTCCGCGATGGCCGACTCCATCGCCCCGCTGACCGCGTCGGCGTACAGCACCACCTCGCCGTTGACGTTTCGCGCCGCCCGCCCCATCGTCTGGACCAGCGTGGTCTCCGAGCGGAGAAAGCCCTCCTGGTCGGCGTCGAGAATCGCCACGAGGGACACCTCCGGGATGTCGAGTCCCTCACGCAGGAGGTTGATGCCCACGAGCACGTCGATGTCGCCGAGGCGGAGCGAGCGGACGAGTTCGTGGCGTTCCAGCGTGTCCGTCTCGTCGTGCATGTAGGCCACGTCGACGCCCGCCTCTTCGAGGTACTCGGTGAGGTCCTCGGCCATCCGCTTGGTGAGCGTCGTGACCAGCACGCGCTCGTCGTGCTCGACTCGCTCGTCGATACGGTCGAGCAGGTCCTCGACTTGCCCCGTCGCGTCGGCCACCTCGACGGCCGGGTCCACGAGGTGGGTGGGCCGGACGATTTGCTCGACGACCTGCCCGCTCGTCTCGCGTTCGTAGTCGCTCGGCGTCGCGCTGACGTAGAGGGTGCGGTCGGTCTTGTCCTCGAACTCATCGAAGGTGAGCGGCCGGTTGTCGAAGGCGGTGGGGAGGCGGAAGCCGTTCTCGACCAGCGACTCCTTCCTGCTCTTGTCACCCTCGAACTGCCCGCGAATCTGGGGGATGGTCTGGTGAGACTCGTCGACCACGGTCAGGAAGTCGTCGGGGAAGTAATCCAGCAGGGTGTAGGGGGCCTCACCGCTCTCGCGGTCGGAGAGGTGGACGGAGTAGTTCTCGATGCCCGAACAGTAGCCCGTCTCCTCCAGCATCTCCAAGTCGAAGGTGGTGCGTTCCTCGATTCGCTGGGCGGCCACCATGTCGCCCTGCCGCTCGAAGTAGCGGATGCGGTCGGCCAGCAGGTCCTCGATTTCGCCCATCGCCCGTTCGAGGCGGTCCTCGGGAATCGAGTAGTGTTCGGCGGGGTGGACGAGGACGGCCGGGTCCCGACTCACGACTTCCCCCTCTAGGGGGTCGATTTTGAGGAGGCGGTCGATTTCGTCGCCCCAGAACTCCACGCGGACGGCGTAGCGACCGTACATCGGGTAGATTTCGAGCGTGTCGCCCCGCACCCGGAAGGTACCCTGCGTGAAGTCCACGTCGTTGCGCTCGTAGTTGAGGTCCACGAGGCGGGCGAGTAACTCGTCGCGCGCTATCTGTTCGCCCTGTTCGATGCGGAGGCTCATGTCCACGTAGTTCCGCGGGTCGCCCAGACCGTAGATGGCGGAGACGGAGGCGACCACGATGACGTCGTCGCGGGTCAACAGCGAGCGGGTCGCGGAGTGGCGGAGACGGTCGATTTCGTCGTTGATGGAGGCGTCCTTCTCGATGTACTTGTCCGTCTGCTCGACGTAGGCCTCGGGTTGGTAGTAGTCGTAGTAGGAGACGAAGTACTCGACGGCGTTGTCGGGGAACAGGCCGCGGAACTCCTCGTACAGTTGTGCCGCGAGCGTCTTGTTGTGGGCGATGACGAGCGTGGGTTGGTTCAGTTCCTCGACGACCCACGAGACGGTGTTGGTCTTGCCCGACCCGGTGACGCCCAGCAGGGTCTGTTTGTCCATCCCCGACTCGAAGCCCTCGACCAGTTGCTCGATAGCCGCGGGTTGGTCGCCCGCCGGGTCGAACGGCGCGTCGACGCGGAAATCGCGGTCCACGTCGGGTCTGTCCGGCGAGAGGGGACTCGTGTCGCTCATTACTGGAGTGGTGGGGCCGGAGGAACTTGTGTCACTCGGGTCCAGTGGGTCACGTTGACACGGTGTCAGGGTCCGGCGTCGAACCCCGGGCCGTCAGCAGGTGCAGGTACGCGACACAGAGCAGGGAGACGAGGCCCGCGGCGGCGGCCAGCGCGAACATGACCCGGTAGCCGACCAGCGTGTACACCCGCGCGCCAGCGACCGTCTCGCCGGTCCAGTACGCGTCGAGGATGGCACCCATGACCGTCGGGAACAGTGCTGCACCGAGGAAGCCGATGGCGTTGACCGCGCCGGTCGCCACGCCGGAGGCCGCCGCGCCGTGGCGGTTCTTGACGACGGTGTAGCCGAGCGCGTACGTGCCGGTGAGCGCGGAGGCTCCGAAGAAGACGAGGCCGACCACCGGGAGCGGTGGGTCGACGACGACGGCAGGGACGGCGAACGCGGCCGTGTAGACGACTGCCCCGAGGACCATCAGGTCCGTCCGGCGACCCAGTCGGTCCGAGAGGCGACCGAGCAGGGGCGGCCCGAGCAACAACCCGACGCTGCCGAGCAACGTGAGCGTCGACGCGACGGTGACCGACCGGTCGTACACCTGCGCGACGTAGGGGATGCCCCACAGGCCGATGACGGTGAGGTTGACGCCCGTCGAGGTGAACAGCGCGAGGCCGGCGAGCCACGTCTCGCGTTCGGTGAGGACCGTCCGGAGGTTCCGGCCCACGTCACGGAGCGTCAGCGTCGGGGCGGACTGGACATCGCTGAGGGGGGCGAACCCGGCCGCCGTGGGGGTGTCCCGGGCGAACACCCAGATGACGGCGGCGAGGAGGAGGCCGGCGAGGCCGATGCCGACTATCGACGCGCGCACGCCGAGGGCGGCGACGGCGAGCGCGAGCGGCGTCGTCGCGAGGATGGCTCCCAGCCCCGACATCCCGACGGTGAGGCCGTTCATCGTCGCGAACTCGCCGGGACGGTACCAGTTCGCACAGAACCGTATCGTGGCGATGAACACGACGCCGGCACCCAGTCCGATGGCCAGTCGGGCGAGGAACGCCACCGGGTAGGACTCGGCGAGGCCGAAGGCGAGCGCGCCGACACTCATCGCGACGGTGCCGATGGTCGCCGTCTTGCGGATGCCGAGGCGGTCGGCGAGGACGCCCGCGACCACTTGCATCGGCGCGTAGACGTAGAAAAACGAGGCGTGGAGCGTCCCGAGAGCGGTTCCGGTCGTCTCGAAGGCACGCATGAGGTCCGCCGCGAGGACGGCCGTCGAGAGGCGGTGGATGCTGACCAGCAAGAAGGCGGTGGCGAGGACGGCCCAGACGACCCATCGCCACCGGAGCGGGTCCGCGCGGAGTTGCATCGTCCACGCCACCGCTGGCCGGCGACAAAAAGGTTGGCCGGCGCGCGTCGGCGACACAAACTCAGCGCGTGTAACGGCGCCAGCGGTTTTTACGCACGGTCACGTGGCGTATGATATGGAGGCCGCCCTCCCCGCGGAGGTACGGGAAATCGACCCTGGGACGGTCCACCGTGAACCGCGGGAGACCCGGCACGTCCGCCTGTGCCCCGCCGACGGCCCGACGATGCGCGTCTACGACCCCGCGACGGTGGTGACGCCCGACGCCGTGGGCACCGAACGCGACTTCGAACTCGCCGCCGTCGTGGCGACGGTCGAACCGGTCACCGAGCGTGTCAGCCGCGTCGGGACGGACGCGGGCGAGACGCCCGTGTTTCAGGGATTGGTCGTGAACTTCGACGCGGCCAGGGAGGAGGCGTTGCTCGATGTCGGCATCGGGACGGTCCGGTTCGACACCGTGACCGTCGACCGCCGGGTCCACGTCGGGGACTACGTTCGCCTGACGGGTGCCGTCGTCCACGTCGAGGGGATGACACCGCCGGGACGGCCCTACGAGCGATTTCTCACTCAACTGAGCGACGACGACGCCGGGGCGCGGCGCGAGGCGGCGCGGTACCTCGGGTTCGACGGGTCGGAGGACGCAGTCGACGCACTCGTGGAGTGTTACCGTGCCGAACCGGAGCCGGCGGTCCGCGAAGCGGCCGTCACGGCACTGGGGCGGCTCGCAATCACCGCCCGGCGGCCGGGCGAGTCACCGGAGCCGCGGGTCCGGTCGACGCTGGAGGCCGCAACGGGGGACGAGGCGAGACTCGTCCGCGAGGCGGCCGACGAGTGGTTGGCGCGGGTCAGCGACTACTGGGCGTCCTGAGGTGGAGCCACACCGACGCCAGCAAGGCGACGAACCCGGCGAGCGTCGCCAGCGCGAACGCCAACCGGTACCCGAACACGGAGTAGACGCGCGCGCCGCCGATGGTTTCGCCGGTCCAGTAGGCGTCGAGCAACAGCCCGACGAGCGTCGGAAAGACAGCCGCCCCGGTGAAGGCCATCGTGTTGACCGCCCCCGTCGCCACACCGCTCGCTCCGCTCGCGTGCCGTTCTTTGATTATCGTGTAGCCCAGCGCGTAGGCACCGGCGAGAAAGCCCGCGCTGAAGAAGGCGATACCCACGACGGCAATCGGCGGGCGGCCGAACACGGCGATGAGGCCGAAACTGGCGGTGTAAGCCGCTTGTCCGACGGCCATCAACAGCGTCCTGTTGCCGGTGCGGTCGGACACCCACCCGACGAGCGGGGGGCCGATGAGGATACCCGCGCTCCCCAACAGCGTGTACGTCGAAGCGCGTGTCACCGTCATCTCGTACGTCTGGACGAGATAGGGGACGCCCCAGAGGCCGAAGACGGTGATGTTGATGCCCGTCCCACAGAGCATCACGATGCCGACGATCCACGTCTCGCGCTCCCGGAGGATGTGAGCCGTGTTGCGGGCGACGCCACGGAGCGAGGGCGTGTCGGCGAGCGGGACGCCGTCGATGTCGGTGAGGCCGGCGTCCGCGGGCGTGTCGCGGGCGAGCAGGTAGACCAGCGGTGCCAGCACGAACCCGACGACTGCGAGGCCGAGCGTCGTCTGTCGCCACCCGGCGGCGGCGACGACGACGGCCAGCGGCGTCGTGGCGAGGATTCCGCCGACGCCGGCGGCGGCGAGCGTCAGCCCGCTCAGGCGGGCGAACTCGTCGGGCCGGAACCAGTTCGCACAGAACCGCAGGATGGCGATGAACATCAGCCCCCCTCCCAGCCCGATGAGTGCCCGCGCGGCGAACGCGACGACGTACGACTGGGCGAGCGCGAACCCGAGCGCGCCGACGCTCATCACCACCGCCCCACCCGTCACCGACCGGCGGCTTCCGAGACGGTCCGCGATGATGCCGGCCGGCAACTGCATCGCGGCGTAGACGTAGAAAAACGAGGCGTGGAGCGTCCCGAGTGCCGCCCCCGACGTGTCGAACGCCCGCGTGAGTCGTTCCGCGAGGACGGCCGTCGAGAGGCGGTGGACGCTGACGAGCGCGAACACCGCGGCCAGCACCCCCCACACTATCCAGCGCCGTTTCGTCGGGTCCGACCAGATGCGCACGGAAAGCGGTGCGCTGTGGACGGTGTTAAATCTCGCGGGTTTCAGCCTGTCACTGTTTGCCACAGTTAGCGAGCGGTGAACATTGTAACGTCACGGGCGCGGCGACGGCCCACCCGCAGTTCGGGGTGTCGCTCAGTCTCGGTCGTTTTCCGCGTCGAGAATGGCCCGTGAGTCGAACCGGTCGGCGAGCGAGGCGTTGATTATCTCCCAGTCGGTCCGTGACCCGGGCGTCGTCGTCGCGAACTCGTGGAACCCGCTGTTGGCGTTGTAGTTCATCACGCTGGGGTACTCGGCGAAGGAGTACCGCCGGCTGTCGACACCCGGGAAGCGGCCGCCGATGCCGAGCAGGTGACCGAGTTCGTGGAGGAAGATGTCCGTCGTCACTTCGTCGTCCGTCTGTTCTTCGACGAACGCGAGCGGCGGTGATTCACCTCCGTAGGCGACGCCGTCGACGGGCATCTGCCGCCCGGAGGACCGGGACACTTGGCCGACGATGCGGATGTCGTAGTACCCCGGGAAGTCCGACCCGCGGACGACTTCGGGGTTCTCGTCCTGTTGGTCGAGGTCACCGGTGGTGTATCCGTCGGCGGCACAGACGTACTCGATGGGGTAACCGCGCGTCAGCGGTTCGCTACAGGTGAGTTCGTCGTCGAAGTAGACGTGCAACTGGATGCCGTTCGACCCGTCGGGGTTCGACACCGGGGCAGTCGCGAACTCCCGTTCGAGGTCACGAATCTGGCGGTCCGAGACGCGCTCCGTGTAATCTACTTCGACGAAGATGTCCTTGCGGAGCGGGTCGGCGTCCGGATACAGGTCGGCCATCTCCGCCTCGGCACCGTCGGGCAGACTGTCCCCGTCCGTGTCGGCGGTCGTCGGGTCCGTCTCGTACTCGGACACCTCTTCGGCGTCGGTCAGGCCGTCCCCGTCCGTGTCGGCTGCCGTCGGGTCCGTCCCGTACTCGGACAGTTCCTCGCTGTCCGAGAACCCGTCCCCGTCCGTGTCGGCGACTGTCGGGTCGGTTCCGTGCTCCGTAACTTCCGCGCCGTCGGACAGGCCGTCCTCGTCCGTGTCGGCGACCGTCGGGTCCGTCCCGTATTCGTCAACTTCCGCGCCGTCGGACAGGCCGTCACCGTCCGTGTCGGCGACCGTCGGGTCGGTTCCGTGTTCGCGCTCTTCTACTCGGGAGAGTCCGTCGTCGTCACCGGGCGTCGGCGTCGGTTCCGGGGTCGCGGTGGTCTCCGTTCCGTCTACCGGCGTGTCCGTTCCGTCCGTCGATATGTCCGGTGCCGCCGAGTCCGTACTCGTCGGCTCGGGCTCGGTCGGTTCGGGTTCAGAGTCACCCGGCAGTTGTGAGTCGAGTCCCCCACAACCGGCCAGTAACAGCAGTACGCAGACGGCAAGCGGTATCGCTTTTCGCACACTTCTCCGTGTTTCGACGCGGACAAAATTATTTTTCGTTTACACGCCGGGACTCCCGGCCGGCGGTGTGGTGATTCGCCGCTCGGACGACACCACGGCCAAACCCACCGGAGAGGGATAGTAGCCGGTCCATTACCAAGTCGTTGCAGGCCGAACGGGCGACCATGGGAGACCGGAACCGTGGTCGCGGGCGGCAGACGCCGCAGAGCGACAGGGCGCATCTCCTCGTCAGGACGTGCCGGGACCTCGAGGAGACGCTGGAGACTGTCGACCTCGACGCCGACGACGCGGCGGCGGACGCCGTGATAGTCGCGCTCCGGGCGGCGGACTACGCATACGCGCTGGAGACGGAGACCGACAGTCGGCCGGCCGTGGGTCCGTTCGCCGAGTGACGGCGGTCAGTACGTGTCGATGTTGGTACCGACCGAACAGACGTACTCGCCGGATGAGACCTGTGGAAGGCGGCGTGCGCGCCAGAACACGCCGGAAGAGTCGGCGGTGACCTCGGCCTTGCGCTGGCCGAACACGTCGGTCACCTCGAAGAGGAGTTGGTTGCGCGTGACGCGTTCGCCCAGTTCCGCGTGGACGGTGACGAGGCCACCGACCGGCGCGCCGTACTGCTCGAACCCGGTCGCCCGCGTCTGTGGGTCGGGAGCGCGCGTACCGTCGGTGAACCCGTAGTAGTCGAGGACGTTCAGCACGCCCCGGACACCGATTTCGATGGACTGCTCGTCCCACCCGACCGACCCGCCGAGTTCGGGGTCGATGGTCGGGATGCCCTCGTCGGGGCCAGCGCGGGCGAGTTGGCCGTCGGGGCCTTTCTGGTCCAGGATGTACCCACAGCCGAAGGCCTTCGCGAGTTCGAGACACTCGTCGTGGAGGCGGTGACGGGACCCACACCGGACGCGGCACTCCTCTATCATCCGGGAGGTCGACCCCTGATGGAGGTCCAGAACGAGGTCCGCGCGGGTGGCGGCGTCGAACGTCGCGGCCGCGATGCGTTCGCTCGACGTGCCCCTCGCGTCGCCGGGGTACGTCCGGTTCATCTTCGTGTCGTCGACCGGGTTGCGGTGTTCGGCGACCTGGAACCCGTGGTAGTTGACGATGCCGACGACCAGGATGGTCCCCGCGATGTCGTCGGGGTCGAGACGGGGGAGGAGCCGCTGGACGACGCCGACGCCGTTGAGTTCGTCGCCGTCGCTGGCGGCCTGCACGTAGAGCGTCTGTCCGCTGTCGGCACCGTTGACGACGGCGACGGGGAGGCCGACGTCGGAGCCGTCGCGGGTCTCGCCGACGAACAGCCGTCCGGTGTCGATTTCCCCGGGTGCCGCACTCGCCGTACCGAGGCTAGTCATTACAGTGAAGCCGCGGCCCCACGGTCTTAGGCCGTTCGATACGCACGGTCACCTGCCGGGACTGGCGAGCGGCGTGTCGAGACGAGGGGGCGGACCGACGCGATTTTGAGCGGGCGGTCCCTACATCGCGACGTGGCATCCGACAGCGACGACACGAGCGGGCCGGCCGCACTCATGGCGGCACTGAACGTCCAGCGGAACGCACGGGTCGGGTTCGTCGCCGGCCTCGTCGTCACCGTCGCCATCTTCGTCTTCTTCGTCGTCGTCCCCGGCGTGCGACGGTCACCACTGTACTACGTCGGACTCGCGTTCGTCCTCGCCGTCGGCCTCGGCGGCCTGCTGACGATGGGGCTGACGATGGTGAGCGCGTATCGGCTCTCGAAAGAACTCTAACCGGCCGCCGCGAGCGCGGCGAGTCGGTCGGCCCCGTCGCGGGTCCCCTTGGCGATGAGAACGTCCCCACCGTGGAGTCGCGTCTCCGGGCCGGGAGAGACGACCCAGCCGCTGTCGTGGGTCCCGGTGTCGGCGTCCGGCCCGTCCTGTCCACGCCTGACGGCGATGACGCGCATTCCCGTCTCCGTCTTGACCATCGCGTCGCCGAGCGTCGTATCGGCGAGCATCGCGTCCGCCGCGACGGTGGTCCGGACGATGACTTCGTCGGACTCTCTGACCGCCTCCGCGACGACGGGATGGGTCCCCAACCCGCGGAGGACGCCCTCGCTGATTTCGAGCGCGGCGTCGCTGATGACCTCGGTGGCGTTGGCCAGACGGACGAGTCCCCGGAGCGAAACCGGGTCTTCGACGCGGCCGGCCGCCCGCAGCGTCCACGCCTCGAAGCGCGACTGGAGGGCGTCGACCTCGGCTTCGAGGTTCAGCACCTCCTCGGCCACGTCGGCGGCGTCGAATAGCACCGCGCCGTAGGCGAGGTCGACGGCTAGTTCGCTCATGTTCTTCATGTGGACGATGGAGTCGACCGCCCGTTCGAGGTCGTCGATGGCGGGTTCGGGGGCCGTCGGGGAGGCGTACGCGTCGCCGGTCGCGTCGGCGTACACCTCGGTAATGCCCGCTTCGGGGCCACGAAACAACACCACGTCGTCGACGGTCAGCGTCGTCTCCGGGCCGGGGTTGAACAGCCACCCGTCGGGGCGACGGATGGCGATAGCCCGCACGCCGGTCTCGGTTTCGAGGTTCATGTCGCCGAGCGTCCGCCCCGCGAGCGGGGAGTCGGGGACGATGGTCGCCCGGACGAGCGTCTCGACGGCTTCGGGGAGGGTCGCACGCATCGCGTCGGGGAGGCCGATGTCCTCCAGCACTATCTTGGCGATGTCGCCGGCCGCGTCGGATATCTTCTCGGCGGCACCGACGACGCCGAGGACGGGTGCGAGGCCTTCGGCGTCCGAGGGATTGCGCGCGGCCATCAGGAGGCTCATCCGGGCGCGCAACTGGAGGAGGTCCATCCGCTCTTCGAGTTCCAGCACCTCCTCTGCGAGTTCCTCGTTGCCGAACAGGACGGCGGAGTACGAGAGGTCGATGAGGAGTTCGGAGGTGTCTTTCATCTCCGCCAGTACCTCGACGACCCCGACCGGTTCGTACCCCACATCGTCGGCTGCCATCTCCCCTACCTCCACGGCCGCGACTCAAAAACGTTGCCCGGTGGCTGCCTCGCGGTGTGTCCGCGCGGGTCCGAACAGCACGGGATTCGTCGGCCGGGAGGCGTCGCAGGTGGGCATACGTTCACTCCCGAGGGGGTGGACCCACCGAGCGTTCCGGGACAGAAGATAATACTTTTGCCGGAAGGTAGTCAACGGGGGGGTATGTCCGACGAGCTCAAGAAGGGTCTCGAGGGTGTCCTCGTCGCCGAGTCGGAACTCAGCTTCATCGATGGTGACGAAGGTCAACTCGTCTACCGCGGGTACTCCATCGACGACTTGGCGCGGGACGCCAGCTACGAAGAGGTTCTGTACCTGCTGTGGCACGGCCACCTCCCCGACAGCGACGAACTGGCCGAGTTCACCGACGCGATGCGTACCGAGCGGTCGCTGGACGACGACGTGGTCGAACTCGTCCGCACGCTCGCCGCACAGGACGAGAACCCGATGGCCGCGCTCCGAACGGCCGTCTCCGCGCTGTCGGCCTACGACCCCGACGCCGGTGCCGACACGCAGGACCGCGAGGCCAACCTCCGGAAGGGTCGGCGCATCACGGCGAAGATGCCGACCATCATCGCGGCCTTCACTCGCGCCCGCGACGGCGACGACATCGTCGCGCCCCGGGAGGACCTCGGCCACGCCGAGAACTTCCTCTACATGCTCAACGGCGAGGAACCCGACGAAGTGCTCGCCGAGACGTTCGACATGGCGCTGGTCCTGCACGCCGACCACGGCCTGAACGCCTCGACGTTCTCCTCGATGGTCATCTCCTCGACGCTCGCGGACCTCCACTCTGCGATTCCCGGCGGCATCGGCGCGCTCTCCGGGTCGCTCCACGGCGGCGCGAACCAGGACGTGATGGAGGCCCTGCTCGAACTCGACAACTCCGGCAAAGACCCCGTCGAGTGGGCAGAGGACAAACTCGAAGCCGGCGAGCGCGTCCCCGGCTTCGGCCACCGCGTCTACAACGTCAAGGACCCGCGCGCCCGCATCCTCGGCGAGAAGTCCAAGGCACTGGGCGAGGCGGCCGGAACGCCCCGCTGGTACGAGTACTCGATGGCTATCGAGGAGTGGATGGCAGACGAGAAGGGGCTCGCCCCGAACGTCGACTTCTACTCCGCCTCCACGTACTACCAGATGGGCATCCCAGTCGACATCTACACGCCAATCTTCGCCATGTCCCGCGCCGGCGGCTGGATAGCCCACATCCTCGAACAGTACGACGACAATCGGCTCATCCGCCCCCGTGGCCGGTACATCGGCCCGGACACCCGCGAGTTCCCCAGCGTCGACGAGCGGTAACCACGCGAGCGGACGGTATGGATGGACAGTTTCAGGTGGTGAAACGGGGAGAAAGGAAGCGAACGGCGGGCACTTGTTCGTTCGAAGTTACGGCAGCGGAGGCGTAATGACCGTCGTCCTGGTACGGGCTCATTCCGCGAACGCCGCGAGGACATCTTCGAAAGTCGGTGCGAGCGACTCGGCGATGTCGGTCGTGGTAACGATACCTACCAAGGTTCCGTCGTCAACGACGGGGAGTTTCTTGATGTTGTTGTCCTGCATTCGCGCGCTCGCGTTTCGGACAGCCTGGTCGTGGTCGATTGTAATGACGGCCTCGGTCATCAGTTCGCGCACGCGGAGACGCTCGGCGTCGTGGCCTGCACAGACACCACGGACGATGTCGCTCTCCGTGACGATGCCAGCGATGTCGTCGTCACCCTCGACGACGAGTGCACCAATACGCTCGTCCCAGAGGATGCGCGCTGCTTCAGTCACCGACATGTCGGAGTCGATTGTTCGCACCGGACTCGTCATGACGTTGCGGACGGGATTTTCTAATCTATCGGCATCCATATGTACTACCGGGCTCCGTTTCCGATTGTCTTCATTAACGATTATTATATTAAAAATCTATCGGCTCCTGTGACGGTCGGAGTCCGTTCCGGCAGGTCAGCTGAGCCACTCGTGTATCTCGTCGGCGAGGGGGCCCTCACGGATGACTTCGCTGGCGGAGACGTCCACGACGGTACTCCCGCCGCCGGGCGTCGCTCCGCCGTCGACCAGAACCGCGGCGGCGTCGCGGATTCGGTCGCCGAGGGCGTCGAGTTCGCGGACGCTCCCCGTGCCGCTGACGTTCGCGCTGGTCGCGGTGACAGGCGCGAACTCGCGGAGGAGCGACAGGGCGACGTCGTGGTCCGGAACCCGAACGCCCACGCGGTCACGGCCCGCGGTCAGAATGTCCGGGACCATCTCGCGTTTCTCGACGACGACGGTGACGGGTCCGGGGAGGAACGCGTCCATGAACTCGCGTTCGCGGGCCGTCGGTGCGGTGTACTCGGTGGCCGTCGCCACGTCGGGGACCGCGAGCGAGACGGGTTTCTCGCGGTCTCGGCCTTTGGCCGCGAAGACGCGGGAAACGGCGTCTTCGTCCAGTGCGTTCGCGCCGAGGCCGTACACCGTCTCCGTCGGGTAGACCACGAGGTCACCGGCCGCGAGGGCGGCGGCGGCGTCGGTCACGTCGGTCATGCCCCCGTCTCGGCCGGGAACGGGCAAAAGTCGGTCGCTACAGGTCCGCCAGCGCGGCCTCGATGTCGTCGTAGTCCGGGAAGTCCGGCCACTCGTCGGCGACCCACGCGTACTGGACCACGCGGTCCTCGTTCAGCAGGAAGACGGCGGGTCGGGGTTCCTCGATACCGGCCATCCCGTCGAGGTCGTTGACGATATCGTAGGCCTCGGCGACGCCGTTTTTCGGGTCCGAGAACAGCCGGTAGTCCATCCCGCGCTGGGCGATGGTCGTCTTGTGTTCGTACGGCGTGGAGATGGAGAGGCCGACGACCTGCAGAGTCCCATCAGTTTCGCGGTGGCCCCAGTTGCGGTCCCGTATCTCGTTCCAGATGTACGTCGTCGGGAAGTCGCCGTCCATGGGGTGGAAGACGAGCAGGACCGGTCCCTCGGCGGTCAACTCCGAGAGGGCGGTGTCCTCCCAGTACTCGTCGGTGACCAGCGGCCGCTCGAAGTCGGGGGCCTGCTCGCCGACCGCCGGGGGGTCGACCGCCGGGAGGTCGACCACCTCGAAGTCCAGTTCCATCACGCACCCTCCCCGTACGTTCCGTCGAGGTACGCGACGATGTTGGCACTCTCGGACATCGTGACGCCGGTACGCTCGTCGACGATTGCCGGGACGGTCCGCTTGCCCGAGATGCGTTTGACCACGTCCCGCTTCGAGTGGCGTGCCTCGACGAACCGCGAGCGGTAGTCGAGGTCGTACTCGTCCAGTTTGCGTACGACGCGCTCGCAGAAGGGACACCCCTGCAACCGGTAGAGGGTGATGGATGGGTCGCTCATCGGGTCGTACGTACGGGACAGTTCAGGGTAAGCCTTCGGGCGTCCGCACGCGCCGCACGAACGCGACCGACCGACGGGTGGCGTCTCGTCGCCGTCCGGTCCGGAACAGAAACGGGGGACAGTGGCGTGTTCGGGCTATGACAAGCCTTAATCCGACCCGTAGCAAAATTCGGCGATAATGGGTGTAGTCTCGGCACTCGGCGTCGGGTTCGATACGATACCACTCGCCACCGACGTGTTCGGTGTGGTCCTCACCGACGGGTTCGTTATCGGTGTTGGCCTCCTCGTCATTCTGTTGCTGTTGCTACTCTCGGCGTTTTTTTCCTCGTCAGAGATAGCCATGTTCTCGCTCGCAGCACACCGCGTCGACGCCCTCGTCGAGGACGGCACGCCGGGCGCGCGAACGCTACAGGGACTCAAAGAGGACCCCCACCGACTGCTCGTGACGATTCTGGTCGGGAACAACCTCGTCAACATCGCCATGTCGTCCATCGCTACGGGGTTGCTGGCGATTCTGCTGGACGACCAAGGGCTGGCGGTGCTGGCTTCGACGTTCGGCATCACGGCTCTGGTCCTCCTGTTCGGCGAGAGCGCGCCCAAATCCTACGCCGTCGAGAACACCGAGTCGTGGGCGTTGACCATCGCCCGCCCGCTGAAGTTCGCCGAGCGGACGCTGTGGCCCCTCATCGTCGTCTTCGACTTCCTCACACAGCAGGTCAACCGCATCACCGGCGGGCAGTCCGCCATCGAGACGTCGTACGTCACCAGACAGGAGATACAGGACATCATCGAGACGGGCGAGCGCGAGGGCGTGCTGGACGAGGACGAACGCCAGATGCTCCAGCGGACGCTCCGGTTCAACAACACCATCGCCAAGGAGGTGATGACCCCGCGGTTGGACATGACCGCCGTGTCCGCCGACGACAGCATCGAGGAGGCCATCGAGACGTGCGTGCAGAGCAGTCACACGCGCCTCCCGGTGTACGAGGGAAGTCTGGACAACATCATCGGGACGGTCAACATTCGGGACTTGGTGCGTGACCTCGAATACGGCGAAGTCGACGGCGACCTCGAACTCGAAGACGTGCGCGAGCAGACCCTGCACGTCCCCGAGTCCAAGAACGTCGACGAGTTGCTCGCCGAGATGCGCGACGAGCGCATGCACATGGTCGTCGTCATCGACGAGTTCGGGACGACGGAGGGACTGGTGACGATGGAGGACCTCACCGAGGAAATCGTCGGCGAGATTCTGGAGGGCGAGGAAGAAGAGCCCATCGAGTTCGTCGGCGACGACGCCGTCCTCGTCAAAGGCGAGGTCAACATCGAGGAGGTCAACGAGGCACTCGACATCGACATCCCCGAGGGCGAGGAGTTCGAGACCATCGCCGGGTTCATCTTCAACCTCGCCGGGCGACTGGTCGAGGAAGGCGAACACATCGAGTACGACGGCGTCGAAATCCGCGTCGAACAGGTCGAGAACACCCGCATCATGAAAGCGCGCGTCGAACGCGTCGCCACCGCCGGAGAGACGGACGAAGAGGGCACGCCGACGGACACCGAGTCCGAAGAAGCGCGGACCGACTGAGTACCGGCGGCGACGGACCGCCGACTGCTGGCGGCCTACGGCGGTTCGCCACGGCGGCCGACGGCCCGGCGGACGCGTGTGACCGCCGCCCGGAACTGTGCGTCACCGCGGAGGACGTGCGCGAGGATGTCACCGGCACCGGCGAGGAAACCGGCCAGCAGGACGGCCACGGTGACGCCGAGACCGAACGTCACCGCGAGCCCGCCGCCGAGGAGGCCGCCGACGGCCGCGGCGACGGCGGACTGTCCGGGCGTGTCACAGAGGGGAATCACAGCCGACGTTGGGGACGGTTCGACAAAAACCTACCCGAGGAGCGCGTCGACGGCGGTGAACACGCCGTAGCCGAGGCCGAACGCCAACGCGAGCGAGAGTATCCACGCGAGGACGGTGTAACCCATCTTCTTCCCGCTCACGTCGCCGCCGCCGGCGGCGAACCCGCTGCCGATGATGGCCGAGACGATTATCTCGTTGAACGAGACGGGGATGCCGAAGAACACGGCCGTCTGTGCGATGGCGAAGGAGGGGATGAGCGCGGCGATGGAGCGGCGCGGCCCGAGTGCCGAGTAGTCCTGTGAGAGTGCCTTTATCATCCGGGGCGCGCCGGTCCAGGACCCGACGAGGAGGCCGAAGCCACCGCCGAGCAGGACGGCCGGCAACGGCAGGTTGTAGGGGTCGAGCAGTGGGAGGAGGGGTCCCAGCGCGAGGCCGACCTGACTCCCGCCGGCCGAGAACGCGACCAGCGCGCCGAGCGCGAGCAGGAAGTGTCGCTGGCCCGCCTCCGCGTCCGCCCGAATGTCGAACCAGAGGACGACGGCGACGGCGAGTGCCGCAAGCAGTGTCACCACGGCGTACGTGCCGAGAGCTGGAATCGCGTCGCCCACGCGAGTCGTCGCGACGGCGGTGAGCGAGGCGGCCTCGCCCGCCGGCCCGAGCAGGACGAACTCCGTGTTGGCGAGGATGGCCCCGACGACGCCCGCGAGCGCGGGCACTGCGAGGCGTTCGGGGACGCGCTCGTTTCTGAGCATCCGGGCAGTTCCGTAGGCGATGCCGCCGCCGACGAACGGCGTGGCGGCCCACAGCGCGGCAATCTCGCCGTACTTGGACCACGCCGGGTCACCGCCGAGTGCCAACCCGACGCCGACGACGGCCCCAGTGACGGTGAAGGCAGTGGCGATGGGGTAGCCAGCGAACACGCCGATTGCGACGAGAATCGCGGCCGTCAGCAGCGCGACGACGGCAGCCGTCGGCGAAATCGTGACGTTCAGTATCAGTTCGCGGCCGACGGCTTCGGTGACGTTCGCACCTTGCAGGACGGCACCGGCCAACCCGAGGATGCCGACGAAAAAGCCCGCCCGCATCACCGAAATCGCGTTGGCACCGACTGCAGGGGCGAAGGGCGTCGACCCGGAGGACCCGGCACCGATAGCCCACGCCATAAAGAGGCTGGCGGCACCCGCGACGAGGAACGTGGCGACTGTGCCAGCGGCGACCATCTCCACGGCGGTACAGGGAGCACCCCTAAGAACCTGCCGGGACGCTCGTGAAGGTGGTCCTTTCGCGCTCTGTAATCGCGCCCGGAGGATTATATCCGAAGGGGTCACAGCAGTGCGTAAGGGAGATGGGATGGTGTTACAGCGACTGCGACGGCTAGCACGCACCCGCCGGACCGACGACGGTGCGGAGTACGAGTGTACCCAGTGCAACACGGGCTTTCGCGTGCGCCGGCAGGTCTGTCCCGAGTGTGGGGGCTACCGTGTCGAGCGGACCGATTGGAGCGACCGGGCGACGTGACGGCACGGCCGCCGCTGCGGCGATAGACGTCGCCACCGACTACCCCGAGGAAACGACCGTCTTCGTCCTCCCGGACACCGGCGAGCGGTATCTCTCGACAGACCTGTTCGACCGCTATGTCATCCCTCTGCGGTCGCCGCCGGCCGGTCCGGCCCGACCTTCGCGGCGAGCCACGCCCCGACCACAGCACCGGCCTGTGTCACGACCACGGTGAACAGGACGAACAGACCGACCGCGACCGCGACCGCGGCGTACTGGACGGCGTCGAACCATAGTGGTTGCGTGAAGGCTGGAATCGCCCGGAGGAGGTCGACGAACGGCCATACCAGCGGGACGGACGCGACGAGGCCGGTCCGCAGGCCGACCCGGCGGGGCGGAACGTCGGCGTCGACGAACAGCAGACCGCCGAGCAGGCCAGCGAAGACCACCGGGCTGAGACGGAGCGTCGTCCCCGTGGACAGCAAGTATTCGAGGAGTGTGTACGTTCCCGCGAGGCCGCCGGCGACGATGGCGTACCGCCAACCGGTATCCGTTCGCGGGTCCGGAAGGGAGGGCTGGACCATACAATCCGTTGGACACGTATCGACAAAAATTTTGGGAGAACGCCGCAGACTGGCTCGGGCAGGTCGTGTAGGCCGGCTTCGGCGCGTTGCCGTCGCGACGGCAACGGCGGCACCGTCGGACGTGGGCGGCGCGAAGAAAGCGGTGATCGAAGGCCGTGGTCGCTACTCGAGGTCGAACCGGTCGGCCTGCATCACCTTGCGCCACGCGTCCACGAAGTCTTGGATCAACTGCTCTTCGCCGTCCTCGGAGGCGTAGACTTCTGCGATGGCCCGGAGTTCGTCGTGTGACCCGAAGATGAGGTCGACACGGGTGCCGCGCCAGTTCAGTTCGCTCGTCTCACGGTCGTACCCTTCGTAGACGTGGTCTGACTCCGGTGACTGCTGCCACTCCGTGCCCATGTCCAGCAGGTTGACGAAGAAGTCGTTCGTCAGCGTGCCCGGCTGGTCGGTCAAGACACCGAGGTCGGAGTTCTGGTAAGTCGCACCCAGTGCGCGCATCCCGCCGACGAGTGCCGTCATCTCGTCCGGCGTCAGGTCGAGCAAGTCGGCCTCGTCGATCAGCACTTCCTCGGCCGGTCTGTCGATGTCGTCTTCGATGTAGTTGCGGAACCCGTCGACCTCCGGTTTGAGTGCCTCGAAGGACTCCACATCGGTCTGCTCCGCGGTGGCGTCCGTTCGGCCCGGTTCGAAGGGAACCTCGACGTCGTAGCCAGCCTCGGCGGCCGCTTGTTCGACGGCGGCGTTCCCGCCCAGCACGATGAGGTCAGCGAGCGAGACGCGCGTCCCGTCCGAACGGGACTCGTTGAACTCCGCCTGAATCTCTTCGTAGGTTTCGAGGACCGTCTCGAGCTCCGCAGGTTCGTTGACTTCCCAGCTCCGCTGGGGCTCCAGTCGGATGCGGGCACCGTTAGCACCGCCGCGCTTGTCGCTGTCGCGGTAGGTCGACGCCGACGCCCACGCGGTCTTGACCAACTGCGTACGGGACAGCTCCGAATCGAGAATCTGCTCTTTGAGCAGGTCTATCTCCTCGTCGCCGACCAGCGTGTAGTCGGCGTCGGGAATCGGGTCCTGCCAGACCATCGTCTCCTCGGGAACCTCCGGGCCGAGGAACCGCTCCGGCGGCCCCATGTCGCGGTGGGTCAGCTTGTACCAGGCCTTCGCGAAGGCCATGCCGAACTCCATGGGGTTCTCTTGGAAGGTTTCCATAATCTCGCGGTACTCCGGGTCACGCTTCAGCGCGATGTCCGTCGTCAGCATCATCGGCGTGACTTCCTCGTCGGGGTTCTGTGCGTCCGGGGCCGTCTCGACTTCCTCGGGTTTTTTTGGCGTCCACTGCCAGGCACCGCCGGGACCCGTCTCAGGTTCCCACTCGTACTCGAGCAGGTTGTCGACGTAGCCCATGTCCCACTCGGTCGGCGAGGACGTCCACGGGCCCTCGATGCCGCTGGTCGTGACGCCCTCCTCCGCGGCCGTCTCCCCGTCCTGCCAGCCGAGACCCATGTTCTCGATGGGAGCCTCCTCGGGGTCGGGGCCGTGCGCGTTCTCCGTGCTGTCGGCACCGTGGACCTTGCCGAAGGTGTGCCCGCCGGCGATGAGCGCGGCGGTCTGTTTGTCGTTCATCGCCATGCGGGAGAAGGTCTGGCGGATGTTCTTCGCCGAGGCCATCGGGTCCGGTTGGCCGTCGGGACCTTCGGGGTTCACGTAGATGAGACCCATCACGGAGGCACCGAGCCCCTCCTGAATCCCGCCGGCTTCAGCGAAACGTTCCTGAGTTTCGAGTTCCTTCTCGGGCCCCCAATCGACGGCTTCGTCCGGTTCGAAGTCGTCTTCGCGCCCGCCGGCGAAGCCGAACGTCTGGAACCCCATCGATTCGACGGCGACGTTCCCTGCGAGAATCAGCAGGTCGGCCCACGAGAGCTTGCGGCCGTACTTCTGTTTGACCGGCCAGAGCAGACGGCGTGCCTTGTCGAGGTTGGCGTTGTCCGGCCAGCTACTGATGGGGGCGAACCGCTGTCGGCCGCCGGCCGCGCCGCCGCGGCCGTCGTACGCGCGGTACGTACCGGCACTGTGCCACGCCATCCGAATCATCAGCGGGCCGTAGTGACTGTAGTCGGCCGGCCACCAGTCCTTTGGCTCCGTGATGGCGTCTTCGATGTCCGCTTTGACCGCTTCGAGGTCGAGTTTCTGGAACTCCTCGGCGTAGTCGAAGTCCTCGTCCATCGGTCCGGCGTCGCGGGCGTTCTGTTCGAGAGGGGCCAGACTCAAGCGGTCCGGCCACCACTCCCTGTTCGTTCGGCGTCCGCTCGGGGTTGGGCTCGTATTGTCGCTCGACATTGGGTGTTCAAGCGAAGGCTAGCTCTTGTCGAATACAAATCTTTGGTTGTTCGATTCTATGTTTTTCTGAATGGACACCAAAGGTCCGTTCAGAGAGCGCAAACCCCGAGACAGTCTTAGGGGTCCGCTGGAACTTACTCGTCGTCGGCGTCGGTCGCCGGGTCGTTAGTCTCGGAGTCGAGTTCTCCGTTGGGTTCGGGCGTCTCGACGCCCTCGACGGCCTCAGCAGTTGCAGTGTCTTTGGGTGTGTCGACGTGCCAGCGGTCGACCGAGGACTCGTAGTCGGCCAACTTGTTCGAGACGCGTATCTTCAGGTCGTCGTCGTTGACGTTCACCTCGAAGACGTACTCGGGTGCCTCGTCGGACCCGACCCGGCGGAGGTTGGCACTGACGAGGGCGTTGTCGAAGTAGTACGGCGCGATTTGGGTCATCACGTTCTTGTAGACGGCTCCCTCGACGGCGCGGAGGGCCTTCCGCCCGGCCGAGTCCGCGGCGCGCGCGACGTAATCGAGTGACTCGCCCCACTTGTCGACCGCCTCGTCGGGGTCCTCGTCGAGTTTCTCGTAGGACTCGGAGAGTTTCTCGCCCGCAGTCTGGAGGTCCTCGTCGACATCCGCGCCGGCTTTCTCACCCTCACCCTCCGCGACACTCGCCTTTTCGGCCGTCTTCTCGTTCACGTCCTCGTCGAGTCGTTCGTCGGTCTTGGGCCGCCAGTCGTCGAACTCGGCGATGTCCGCCGAGTCCACCGCCACGTCGGCGTCGTCGGCGGCGTCTTTCAACGCACGAGTGAGACGCTCACCGTGTTCGACGACGTCGACCCAGCGACCGCGCTGTTTGAATCCGGAGACGCTCTCTTCCATTGGTGGGTGCCTGTGGAGGGTCGTTGTAACCCTTTCGTCCCAGTAGGGTAGCCAAGGCGTTAAAAGTCACCGCTCGATGACAGGGGAAACCGGGCGGGCGAGCCGTCGCAGGCACCGCCGGCCGGACCCGGGACGGACGATTATAAACGAGCGGCGACGGTAACGGGGCGTATGGCCATCGAACGACACGGCGACGCGCGCGTGATTCGCCACGCCCTCGCCCAAGACGCGCTCACGACGCTCCGCGACGTGGAGACGGACGGCGTCGCGTTCCGGGACGCGTTGGTCCGACTGGGGCGGGTCTGCGGCGGCGAACTCGCCGACGACGTACTCGGGACGGAGACGGTCGAAGTGGAGACGCCCCTGACGACGACCACCGGCGAGCGAGTGGCCAGCGACGTGGTGGTCGTCACCGTTCTCCGGGCGGCGGTCCCGTTCGTCGAGGGGATGCTGACGGCACTCCCGGACGCGAGACAGGGGATGCTGAGCGCGAGTCGGGACGAGACGGCGGGCATGGACGGCGGCACCTTCCCCATCGACGTGGCGTACGAGAACCTCCCAGCCATCGGCCCGACAGACACCGTCGTCGTCGCCGACCCGATGCTCGCCACGGGGTCGACGATGTGTGCCGCGCTGGAGCGGGTCCACGCGGCCGGCGACCCGGCCCGGGTGCTCGCCCTCGCCGCGGTCAGCGCGCCCGAAGGCGTCGCCCGCGTCACCGACGAGTTCCCCGAGACGGACGTGGTGACCGCCGCCGTAGACGACGGATTGAATAGTGAGGGGTTCATCGTCCCTGGCCTCGGCGACGCGGGCGACCGTGCGTTCCGAACGACCTGACAGGTCCGATGCGGTGACCCGTCGACAGCCCGTGACGACGGCGGCCGTATCGACGCCCGTTGTACCCCTCCGCTTCGGCTGGAAATACGCCTGACAGCGACCGCTCCGCATCTCCATCGGAACCCGTGATATCTCGTGTCACAGTTCGAGACAACGAAGAAACACGTCAGTCGTCGAACTCGCCGTCGATGCGCGCCCGCCCGCTGGTCGCGCTTCGGATGCGGTCCCGCAACGCGGGAGCCTCGGCGACGGGGACGCGCACGTCGAAGGTCACCTCTGCCTCGTACGTCGCCTCGAACGCGACGCCCGCCGATTCGAGGAGGCCACGAACCGTCCCGGAGTCGTCGTACTCGACGACGACAGTGAAGCGTTCGTGTGGCCGTTCGGTGACGATACCGGCGTCCTCGACGGCCAGTTTGACCGCCTTCGAGTACGCCCGTGCCAACCCGCCGACGCCCAGTTTCGTTCCGCCGTAGTACCGCGTGACGACGACGGCCACGTTCTGTAGCTCCTCGCCCTGCAGGACGTTGAGTGCTGGTTTCCCGGCCGACCCGGAGGGCTCGTCGGCGTCGCTCGACCACTCCCGGAGTGGGTCGGCCCGGACACGGTAGGCCGGGACGTTGTGCGTCGCGTCGGTGTAGGCGTCGCGCACCTCGTCGACGAACGCCTCGGCGGCGGCCACGTCCGTGACCGGTGCGGCGTGGCCGAGAAACTCCGACCCCTGTACCGTGAAGTCGGCTTCCCCGCGGCCGGCGAGGGTGCGATAGGTGTCGGTCATTCCGGTTCGCGTCCCCCCCACACGCGCTTGTCGGGTATCTCGACCGCCACGTCGTCGGTCAGAACCACCTGACAGGCGAGGCGTGGGTAGCCAAAGCGGGCGGCGAGTCGGTCGTGCCAGTGGTCGGGCGGGTGCTCGCCGGCACCGTCGTGGACCCGGACGCCACAGGTCGCACAGAGCCCGCGCCCGCCGCAGTTCAGCGACGCCGTGTAGCGGGTGTACGGCGAGAACCCGGCGTCGAGGAGCACGTCCCGGAGTATCGCCCCTGTCGGGGCCGTCAGGGTGGTCTCGTCGTCGCCGTCGCGGACGGTGACGGTCACGGTGTCGTCGGTGGCTGTGTCGTCGGGAGTCACTTGAGTTCTATCTTGCGCACGTACGGCAGTTCGCGAATCTCGTTGAGGAGGTCACCCGGCAGTGCGCGGTCGGTAATGATGTAGAGTTTGGGGTCGACGGCGAACTCGGGGTCCTCGCTGACGGTCTGGCGCATCGAGATGCCGCGGTCGGCGATGAGACCGGTGATGTCCGCGACGATACCCGGTCGCTCGGTGTCGGTCACGTCGACGGTCAGGACGTGCAAGTCGAGCACCGGCGCGAGGTCCATCAGACTCGGAATCTGGGAGATGTTCTGGAAGATGCGGCGCAGTTCCTCGTCGGCGAGGATTGTGTCGGTGGTCGAATCCACCACCCGGCGGTCCACGCCGATTTCCCGGGCGATACCCGTGTTGGGTATCTCGATGCCGCCCGAGACGACGCGGCCCTCGTCGTTGACCGAGAACCCGCGTTCGAGGAGCAGACGGATGACCGCCTGCTGTGAGGGGCTTCCCTCGAACTTCTCGATTATCTCGTCGAACATGCCCCGACGGACGGTTGGCTCCGGTTTAGGGGTTCGGGGCTTCGGGTCGCCGCCCCGTCCCGGGCGGCGTCCGGCGGCCGACTGCGGCGACGACCACGCCGGCGAAGATGAGGACGGCCGTGGCGAGGTGAGCGGTGACGACGGCGGGTTGTAGACGCGCCGTCACGGTGAGGCCGCCGAGCAGGACCTGCACGGGAAGCAGTCCCGCCGCGGCGAGTGCGGCCCGCTCCGGCCACCCGGACTCGCCGGTCAGCCACGCGCCGACGCCCGTAGCGGCGACGAGGAGGCCGGTGAGTGCGGCGAGCGTCCGGTGCAGCCACTCGGCGAACACCTGCGCCGGCGAGAACGGGGCGTCGGCCATCACCGCCGGGTGGAGGAACGGGACCCACGTGCCGTAACAGGTCGGCCAGTCGGGGCAGGCCAACCCGGCACCGATGGCTTTCGTGTACGCCCCGACGCACATCAAGAGGAACGTACTACCGGCAGTGACGGCCGCGAGACGGCGGAAACGGGCGGTGTTCACGGCCGACAGTCGAACGTGCCGTCGGCTTAAATTCCGTAGTACGTTTCTCGAACGTGGGAACGGGAGCGAGGTTTCTGTAGGGGGACCGTCTACCACCACCCATGCTCGGGTCGCTCCCGGACGGCGGCGTCGCCACGCTCGCGCTCTTCGGGACTATCGGCTTCCTCGGGAGCGGCCACTGCGTGGGGATGTGCGGACCGCTCGTCTCGCTGTACGCCGACCGGATGCCCGACGGACGCGGCCGGGTCCTCGGCCAGCACGCGCTGTTCAACCTCGGGCGGACGGCGAGTTACACCGTCCTCGGCGGCCTGTTCGGCCTGTTCGGTGGCCTCGTGGCCGGTGCGGCCGGGTACCTCCCCGGGCCGTTCGGCGCGGTCCGTGGCCTCGTCGGCGTCACCGTCGGCATCGTCGTCGTGGCGTCGGGCCTCGCCCACCTCGCCGGTACGTCGAACCCGCTCCTGTCGGGCACGGCACGGAGCCTGTGGGCACCGCTAGGACGGGTGAGCCGTGCGGTGCGACGACGCGTCGACAGGCGTCTCGGCGGGCCACAGACGGCGGTGCTGGGGGCACTCCACGGGCTGTTTCCCTGTCCGCTGCTGTATCCGGCGTACCTCTACGCGTTCGCGCTCGGTGACCCGCTGGCCGGGGCCGCGGTCCTCGCGGCGTTGGGGCTGGGGACGCTGCCCGCACTGCTCGTGTTCGGCGTGGTAATCGACTCGGTTCAGTTGGGTCGCCTCGGGACGCGTGCGGTCGGTGCCGCGTTCGTCCTCCTCGGCGTCGGGACGCTGCTCGGCGGGTTGGTGGCACTCGGCCTCCCCGTCCCCCAGCCAGCGAGGCTCTCGCTCCCCGCACCGGGGGCAGGGTTGCCGGTACTGGTCGCGGTTCCGGTCGCCGTGGTCGGGTCGCTGCTGTTGCTCGGGGTGAGCCTGACGGTGCTAGTCCGGCGGCGGTCGCTGGCGTATCTGCTGGTCACGCTCGCCTTCCTCGCGTTCGCGGCGCAGGTGTTGGCCGGCCGGTTGGGTGCCGTTTCGGTCATCCGCCCGGGCCTCGAACAGCAGGTCGACCTGCTGGCCGACGCGGCTATCGTCGTCCTGCTCGCGGCGGCCGTCCACACCGTCACGCGCCGCACCGGCGCGTCGAACGACGGGGGGATGGAGCGTGACTGAATCGCGCGCCGTCGTCGAGCAGTACGTGCGCGAGCATCCGGGGAGTCACTTCAGTGCCATCGTCGACGCGCTCGACCAAGCCACCGGACAGGTCCAACACCACGTCTCCCGGTTAGTGCGGGACGACCGACTCGAACGGGCGACCGTCTACGGCCAGACGCACTACTACCCGACGGGATACGACCAGTGGGAGAAGGAGACGCTCGCGCTGTTGCGCCGCGAGAGCGCGCGCGGTATCGTCGGGCGACTCCTCGACACGGACGGCCAGCACCCGGACGCGCTCGCGGACGACATCGGTGTGAGTCGGTCGACCGTCGAGTACCACCTCGACCGGCTGATAGCGTGTGGCGTGGTCGAGAAACGGCGGGACGAGACGGGGCGGGTCAGCGTCCACCTCGAACGACCGCACGAGACGGCACTCCTCCTCTCGGAGGTGGCACCGACCTACGCCGACCGGTTCGTCGACCGGTTCATGCAACTCGTGGACGGGTTCCTCGACGACGCGGCCTGACGGCGTGTCACGTTCGAGGAACGTACTACGGGGTTCTTGTCCGCCGACGTGGAATCGGCGCGTATGCAGGACGCATCGACGGAGTTCGACCGGCGTCGACTGCTCACGCTCGTCGGCACCGGCGTCACGATGGGGCTGGCCGGCTGTAACGGCGGCGACGGTGACGGCGGGACGGCCACCCCGGAGCCGACAGACACGGCGACGCCGACGACGGTGGCGGACGTTCCGGCGGCGTACGAGACGGCGACTGCCCTCGACGGCACGGAGCGTGACCCGTCCGCGGTGTCGACGAAAGAGGCGGTGCAGTATCAGACCGAATCGAACGACGGCGCGCAGTGTTCGGGGTGTCGGTTCTACATCCCCGACAAGAACGGTGACGGCGTCGGGGCCTGTGCCGTCGTCGAGGGAACCATCGACCCCAGCGGGTGGTGTGCGAGTTACGTCGCGTACGAGGGCGACGGGGGCGAGACGGAGACGGCGGCATCGGCCGCCGAAGCCGTCACCGTCCCCTCGGACGCGAACTGTCCGGTGTGTAACATGGTTCCGGCGGAGTACCCGGACTGGAACGCACAGGTGGTCCACGAGGACGGGGAGCGGGCGTTCTTCGACACCGCGGGGTGTATGGTCACCTACTACGCACTTCCCGACGAGTTCGCGGCCACCGACGCCCCCATCACCGGCGTGTGGGTGACCGACTTCGAGACGCGGGAGCGCGTCGACGGAACGACGGCACACTACGCGCTCGAAACCGACAGCGAGAGAGTCAACGACCCGATGCGGCGCAACCCGGCCCCGTTCGCCGACCGGGCCGACGCCGTGGCCTACGTCGACGCGGTCGACTACCTCACGACCGACGACATCGTGGGTCTCGACGCGTTCGACCGTGACCTCGCCGTGCAGTATCGCCGCCGGTTCGTCGAGGACGCCTGAGGACCGCGCGGCGGCGTAGCACTCCTCTTCACACAGTCCCCGTAGCGGCCTCGCCGTCTCGCCGTGGCGGTGCCGTCTTCGAGAAACGTACTACGGGGTTCTTCCCCGGCGAGTCGAACGCTCGGATATGGACCGAACACGACGGACGCTCCTGTCCTCGCTCGGCGCGAGCGCGGCAGTCGGACTGGCTGGCTGTACAGGGTTCATCGGCGGGTCGGCGTCGGACGGCAACACGTACCTCTCGGCGACGGAGTGGGAGGTGGACCCGAGCGCGCTCCCGTTCCCGACACACGGCGACCAGTTGCCGGAGGCGACACTCCCGGCCCCCCTCCGCGAGGCGGAGACGCTCTCGCTCCCCGGGGATTTCGCCGGCGGCGACCTCCTGTTGACGTTCGTCTACACCACGTGTATGACGATGTGTCCCCGGTTGACGGCCATCATGGCGCGGGTCCAAGACCACAGCATCGAGAACGGCTACGCCGACGACGTGGCGTTCGTCGAGACGACGTTCGACCCGGCCCGGGACGACGCGGCCGCGCTCAGGGAGTGGGCGACCCAACACGACGTGGCCACCGACGCCGGGAACTGGTACTTTCTCCGGCCCGAGAGCGAGGCACGGGCGAAGACGGTGGTGCAGGACCGCTACGGCGTGAGCTTCACCAAGACGACGCCCGAGGACATGGACGCGTACATGTTCGCCCACTCCGGTGTCATCCTGTTGGCGAACGCCGACGGTTACGTTGAGCGTGCGTACAAACTCCAGAGCGGGGACGAGGAGACCGTCCGCCCACAGGACGTTCGTGACGACCTGACGACGCTCCGCGAACGGGAGTCTTGACGGTGCCCGCCAGTGCGTTCACCTTCGCCCCACGGCTCGAACTCGCGGTGTTTGGACTGGTCGGGTTGCTCGGCGGGGCGCACTGTCTGGGGATGTGCGGCCCGCTGGTGACGGTGTACGCCGACCGAGTCGAGACTGGCGACCGACTCACGACGCGAGCAGTGCGCCAGCACTTCCTGTTCAACACTGGCCGGACCGTCGCGTACGCCACGCTCGGCGCGGTGATGGGCCTGTTCGGGTCGCTCGTCTACGACGCCGCAGGCATCGCACAGGCCGCCAACGGCGTCCGCGGCGTCGTCGGCGTCGTCGTCGGTGCCCTCGTCGTCGGGTCGGGGCTGAGTTACCTCCGCGGCGGCGCGGGTGGGCCGTTAGCCCGTCTCGACGGCGGGTCCCGGGCCGTCACGTGGCTGACTCGCCGTGTCGACCGCTGGGTGCGCGGGCCACGCATCCTCGGCCTCGGCGCGGTTCACGCCTTCCTGCCGTGTCCGCTCCTGTACCCGGCGTACCTCTACGCGCTGGCGCGCGGCGACCCCGTCGAGGGAGCCGTCGCGCTGGGCGTCCTCGGACTGGGCACGTTCCCGTCGCTCCTGTTTTACGGGACGGTGCTGGCGGCGGCACCGACTGACTGGCTCCGGCGCGTCCACCGCGGCCTCGGCGTCGCCTTCGTCGCCCTCGGGTACCTGCCGCTGTCACACGGGCTGGCACTGCTCGGCCTCCCGGTGCCGCTCCCGCCGGTCCACGACGTGATATACCAGCCGATAGACGCGTTCGTGGACGTGGCCCAGTACTGTCTGCCCTGAAGCCTCAGAGTTCGCCCTTCGTGCTCGGCGTGTCGCTCCGGCGTTCGTCGAGACGGGTGGCGTCGTCCAGCGCGCGGGCCAACGCCTTGAACAGAGCCTCTATCTGGTGGTGTGCGTTCTCGCCGTCGACGCTGGCGTGCAGGGTGAGGCCGGCGTTGGTCGCCAGCGAGCGCAGGAAGTGCCGGGCCATGACGCTGGTGAACTCGCCGACGCGTTCCTGCTCGAACGCCCCCTCGAACCGGAAGTACGGACGGCCCGAGACGTCCACGACCACCTCGGCGCGGGACTCGTCCATCGGGACGGTCCGGTCGGCGAACCGGCGGATGCCGCGCCTGTCGCCGAGTGCCTCGTCGAGTGCCTGCCCGAGGGTGATGGCGACGTCCTCGACGGTGTGGTGGTCGTCGACGTCGAGGTCACCGTCACACTGCACGGTGAGGTCGAACAGGCCGTGCTCGGCGACGGCTTCGAGCATGTGGTCGAGAAAGCCGATGCCGGTGTCGACCGTCGCCTCACCGTCGCCGTCGAGTTCGAGTGTCACGTCGATATCCGTCTCCGCGGTCGTCCGTGACACGGCCGCCGTCCGCTCGCTCATACTTCACGCACATAGCCGAGTGGTAAAAGAACCCCGCGTTCGTTCGCGGTTTCGGCCGGACGAGCACGCCGACCTGTCGAGAACAGTCTCCTTTTCTAGCAGGAGGCCGTTGTACGTTCGATGGCTGAGAACGATTCCAGTCGGAGCCCGACTGTCAACAGACGTGCCTTCCTCGCAGCGGGGGCCGCCACGACGGCTGCACTCGCTGGCTGTACCGGGTCGGGTGAGGGCGATGGGACAGTCACCGGGTCGAGTGCGAGCAGTAGTGAGGTTCTCAGGGTGTCGACCTGGAGCGGGGCGAACACGGACGTTTTCAAGAATGTCATCAAGCCGAGATACGAGGACCGGACGGGGAACACCCTCGAAGTCGTCGGGAACTGGTCGGGTATCGTCCCGAAGGTTCGCCAGTCACCCGAGGACGACCCACCGTTCGACGTGACTGTCGGTGGCGGCCGCATCAACTACCGTGGCAATCAGGGCGACCTCTGGGAACCGGTCCGGTACGACAACCTCTCGAACAGCGGAGCCATCAAAGACCGGCTCATGGGTAGTCAAGCGGCCGAGACGGCCGTACCGGTCGCGTACGGAGTCCACGCGTACGTCTACAACGAGGACGCGACCACGTGGACGCCGGAGACGTGGGCTGATATGGTCTCCGAGGAGGCGTCGAACGTCACGCTCGCGAGCGGGTTCTGGTTGAAGAACCTCATGATGGCAGCAGTCATCGACGACAGCGAACCGCTCGCACGGGAAGTCTACGACCGGGACAACGCAGACGAACTCTTCGACATCCTCCGCGACATCCCGGTGTCGACGTTCTACGAGGGGGCACAGGACCTCTGGACGACGCTGGAGCAGGGACTCGCGAACGTCGGGCACTACTTCTTCGCCTACGGTCTCGCGAAGGCCCGGTCGACGGAGACGATGAACATCGGCGTGACCGTGCCGGAGCAGACGACGGGATACACCGACTACTACCACGTGGTCCGCGGGTCGGGCAAGCGGGAGACTGCGGAGGGGTTCCTCGACTTCCTCATCAGCCCCGAGATGCAGACGGCATACGCGGACGAGTTCGGCCTCGGGATGGCGAACGCCGAAACCGAGTACCCCGACGTGACTGCGGAGAACGTGCCGACGGCGAACGAGGAACTCGGGAACGTCGCGTTCCGTGACTTCGCGCGGGTCGCCAAGTACTCCTCGGACCTGAACGAAGAGTACCGGCAACTGGTACAGAACAACTGAGAGGGAACATGCTCGAACTTGACGGAGTCACAGTACGTTACGACGACATCACCGCAGTCGACGACGTATCGCTGACAGTCGACGACGGTGAGTTGTTCTGCTTGCTCGGTCCGAGCGGCTGCGGGAAGTCGACAGCCCTGCGGACCATCGCGGGGTTCGAGGAACCAGCGACCGGCCGCGTCCGAATCGCCGGGGTGGACGTGACCGACAACCCGCCCCATCGGCGGGACTGCTCCATCGTCTTCCAGGACTGGGCACTGTTCCCGAACAAAACCGTGCACGAGAACGTCGCGTTCGGGCCGAAGATGGCGGGCGTAAGCAAGGCCGAGCGTCGTGAACAGGCACGGGAGAAACTCGACCTCGTCGAGATGGCGTCGTACGCGGACGCGGCACCGGCCGAACTGAGCGGCGGGCAGAAACAACGAGTCGCGCTCGCGCGGTCGCTGGCCGTGGACCCGGACCTGTTGTTGCTCGACGAACCGCTCTCGAACCTCGACCGTCGCCTGCGCGAGTCGATGCAAATCGAAATCAAGGACATCCAGCGCCGCCTGGAGACGACGATGGTGTACGTGACGCACGACCAGAACGAGGCGTTCACGCTCGCGGACAGGCTGGGCGTGATGGACAGCGGACGGTTGGTGCAGGTCGGGGACCCGACGACGGTGTACGACGACCCCCGGAACCGCTTCGTCGAGTCGTTCCTCGGGTCGACGAACTTCATCACGTGCCGCGTCGTCGCGGCCGACGACCGACCAATCCTCTCCTCGCCCGTCGGCCGCTTCCGTGCGCCGATTAGGGACGCGTCGGTGGGGCAGGGAGACACCGTCGTCGTCTCGCTTCGGCCGGAGTGGATGACCCTCGACGCCGGGGCGACGGCCATCGAGGACGGCGGCATCGCCACGGAGGCGGTGACCACCACCTGCTCTGTCGTCGAGACCATCCATCGCGGGTCGAGCGTGCGGCTCCGCCTGTCGGCTGATGGGGCCAGCTTGTTCGCCGAGGTGCCGGTCGGGACTGGTATCGACGTGACGGCGGACGACACGGTGACACTCCAGTGGCGGCCCGCGGACGCCATCTACTTCTCGGAGGCGGGTGACCGGTACCGATGAGCACCGAGGCGTACCGATTCCCGGTGCCGTCGGTGCCGGACCGCTGGCGGACGGTGGTACTGCTGGTGCCGTTGCTGGTACTCGACGTCGGTATCTTCCTCGTCCCGATGGGGTACTTGTTCAGACTCAGCTTCGCCGCCCCGACGGCCAGGGGTGCGTTCGCCGAAGGTTCGTGGTCCGTCGCGGGGTACCGGTACGTCGCCGACACTGGACTCGTCCATCAAGTGTTCGGGTTCACCGTCGTCTTCGGGCTTCTCGTGACGGTGCTCGCGGTCACAATCGGTGTCGTGTACGCATACGCGGCTTGGCGGGCGGACGGCGCGGTTCGCGCTCTGCTGTTGAGTGTGGCCGTCCTCTCGTTGTTCACGACACTCGTGGTCAAACTGTTCGCCGTCCTGCTGGTGTTCGCGCCACAGGGCGTTCTCAACGGACTCCTGACCGCGAGCGGCGTGGTGCCGGAACCGCTCCTGCTGGTCGACAACCTCGTCGGTGCGGTGCTCGGACAGCTGTATATCGTCGCGCCGTACGCGATTCTCGCGACGTACGCGGTGTTGTCGGCGCTGGACGAACAACTCGTCGAGGCGGCCCGCGACCTCGGGGCGGGAGAGTGGGGCGCGTTCCGGGAGGTCGTACTCCCGCACGTCCGGCCCGGTGTCGCCGTCGCGACTGTGGTGAGTTTTACGTGGTCCGTCGGGGCGTACGCCGCCCCACTCCTGCTGGGGTCCGGGAGTGAACAGACGACGGGTATCCTAATCTCGGAGTTGCTGCTCTCGCAGTTCGACTGGCCGGCGGCCGCGGCACTCGCGGTCGTCACGGTCACGCTCGTCTTCGCCGCACTGTCGGTCACGCTGTTGCGGGTCGACGGGGACGGAGGGTTGCTCGATGCGTGACCGGGTCGGTCCGTGGCTCCTCTGGGGAGTCGTCGGACTCTTGATGGTGTTCATGACGCTGCCGCTGCTGGTCGTCGTCGCAACGGCGTTCAGCGCGTCCGGGGCGGTCGCCTTCCCACCGGCACGTCTCTCGACGCGGTGGTTCGGGGCACTGCTCGAACGGCCGGCGTGGCTCCAGTCGGTGCTGAACAGTCTGCTCGTCGCCGGAGGGACCGCGGTCGTCTCGATGCTGGTCGGTGTGGCTGCCGCCCTCGGGGTCAGGCAACTCGACGGACCGCGCCGGACGGCCATCGTCGGACTCACCGTCCTCCCGCTGTTCGTCCCCGGCATCATCATCGGCATCGTCCTATTGACCTTCTTCAGCAGGTTCGGGCTCCAACAGAGCTACGTGGCCATCGTCGCGGCCCACTCGCTGTGGGCGACGCCACTGACGTTCTCGGTCGTGCAGGCGTCGTTTGCCCGGTTCGACTGGCAGATGTCCGAGGCGGCCCAAGACCTCGGAGCCGCCCCGGCGCGGGCGTTCCTGACCGTCGTCGTCCCCAACGTCCGCGTCGGCCTCCTCGTGGCGACACTTGTCGCGTTCGTCGTGAGCCTGCAGGAGTTCGTCATGACTCTGTTCCTCTCCGGCCCAGACACCCGAACTGTCCCGGTACAGGCGTGGAACTCTCTCCGGCAGGGGCTCGACCCGCTCGTCAGCGTCGTCTCGACGCTGCTGCTCGTGGCCGTCGTCCTCCTAGTCGTGGCTGGCAGCGTCCTCGCCGGCATCGAGCGGTTCGTGACCGACACCTGAGCCCCGGCTGGTCGGGTCGGTAAGGCACCGTATCACACCGCTCGTCGCTCCCGTGCGCACCGGAGGGCGCGCCGACGCACCGATGACGGCCGTCTGACGGGCCTTTTTGCCCGTAACGGCCGACGTGAGGGTATGAGCAAGCGACTGGCGGTCGCACTGCTGGGGGTGGTGACCGGGGGACTGCTGTTCGGTGCGGTCGAGACCGTACCGGTCGGTGCCCTGCTGGTCGCGGCCGGTGCGTATCTGCTCGCGGTGCCGTATCTGAGAGGGCGCGCCACCGTCGGGGAGTCACAGCGCGGGCACCGCCGGACCTGAGCCTCACTCCACGGCGGCCATCGCCTCGGCCAGCGTGAACTGGCCCTCGTAGAGCGCGCTCCCGACGACGACGGCGCGCGCGCCCGCATCCTGTAGGTCACGCACGTCGTCGAGCGTGGCGACGCCGCCGCTGGCGACCACGGGGATGTCGACTGCCTCGACCATCCGCCGGACCGGGTCGGTGCGCACGCCGGTCAGTTGCCCCTCCACGTCGACGTCGGTGAACAGGATGCCGCCGGCACCCAACTCCTCGTACCGCGCGGCGGCCTCGGCCGGGTCGAGGCCGGTCCCCTCGGTCCACCCGGAGACGACGACTTCGCCGTCTTTGGCGTCGAGGCTGACCAGCACCGACCCCGGGTAGTCGGCCGAGATGTCCGCGACGATGTCGGGGTTCTCGACGGCGGCGGTGCCGAGGATGACGCGGTCCACGCCGCTGTCGAGCAGGGCCGTCGCGTCGGCGGCGGTCCGGATGCCGCCGCCCAACTGGACGGTCACGTCGACGGCCTCGACGATTGCCTCGATGGCCGGCGCGTTCTGTCGCTCGCCCTCGAAGGCACCGTCCAAGTCGACGAGGTGCAGCGTCTCCGCGCCGGCCTCGACCCACCGCTGGGCGGCCTCGACTGGGTCGCCGTACGTCGTCCCGGTACCGCGTTCGCCGCCGACCAACTGGACGACCTGCCCGTCCTGTACGTCCACGGCGGGCACCACCTCGAACTCGGGGAACATACCCCGTCGTGGGGGTGGCCGGGCGGAAAGCGTGTCGGTCGCAGGCCCCATCGTGTTGGCTCGGTGATATCCGCGGTTCCGTTCCGGGAATCTTAATCCGCTCATCACTGTAGTCGTGTGTATGGTTTCCCTGCTCCTCGCGTTCGGCATCCTTATCGCCTTGTTCGTGGGGTTCAACATCGGCGGGTCGTCGACGAGCGTCGCGTTCGGTCCCGCCGTCGGGAGCAACACGATATCGAAGGCCGGTGCTGCGGCGTTGATGACCGCCTTCGCCCTGTTGGGCGGGGCGACAGTCGGGCGCAACGTCATCACCACGCTGAGCGAGGGGTTGGTGCCGGAGGGGACGTTCACCGTGGGAATCGGCATCATCGTCCTGTTTTTCATCGGTGTCGCCCTCTTCCTCTCGAACGTCGTGGGCGTCCCCGCGTCGACGTCGATGACGGCCGTCGGTGCCATCGCCGGACTGGGGTTGGCGACGAACTCGCTGAACTGGGGCGAGATGGGGCGTATCATCACGTGGTGGCTGGTCTCGCCGCTCATCGCGTTTTGGGTCAGCGGCGTCATCGGCCGGTACCTCTACCCGTGGCTGGTCACGAAGTTCGCCGTCACGCAGACCGAAGGGTCGCTCGTGAAACTGGACCGGTCGGCGGGGTTCCCGTGGGTGACGCTCGGGCCGAACACGACCACGCGTGAGTTCGTCGGCACGTCGCTGGTCGTCCTCATCGCCTGTTACATGGCGTTCTCGGCGGGCGCGTCGAACATCCCGAACGCCGCCGCGCCGCTGGTCGGGAGCGGGGACCTCTCGGTGACGAACGCCATCCTCATCGGCGCGGTGGGCGTGGGGCTGGGTGCGTTCACCATCGCCCGGCGGACGCTGGACACGGTGGGGAACGACCTGACGGAGCTCCCCCTGCTCGCGGCACTCGTCGTCGCCGTGGTGAGTTCGACCATCGTGGCCGTCCTCTCGGAGCTGGGCGTCCCGGCGAGTTTCGTCATCGTCGCGACGATGAGCATCGTCGGCCTCGGGTGGGGGCGGGCGACCCGGACGGCGACACTGTCGGAGACTGTCGGGCGGGATCCCCCGGACGTGTCCGTCGGCGCGCTCGCCGCCGAGTCCGAGGACGCGCCGACGGTCGGCGGGAAGACCGGGGACCCCTCCCGGGTCGAGACCAAGCCCATCGGCGACGAGGAGAGCGAGGACCTGCCGAAGGCGAGCGACCTCTTCGAACCGGGGACGACGGCGCGGGTCATCGTCCTCCAGAACGTCGTGCCCGCCATCGCCACCGTCGCCGCGTTCCTCGTGTTCCGGTACGGGCCGTGGTTCTGAGCGAGCGTAAAAAACGCCCGAACACGTGTGGTCGGGAATCCGGGGGCAGTCCGGCTATCCCCCGGAAAATAGCAAAGTCTAACAGTTAGGGGGACCTACCGATAGCTGATGCCTACGGTTGAGTATATAAACTACGAAGTATTGGACGACCACGGCTGGGACATGTACGACGACGAGACGTTCGACAAAGCGGCCGACGCCGGCCTCGACGACGAGGACTACGGCACGCTCGACGTCAACGAGGGCGAGTACATCCTCGAAGCGGCCGAGTCACAGGGCTACGACTGGCCGTTCTCGTGTCGCGCCGGTGCGTGTGCGAACTGTGCCGCCATCGTCGTGCAGGGCGAAATCGACATGGACATGCAGCAAATCCTCAGCGACGAGGAGGTCGAAGACAAGAACGTCCGCCTGACCTGCATCGGTAGCCCGGACGCCGACGAGGTCAAAATCGTTTACAACGCCAAGCACCTCGACTACCTGCAGAACCGCGTCATCTGAGACGCCTACCGACCCCGCATTTTCTCTCGCTCCGCGAACAGTCCCGACTCCCAACAGGACCCCGAGCGAAGGGTTCAAGCCTCCGGTTTCGGTACGGTGTGGCATGACATGCACCGGACACGGACGGTGGTCACGAGATGCCTGAGGCACACGTCACCGGAATCGGGACGCTCCCGCTGGGAACGTACGACCGACCGGAGCGCGAACTGGCTACGGAGGTTCTCCGCGAAGCGGTCGCGGACGCGGGCGCGACGCTCGCGGACGTGGACGGACTGTACATGCCCAAACCGCGCCCGTGGACGAAACAGAAGTTCTTCTCGACGAGCCTCATCGGCTACCTCGGCCTCGACGTGGCGCAGAACTCGGAGACGTACACCGGCGGGACGAGTGCTGGCAAGGCGTTCCAGTCCGCCGTCGCCGACGTGCGCGCGGGCCGCGTCGAGACAGCCGTCGTCCTCGGCGTCGAGCGCGATTCGGTCATCGAGACCGACGACTACTTCGAGTACATCCTGCACATCTTCGACCGGGAGTTCGGGGCCCCCGCCGGGCCGTCCGTCCCGGGCGTGTACGCCCAGAGCCTCCAGCGGTACTGCCACGAGTACGACGTGTCCCGCGAGGACGTGGCGAGCGTCGTCGTCAAGAACCGCGAGAACGGCGTCGGGAATCCCGAGGGCCTGTTCGACAGCGGCACGTCCGTCGAGGAAGTACTGAACTCCGGGCCGGTCGCCGACCCTCTCACGCTGTACGAGTGTCCCCGCCCCTGCGACGGCGCGGCGGCACTGGTCGTGACGAGCGACCCCGACGGCCCGGCGGTGGCGGGCATCGGGCGCCACCACCCGCCGAGCCACCTCACTGGCGTCCGCGGGCGGTCGCTCGCCTCGCTCCCGGCAGTCGAAGAGAGTGCCGAGATGGGGCTGTCGGACGCGGGCGCGTCGGTCGCGGACGTGGACGTGTTCGAGCCGTACGTCCCCTTCCCGCACGTCGAGGCGATGTTCACCGAGGAGCTGGGACTGTTCGACCGTGGCGACGGCGCGGCGGCCTGCGCCCGCGGGGAGACGCGCCCCGACGGGCCCGTGCCGGTCAGTCCCTCCGGTGGCTGTCTCGGCCGCGGCCACCCGCCGATGGTGACGCCACTGTTGAACCACATCGAGGCCGTCCGCCAAATCGAGGGGACGGCCGCGACGCAGGTACCGGACGCCGAGGTGGCACTGACCACCAGCGAACACGGCCACGTCGACGGGACGACGACCACCGTCTTCAGGGAGGGTGAGGCATGAGCGACGCCTACACCGACCGGTTCTGGGACGCGCTCGAAGACGACCGGTTCCTGCTCGGCGACTGCGACGACTGCGGCGACGCACACTTCCCGCCGGCCCCGGTCTGCCCCCACTGCGGGGCCGAGGCCGGATGGCGGGAGGCGGCGGGCCACGGTGAACTGTACTCCTTCGCGCGCCAGCACCGCACCGCGCCGGGGTTCGACGCGCCGCTGACCGTCGGACTGGTCGAACTCCCGGAGGGACCGCGAGTGCTGACCCGCATCGACACCGACTACGACGCCCTCGAAATCGGCCGCGAGATGGCGATACGCGCCCGCGAGTACGAAGGCGGATTCGACCGGGGACGGCTGGCCGACGCGCCGATGTTCGTCGCCGAACCGCGGTAGTCGCGGGTCGGGAGTCACATCGTCCCCGGGAAACACCCGCAAGTGCTAACACCCTGCCACGGGAGAGGGCGGATGTGTCGACGTTCGCATCCGTTCCGGACCTCCTGCGACTGCTCGCCGTCCCGGTGTTCGGGTGGGCCGCGTGGCGGGACGTTCGGACGCGGCGCGTCCCGAACCGGACGTGGGTTCCGCTGGTCGCGTTGGGCGCACTCGCACTCGCCATCGAGGGGTGGCTGGTCTACACCGGCGAGACGCCGGTTCCGGTCGACCAAGGGGTGTACCTCGTCCGCGTGGTCATCAGCCTCGGCTTCGTGGGACCGCTCGCGTACGCCTTCTGGTGGTTCGGCGGCTTCGGTGGGGCCGACGCGAAGGCACTCATCACGGCCGCAGTCCTGTTTCCGACGTTCCCGACGTACCTGTTCCCGGGTTTCGCGCTCCCGGTGGTGGTTCCGACGCTCGGCGTATTCGCCATGTCCGTCCTCTCGAACACCGTCGTCATCGGCATCGCCTACCCGTTCGTCCTGACGCTTCGCAACGCCGTCGGCGGCCACGTCTCGAAGGTGATGTTCTTCGGGCGGCCGGTGCGGGCGACGGCCGTCACCGAGGAGTACGGCCGCTTGCTCGAGACGATGGACGGGTTCACCCGAGGGGGACTGGACATCGACGCGCTCCGGATGTACCTCTCGTGGCGTGGTGCCGCGCTCGCTGACCTGCGCGGCGACCCCGAGCGGTTCCGTGACCCCGCGAGTATCCCGGCGGAGACGAATCCCCCCGGCGACGGGTCGATGCCAGTCACCGACGGCGGCCGTGAGGCGTCGCCGGAACCGACAGCAACAGGCGACGAAGCGGGAAGCGGCGAGGAGACGCTCGCGGACCCGTGGGGGGCCGAGCGGTTCTTCGACGAACTCGACGGCGGGGCCTACGGGACGACACCCGAACAACTCCGGGCGGGGTTGGACGTACTCGTCGCCGAGGACGAGGTGTGGATAACACCCGGGATTCCGTTCCTCGTGCCGATGTTCGTCGGGTTGCTCGTCGCGCTGACCTACGGTGATTTGCTGTTCGCCGCCATCGACGCGCTCGGGTTCGCGTAGCGGTCCGACACAAGACATATCGGCGCGAAAGGCGACGGAAGCGGTATGGACACGGAGGTCGAACTGGCGTTCGACGAGCACGACCTGTTGCCCGCCATCGCACAGGACACGGCGACGGGCGAGGTGTTGATGCTCGCGTACGTCACGCCCGAGGCCGTCGCCCGCACCCGTGAAACCGGGCTGGCACACTACTACTCCCGGAGCCGCGAGGAGTTGTGGCAGAAAGGCGGGTCGAGCGGCCACACGCAGGCAATCGAGGAAATCCGCGTCGACTGTGACGGCGACACGCTACTGTACGTGGTCGAGCAGACGGGCGGGGCCTGCCACACCGGGTACGAGTCGTGTTTCTACCGCACGCTCGACGGCGAGGTCGTCGGCGAGCGAGTCTTCGACCCGGACGACGTGTACGAATGAGTTCGGGTACGACCGGACGGGCCGGCGGAGCCAGCGACCTCGCCGCCGACCTGCGGGACGCCTACGCCGCCTACGAGCGCGCGACCGAACGAGTCGCCGAGCGCGGCGAGGACACGCTCGAAGCGGTCGCCGAGCAGCACGAACGGCTCCAAGCCCTCTTCAATAGCTACGAGGAGCGCGTGACAGGTGACGGCGACTTCGCGGTGTTCATCGAGTTCCAAGAGGAGATGGCGCGGTTCATCGAGGGCCTGCCCGAGGGGTTGCCCCACCGCGAGGCCTTCGAGGCCGTCGACGACCTGATGCAACAGCGACGGCTCACCGAGAGCGACTTTTCGGCGGCCCGTGACCGCCTCGCGCCGGTCGAGAACGACGTGGCCCGCCTCGAAGAGCGCGACGCGACCCGGAACCGGTACCGCGAGTTGCAGACCCACGCCCAGAAGCGCGCCCGCGAACTCGGTGACGAAATCGCCGACCTCGAACGCCTCCAAGACCTCGGCGCGGCCGACCTCGACGCGCCCGTCGAGCGGGTGAGCGACCCCATCGAGGCCTACAACGAGGCCGTCACCGAGGCGTTCGAGACGTTCCGGCGCGAGGCGAGTGCCCGTGACGTACTCGACTTCGTCGCGGCGACGACGGCCTTCCCGCTCGTGCCGTTCGAGGCTCCGCCGAGCGACCTGCGGGAGTACGTCGAGACGCACGAGGCGGGGACCGATTCCATCCCGCAACTGCTGGAGTACGCCGAGTACTCGAAGTCGAAGCTCTCCCACTACGTCGACGACGCCGACGCGCTCACGCGGACGGTGGCGACGAACCGGACGTACCTCCGGCGGCTCGATGCCGACCCCCTGACCGTCGCGTGGCCGCCGCCGCCCGCCGACCGTCTCCGGTGGCGGCTCCGTGAACTCGTGCAGGTGACCGGGCGGTTCGCGCCCGAGGACGTGGTGGCGCGACTGCGCGACTTGCGCTCGCTGCCCGACCGAACCGAGTACGACCGCCTGCGCGAGAGCGCGGTGGCTCGCGAGCAGGTGACCGACGACCAGCGCGAGCGACTGGCGTCGGGTGCGGTCGCCGACGAACTCGAACGGCTCCGGGCGACGCGGACCGAGTTACGGGACGCACTCGACTCGCTGCCCTCAGTCTGAGCCGTCGACGGCCCGAAGCATCGCCGACCGCATCTCGTCCAACAGCGTCGCCGCCCGCTCGGGGTCCGCTGATTCGGCGTACACCCGAACGACCGGTTCCGTGCCGCTGGGTCGGGCGAGGACCCAACTGTCCCCGTAGTCCAGCCGGTACCCGTCCGTCGTATCGAGGGCGGCGTCGGCGTCGCGAGCGACGCGCTCGATGGTCTCCAGCAGGCGGTGGCGCTCGTCGTCTGTCTCGTACTCGACGTTCGTGCGGACGAGTTGATAGTCGTCGTAGGGTGCGACCACCTCGCTCGCGGGCCGGTCGGCGACGAGTTCGAGGAAGCGCGCGGCGGTGTACGCGCCGTCGCGGGCGAGTCGGTGGTTCGGGAACAGGATGCCGCCGTTGCCCTCCCCCGCGATGGCGACGGACTCGCCGTCGTCCTGTAGCTCGCGGGCGCGGGTGATGATGTGCGTGCTCCCGATGGGCGTCAGCGAGAGCGAGGCCCCCGCGTCCTCGACCACGTCGACGAGTCGCTGTGAGGCGTTGACCGCCGACACCGCGTACGCGCCGGCGTCGAGTTCCGCGGCGGCCAGCGCGGCCAGCGCGGAGTCACCGGGGACGAACTCCCCGCGCTCGTCGAAGAACATCGCTCTGTCGGCGTCGCCGTCGTGTGCGATGCCGAGGTCGGCGTCGGTCGTCCGCACCAGACGGCCGAGGTCGACCAAATTCTCGGCGACCGGTTCGGGGTTCCGCCCCGGGAAGTGACCGTCCGGCTGGGCGTTGACAGTGACCACGTCACAGCCGAGGGCACGAAGAAAGCGGGGCGAGGTGAGCGACCCCGCGCCGTGTCCGGGGTCGAGGGCGACCGTCAGGTCCGCCGCCGCTACCGTCTCGCGGTCCACGGCGGCGAGCAGTTCCTCGACGTAGGCCTCGCGGGCGTCGTCGACGCGGACGGTGTCGCCGGTGTCGGCCCACCCGACGGTGGCGAAGTCCTCGGCGAGCAGGCGTTCCTCGATTCGTTCGAGCGTGCCCCGCGTGAGTTCGACGCCCTCCCCCCCGACGAGTTTCACGCCGTTGAACGCGGGGGGGTTGTGGCTCGCGGTGACCATCAGGCCGGGCACGCCAGTCCGCTCGCAGTACGCTTGGAGTCCGGGTGTCGGGCAGACGCCGAGGCGGGCCACGTCCGCACCGACGCTCGCCAGTCCGCTCGCGGCGGCGTCGGCCAGCATCCGGCCGGTCGTCCGGGTGTCCCGAGCCAGCGCGACTCGGTCGGTACCGAGGACCGACCCGGCGGCCTGTGCGATGGCGAGGACGTACGCGGGCGTGAGTTCCTCGTTGGCGACGCCCCGGACGCCGCTGGACCCGAACACCTTCATTACCGGTGGGTCGGTGGGCGACCAACTAAACGTTTGTACTCCGCTACCGCAGTCCCCGCCCCGCCTCCCACGCCCGAACGAGGGCGGCGAGTGTGCGGTTGACCGGCGCGTCGGTGCGGTCGGCCACGTAGCCGTTGATGGCGTCTATCTCCGTGCGCCGACCGTCGCGCACGTCTTGGTGCATCGAGGACGTGTTCGCCGCCGTCGCTCGGGCAACCCGCTCGACGGCCGCAACCGCCGCCTCGTCGGTGAGGTCGACCCCCGCTTCGCGGGCCGCCCGCGCCGTCTCCCGGGCCGCCGCCGCCGCGGCGTCGGTCCCCGGCCCGTCCACCAGCGCGCCGTTCTCGATTCGAGCCAGTGCCGTCGTCGCGTTGATGCCCGCGTTGACCGCCAGTTTCTCCCAGAGTCGACGGGGCATGTCGGCGGCCACCGTCGTCTCGAACCCCGCCGAGTCGAAGGCCGCCCCCACGGCGTCCGCCGTCGTCGAGGTGCCCCCCTCGCGCGGTCCGAGGACGACTTCGCCGACGCCGGTACAGGTGACCGTCCCGGGGCCGTCCCGGAGCGCGCCGTACGTGCAGGTTCCGGCGAGGACTGGACAGTCGAGTGCCTCGGCGAGCAGTGCCTCGTTGCCCATCCCGTTCTGGAGAGAGAGAGCCGCGTCGAGGGGACAGTCGGCGAGCGCGACGGCCGCGGCCTCGGTGTCGTGAGCTTTGACCGTCACGACGGCGAGGTCCGCCGCACAGTCCTCGGGGACGGCGGTGACGGCGTCGGGAGTGACCCGGACGTCGAACGCGCCGGTGACGGCGAGGCCGTCGGCCGCAATCGCGCCAATGTGCGGGTCGCGCCCGACCAGCGTGACCGAGTGGTCGCGGGCCAACAGGCCGCCGACGAGCGACCCGAGACTACCCGCGCCGAAGACGAGAACGTCCACGTCTGTCCGTCAGTCCTCGGTCCAGTAGTAGATATCTTCCTTTCCCGTCCCGCAGTTGGGACAGGCCGCGGGGATGTCGTCCTCGATGTCGCCCATCTCGCCACACTCCCAGCATCGCCACATCAACTCGGCCTCGCCGAACTCGTGGCCCGCCCGGACGTGTTCCTCCGAGAGTCCCTCGACGCCGTCGTCGAGCGTCACGTAGAAGCCGTGTTCGTCGAACCCGCGGACGCGCCCGAGTTCGTTGCCGTCCTCGTCGTAGACGGTCTGTCCGAACGTCGGAGCCAAGTCACTCGTTGAGTCGCTCATGTGCGGACAGTTCGTCGGGATTGGGGTTAAATCTACGTGCCAGTCCGGTGCGGACGACGCCAGCATCCGCGCGCCGGCGGCGCGCGGTTCACGCGAACGACTGCATCGCTCGCGGTGTTTTTGCCCGAGCTTTTTGCAATCGGGGTGCGCCTCGCGCACCCCGTGCAGTAAAAAGGTCGTTTCACATGAAGTCGCCAATCCCCGACTGCTTGTTCGTGTCGTCCTCGAAGACGCGCTCGATGGACTTCTTGAGGATTTCGAGGCGCTGTTTCGTGTACTCGCGGGCACCGTACTCCTCGGCGACGGTGATGGCGGTGTCGATGTACTTGGTGACCGACCCGTGGTGGACGGTCAGGGTCATGTCGCCGCCACACCGCCGACAGTCGCCGGTCAGGGGGACGCGGCGGTACTTCGTCCCGCAGTCGAGACAGCGCGTCTCCTGCCGCGAGAAGGCCCGGAGGTTCCCGATGATGTCGGGGAGGAAGTGGTACTCGATGACCCGCTCGGCCACGTCCGTCTCGTCGACGGCCCGCAACTTCCGGGAGAGTTCCAACTGGGCGTTCATCTTCTTCATCATGTCGTCCAGCGTCTTGTACGCCGAGAGGTCCGGCCCGAGGGCGATGTCGCTGGTGTCGTGCGTGTGGCGAAAGCCCGTGTACTCCTCGTCGGTTCCCAGCGTCTCCTCGGCGATTGTCATCACGTCCGCGACGGATTCGGGGTCGGCCATCTCCCGAGTCGCCTCGTAGAACTCCCGGGGGTACCGCTCCATGATGTCCACGTTGTGCGCCTCGTCGTCGATTTCCGAGGGGTCGATGCGGGAAGACATGACGAGCGGCGCGTCCATCGAGTTGTGTGCGTACAGCCAGTTGGCGGTAAATATCGGCTCGCCGCCGACCTGTAGGTCGTAGAGGTGTCCGTCGTAGTCGACTCGGTCGATGTTCTTCACGCGGAGGTACGACAGGTCGCCGGCGACGAGGGGACGGAGGTCGGCGAGGAGGTCGGCAGCAGCGTCGGGAAGGCTGCGGGATTCGAGTTCTGCGACGATGTTTCGGAGTTTCTCCAGCGAGATGTTCTCCCGGCGTTTCAAATACTTCGGAATCAGTTGCTTGACCCCGTCGATATCCATCTCGCGGATAGTCATCAGCGCGTCCGGAATCCCGACGACGAGGCTCTTGGGATGGTACGGTTCGTCCCCGTCCAGAACGCGGTGAAGCGGGTTGTCGTCGGCACCGCCGGACACGGTAACCGTGTAGATGTCTTGGCGGTTCCCGTCTCGGTTCGTTCGCTCGGAGATGTTGGCGACGAGTCCGAACCGATGGAGCAAGAACACGATACCGTCTTTGACTTCCTCGCTCGTGGTGTGGAACCCGACCGTAGTGACGTTGCCGTTACTACTGTCGCTCCCGTCACCTGCGATGAAACCACGGAGGAACGACAGAGCCACGTCCCGCGGTGCGTGAAGGAGGCACTCCGGGACGACCTTTTCGCTGGAGTTGTACGAGTCGGAGTCCTCGAACCCGAGGTCGTACAGTATCTCGCGGAACACCGCCGGGAACCGGAGTTCGTACGCACGGTTCGACCAGCGGCGACCGGGTTCGTGGCCGAGTTTCGACTCGATTATTCCGGCTGCACGGTCGATTAGATCCTCGTCGGCGTTGTGGATGGTCGGACAGACGCTGGAGGTCGACCCCTCGGCGACGAACAGCCCCAGTAACCACGCGAACTCTTCGTCGACCTCAACGCGACGAGTGATACCGTCCGTCGAACCGGCGAGCGCGATTTCGACGGTTCGCGGTGCCTCGAACCCAGCCGTTTCGAGAATACGCTGGAGTCGCTCGTAGGGTATCTTCCCCTTGTTCAGACGGTACGCGAGGCCAGATTTGAACGCCTGATGTGTGGGGCTGCTGCGGTCGGTGGTCTCCCATGCGGTCGTCAACAGGTCCTCGACGTGGTCGTCGATGACGACGTACGGGTCCTCGACACACGCCGCCACATCGATGATCGTCCGCCGTGTTTCGACATCAAGCTCGCGGGGTGCGACCACGAGGTCACCTTCGTCGAGGTCGGACCCCGCAACTTCCTCGATGCCGTCGTCGTACCGGAACAGGCTGTGGTGTTCTGTGATTTCGAGCGACCGCCCGAACTGGGTTTCGACGTTCAGAAGCGTCGTGTCGTCGTCCGCTCGATACCTGATTGCCTTCTCGATCGGCCTAAGCGACGCCTCGTGGTCGTCGTCGAACGCGTACGTCCGCCAGCCTTCGTCGTAGCAGGTTCGCTTGCGGTACTTCCCGTCGACCTCTAGCGGTGAGTCGAGTTCACTCCAGAGTTCCTCGAAGGTCAAAAATCTGGTATTGCCGTCCGGGTCGACGGCAACGAGTCGGGAGTCCTCGGCGACGCTCCCGCCCCGCTTGTCCGGGAGGTACTTCTTGCTGAAATTCAACAGACCGTCCATCAAGAGCATCACGCAGTCCTCGTCACCGTCGCACTGGGCTGTCGCCATCCCGTTGGCCACGACTCGGTTGGTGTCGGCGACCGTGAGGCAGTAGGTGTATTCGACATCCGACGGCACGTACTCGATTCGGTCTACTACTTCAACGTTCACACCGCCGTCGACGGCTGCTGGCGACGAGTCGGTAGCGTGTGACGGAGTAGTGTCGTGTTCGGGTACCGGAATCGAATCACCGAGTTCGAGTTCGTGAGCTGCGACCGTCCGAAGACGGTCCGTGAACCTGACCATAGAGTGGTCCGGTGTGACTGTGACCGACCGACCCGTCTCGGTCGTAACCTCAACGAGGTGGTCGGGTGCGGGATGCCGAGAGACTTTTTCGACTGATTTCCGCACCCAGTTCCCGTTGTCATCGAGTGACTGAACACGGATTGGTTCGTCAGGTTCCTCGAATTCCACACCGAAGTCATCGGTTTCAGGGTCGTCAAATCGACTTTCGACGAACTGGGCTATCGCGGTGTCCTGCAGTTCTCCGTTGGCACCCTCGTGTCGTATTTCTGTCTCCGGATGGAAGCAGTTCCGCCGCTTCGCGGCGTGAAAGTACGGATGCGCGTAGCCGACCGCTGCTGACGTAAATCCGACGACGCGGCCAACTGTCGCCGCGCTGGTGTGTGGAGCCATCCCGAAGACGAGTTCGCCAACGAGGTCCTCGCGGTCGTCGACGTCGTAGTACGGGTCCAGTCTGTAGTAGGATTCGAGCAGGTCGTCCACGAAGTCGGCGGTCTTGAGCATGTGTTCGGCCGCGCCGTCCGAGAGGACGATGTCTTGGACGTTGAGTTCGACCAGTTGGTCGTCGTGGCGGAGGCGGTCACCGTCGATGTCCTCGTGGTAGCCCAGTTCCCGGAACTGCTCGGCGGTCACGTCCAGTTCCGCCGGGCGGACCGACGTGACGGGCAGGTCGGTCATGTCGTAGCGGACCGTGCCGTCCTTGAACGCGGAGACGCCGTGTTTGGCCCGGAGAATCCCCTTCTCGATGGGTTCGGGCACCTTCGCCGCCGAGGACAATCCCTTGACGCCTTTCACGATGTCGAAGGCGTTCTCGCGTTCGCCGACCGAATCCAGCGCGCGCTGGAACTCCTCGCGCACGGAGACAGTCGTCGTCCGGACGGGGGAGGCGAGGGTCTCACAGCGGGGACACTCCGCGCGGCCGGACTCGTCGGGTTCGACTTCCGTGTCACAGTCTCGGCAGACGTAGACGGCGTCGGTGACGCCGTTGCACTCGGGACAGCGCGCGTGGTAGGTGCGCGTGCCGCAGTCGGTACACTCCCGGCGGCCGACCTGCACCTCGACTTGGCCGCGGTCGCTCGCTTCGACGGAGTCGCCCGACGACGCGGCCTTGCTCACGTCGCGCTGGCTGCCACCGGCCTCGCCGATGGGGAAGAGCGTGTGGACTGCCGGGGAGAGTTCGCGGGACTCGGACTTCTCGGGGCGGCCCATCCGGTTGCCGACGCGGGTCGGCGCGCGTTCCCGGACCTCGAAGGGGGCGACGGCGTTGACGGCGCGAATGGCGTTCTCGCCGTCGTCGTACTCGCGAGCACTCGTCGGGAGGTCCGCGAGCGTCCACGTCCGGTCGAGGCTCTCGTCGAGACCCAGCGTCCGGACGAGCGGTTTCCAGTCCGGGACCGTCAGGCGGTCCTCGTGCTGATGGTGTTCGACCAACAGGTGTTCGAGCACCGCGGCGATATCGGCGTCGTCGCGTTCGGGCGAGCGCGGAATCACGAGGTCACCGGTACTCGCGTCGTCACCCTCCGCGACGGCCGCGCCGTCGGTTTCGGCGACCCGGCCCGCGGCGACTGCGCCCGCGAGCGCGTCGAACTCCGTGACGGAGATGTCGTGCCAGCAGTAGGTGTAGTTCGGGTGGAGCGGCACGTCGTACTCGGTAGCCCACTCGATGGCCGCCGCGGCGGTGGGGTCGGTGAGGTCGGTGCGGACGGAATCGCGGAGTGCCTGCACGTCCATCCCGCTGTCCTCTGCGTCCTGTACCCACCACTCGAACGTGTAGGAGGCGGGGGCCAGCGGGTGGTTGTTCTCGACGAACTCCCCGTAGTTGACCAGATACTCCCCGAGGTCGATAATCTTCTCGACGCCGTTGCGGACTTCGAGGGCCTCGGCCGGGTCGTCGATGCGGCGCACGTCGCCGTTGGCGAGGCGGACCGTCGGCCCCTCGATGGTGTCGACAGGCACGACACCCGCGGCCTTCCCGGGCCGTTCGGTCTTTATCTGGGTGCCGGTGGCGAGGAAGTCGTCCACGAGGTGCATCGTCGCGGGGTGGACGCCCGCGGTGGCGAACCCGTGGTTTCGCGAGCGACCGTAGCGCAGGCGAAAGCCCCCGGCCTCGCTGGGGTGGGAGAAGACCGGACGGCCCGCGATGAGGTCCCGGAGGAACTTCTTCGACGGGTCGAGGCGTGGCGGCCTGTCGTCCGGTGTCTCGTCGTCCGCCTCCTCGGTCTCGGCGTCGCCGTCGTCACCGTCGTTCGCCTCCTCGGCCTCGCTCCCTTCGTCTTTGCCGATGGTCCCGTCGATGAGGTCCTGCAGCCACGGCCACTCGACCTCGTCCAGATTCCGGGTGTAGCGTTGAATCTTCGGGGCCTTCAGCGCGATGCCCTCCGCGAGGACGAGACACATCCCGCCACGGGCGGCGTTGGTGTCGACCCGGTCGAGGTCACGGTAGCCCGAGACTTCCTCGTCGCCTGTGGCCTCCCCGTCGAGCATGACGGGCATGTGTTCGGCGATGAACTCGGTCTCTTTCTCCTTGGGTGTGTACTGGAGGCCCGTCTCCTTGTCGTAGAGGTCGATTTCCTCGGCGTAGCGGCCGATTTCGTCCTCGCGGGCGCGGTAGCCGTCGAGTCCCAACAGGGCGCGAGCGTAGTCGGCGACCAGCACCGAGAGGGCCTGTGCGGTGCCGCCCGCGGAGCGAATCGGGCCGGCGTAGTAGACGTTGACGAACTCGGAGCCGTCGTCGTTTTGCAGGACCTCCACGCGGTCGATACCCTCGATGGGGGCGGCGACGACACCCTCCGTGAGCAGGGCGACGGCGGTCCGGACCGCCCCCTCTATCTTCCCGGCGTCGGTGTCGTAGTCGCCGACGTTCCCCTCGACGAAGTCCGAGACGAGTTCGAGGGCGGCCTCCTCGCGGCTCATCTCCCCGTCGAGTTCACGGACGCGTTCGGCGACGCCGTCGATGCCGAGGATGTTCTCGACCCGGTCGGCCATGTCGCGGGCGGCCGGTATCTCCACGTCCGTGGTCGGGTCGCCGCCCCGCTGGCGGGCCTCCCGGGCCACGTCCATGGCGGTGTCGAGTTCGGATTCGAGCCGTTCGAAGTAGCGTTCGTCGTCCGGTCGCATCTACAGGGGCCAGAGGTCCAAGTCGGTGGTCTCGTCGTGTGCCCGCTCCAGTTTCGTGTCGAACTCGCGGACGTACAGTTCGCCCGCGAACGTCGTGGCCGTGTCGAGGTGCCCCGCGACGACGGAGCCGTCCTCACGCGAGAGCGTCATGTGCGTGTGCGCGAACCGTTCTCCGTCCAGCCACGAGATGTTCCCGACGGCGGGGACGACCTCGAACGGTTCGTCGAACTCGACGGCCTCGTACTCCTGTCGGCCCTGGTCGTAGAACAGCAGTGTTGCGTCTCGGACCGCCCCCAGACCGAAGAAAAAGGCGGCGTCGATGTCTTCGGCCGCGGCGAAGTCCTCAATCTGCCCGCGCCAGTCCCGGCCGTGGTCGAGACGGGCGACGTACTCGCGCATCCCCTCGACTTCGCGGTAATCCATATCGACGGGAACGGGATGCCGGGTCAAAAGTGTGACCGTCGGGGCGAGTGCCGACGGCTGCGGGGTGACAGAAGTCCCGCGGCTGCTCGGGCGGGGCGTGACGGGGGGCGTTACCGCCACTCGGAGAGTGCCGTCGCGCTCTCGACGGGTGTCGAGACCCACGCGTCGTCGCGGCACGTGTCGGCGATGATGAACTGGTCGCTGTCGACGGAACTCATGGCTTCACACCCCACAGCCGAGTCGGTTGCGGCAACGTCCGGTGCCATGTGTGTGAGTGTGACACACGAGTATATAAACGTGCCGAATTACTGTGGTTGTTGAATGTGTATCAACTATCATCAGGAAGAAAAGCGGGTGCGAGGCACCGGCAGTCGCGAAACACGACGGGGCACCTCGTAGTCCTTTAGTATGTGGGGGGAGCAACTGAAAGCAGTATGAAAGTCGCAGACGCGATGACGCCACGCTCCGACGTCGTCACCGTGGACGTTCCGGGGACACGGGACGACGTGCTCGAGTACCTGCAGGAGCGGGCGTTCTCGTCGGTGCCGGTCATCAAGCGGACGGACGAGGGCGAGGAGTTCCGGGGTATCGTCTCCCGGGACGCACTCATCGAGCGGCCGGACGAGGACCAACTCGCCTTGCTCGTCGAGGAAGTACCGACCACGGGCGTCGACACCGGGATTACCGACGTGGCGACGTTGATGGTCGAGGAGGGTGCGCGACGCATCCCGGTCGTCGGCGACGGTGACGGCCGCCTCGAAGGTATCGTGACGGTCACCGACGTTATCCGGGCCATCGCCAGCGGCAACGCCGACGGCGACAGCGAAGTCGGCGAGCTGGCGACCCGGGCGGTCAACAGCGTCTACGTCGGGACGCCCCTCAACGTCGCGGAGCGGGAACTCTCCCACGCGGAAGTGCCGTACGGCGTCGTCCTCGACGACGAGGGCGACGTGGACGGCATCATCACCGAAGTGGACATCATCGCGGTCGCACGGGTCGTCGAAGGGGAGGCCGACACCGGCGAGTCCATCGCCGACGACGACGACGACTGGAAGTGGGAGTCGGTCAAGGCCGTCGGGAACAGTTACATGCCCACCCGGAACGTCGAAATTCCGACCGAGCCCGTCGGCGAGTTCATGAGCGGGGACCTCGTGACCGTCTCGAAACACCGGACCGCGCGCGAGGCCGCCCAACTGATGATCGACAACGACATCGAGCAGATTCCGCTCGTGTCGGGCGACGACCTCGTGGGCATCGTCGAGGACATGGACCTGCTGAAGGCACTCGCATGAGCGACGACACCGACCGGCTCACCGAACTGGCGAAGCGACGCGGCATCTTCTTCCAGTCGAGCGAGGCCTACGGCGGCGTCTCGGGCTTTTACGTCTACGGCCCGGCAGGCGCGACGCTCAAGGAGAACCTGCAGGACGCGTGGCGTGACCGGTTCGTCCGGCGCGAGGGTCACATGGAGATAGAGGCCCCCAACGTGATGCCCGAACCCGTCTTCGAGGCGTCGGGCCACCTCGACGGCTTCGACGACATGATAGTCGAGTGCCCCGAATGTGGCACGTCCCACCGTGCGGACCACCTCGTCGAGGACAACACCGATATCGAGGAAGCCGAGTCCATCGCCATCGGTGACATCGAGGACATCATCGCCGAGAACGACCTCGTCTGCCCCGCCTGCGGGACCGAACTCGCGGGCGAATCGGTCGAGGATTTCAACCTCATGTTCGAGACGAACATCGGGCCGGGCAGTTCCTCCCCGGGCTATCTCCGCCCCGAGACGGCTCAGGGCATCTTCGTTGAGTTCCCCCGTCTCAAGGAGTACGCGCGCGCGCAACTCCCCTTCGGCGTCGCGCAGGTCGGCGCGGCCTACCGCAACGAGATTAGTCCCCGGAAGGGACTCGTTCGCCTCAGGGAGTTCGCACAGGCCGAACTCGAACACTTCGTCGACCCCGAACGCGACGACCCGCCGCTGGCCGAGGTCGAGGACGTAGAGGTGACGCTGTACTCCGAGGCCCGGCAGGACGACCCGGACGGCGAGCCGCTGACGATGACCGTCGAGGAGGCAGTCGCCGAGGGCGTCGTCGGGAGCGACTGGGTGGCCTACTATCTGGGCGTCGCACAGGGCTGGTACGAGCGAATCGGCGTCGACATGGACCGCTTCCGCTACCGCCAGCACCGCTCGGGCGAACTCGCCCACTACGCCGCGGACTGCTGGGACGCCGAGGCCGAAGTCGGCGGGGACTGGATAGAGATTACGGGCTTCGCCTACCGCGGCGACTACGACCTCTCGAAACACGGCGAGTACGCCGACGACGACTTCACCATATTCCGGCAGTACGACGACCCCGTGACCGTCGAACGGGCGGTCGTCGACCCGGACATGTCCTACCTCGGGCCGGAGTTCGGCGGGGACGCGGGCGCGGTGGCCGACGCACTCGAAACGCTGGCCGAACGCGACAGGAGTGCCTTCGAGGGCGAGAGCGTCACCGTCGAGGTGGACGGCGAGTCCTACACCGTCCCGGTCGAGCAGACCGGGTTCGCCGTCGAGGAGACCACCGAGTCGGGCGAACACATCACGCCACACGTCGTGGAACCGTCCTTCGGCGTGGACCGGGTGGTGTACACCGTCCTCGCACACAGCTACCGGACCGACAGCGCGGGTGAGGAGGAAGAACGGACCGTCCTCTCGCTCCCGCCGGAACTCGCGCCGACGACGGTGGCGGTGTTCCCGCTGATGGACAAGGACGGGTTGGCCGAGCGCGCCCACGAGGTGGCGGAGCGACTGCGCGCCTCGGGGTTCGAGGTAGCTTACGACGACTCGGGGTCCATCGGCCGCCGCTACCGCCGACAGGACGAGGTGGGGACGCCGTTCTGCGTGACCGTCGACTACGACACGCTGGACGACGACACCGTGACCGTCCGGGACCGGGACTCGACGGCACAGGCTCGCATCGCTGTCGACGACCTCCCCGGTCTCGTCGCGGACCTCCGGTCGGGTGAGGCGACAGTGGCCGACCTCTGATGGCCAACGAGATAGCGCGGCGGCTGGTCCACGCCAGCGGCGCGACGATTCCGGGCCTGTACCTCCTGAACGAGGGGTTTTTCGGCTGGGAGTACCTCGCGTGGGACCCGTACGTCCGCTACGTGCTACTCGCGGGTGTCGCCATCGCCGTCGTGTTGGAGACCGTCCGGCTGGTCGTCGGTCTCGACTGGATAATCTTCGAGAAACTCACCCGGGAGTACGAGCAGGACAGCCCCGCGGGCTACGCCATGTACGTCGTCAGCGGGTCGGTGACGGGACTACTCTTCCCGCCGGACGTCGCGGTACCCGCCATCCTGATGTTGACGCTGGCCGACCCGGTGAGCGGCCTGCTGTCCAGCGGCGAGTTACGGACGGTCAAACGGCCCCACGTCCTCGCGGTCATGTTCGCGGTGTGTACGGGGCTGGCCGTCCCGTTCGTCACGCTCCCGGCGGCGGTGCTGGGCGGGGTGGCGGCGACGCTCGCCGACGGCGTCAAGCCACAGATTCGCGGCTACGTCGTCGACGACAACCTCACCATCCCCGTCGTCGCCGCGGTCGCGATGACCGCGGGACTCACCTACCTCCCCGCGCTGTGACGGACCGCCGGACTGACCACCCCGGCGACCGACGACTCACACATGACAACGGAGGGGAGCGTGTTTGGGGTGCTGGTCCGACTCGTCTGGAACCGGGCGGAGCGACGGCCCACCGCACCCGTCCGGGTCGTGACCGGTCTCGTCCTCGTGGTCGTCGTCGCCGTCGCCGTGCAACTGGGCTTCGGCGTGGTCCTGTCGGCCGTCGAGTCGGCGGTAGCGGACAGGCTGGGCGTGTTCGTCGTCTACGCGGGGCTCGGCGGCGGGACGCTCGTGGCCGCGGTGGCCGTCGACCGCCGGACGGTGGCGGACCTCGGGTTCGGCGTCGACCGGGACTGGTGGCTGGACTTGGCGTTCGGGTTGGCACTGGGTGCGGGACTGATGTCTGGCGTGTTCCTCGTCGCGCTGGGCGCGGCGTGGATACGCGTTACGGGGACGTTCGTGGCCGACGCCAGCGGGGGCTTCGGCGTGAACTTCCTGTTTCTGGTCGCACTGTTCGTCGCCGTCGGCGTCGTCGAGGAACTGCTCCTGCGTGGCTGGTTGCTGACGAACCTCGCGGAGGGGTTCGACGGCGTCTGGACGGTCGGGCGACGCGGTGCCGTCGTGCTGGCCGTCGCGCTCTCCTCGGCCGTGTTCGGTGGTCTCCACGCGACCAATCCGAACGCGACGCTGGCCAGCACGGTCGGTATCACGCTCGCGGGCGTTCTGCTCGCGTCGGGCTACGTCCTCACCGACGAACTGGCGATTCCGGTCGGGATTCACGTCACGTGGAACCTGTTTCAGGGCGGCGTGTACGGCTTCCCGGTGAGTGGGCTGGACCTCGGCGTTCGGGTGGTCGCCGTCGCGGAACGCGGCCCCGACCTGTTCACGGGCGGGCGGTTCGGCCCCGAAGCCGGCTTGCTCGGGGTCGGTGCCGTCGTCCTCGGGACGGGACTCGTTGCCCTCTACGTCCGGTTGCGGACCGGCGGTCTACGGCTCGATACCGGTGTCACAACGCCGGACCTCCGGTGACGGACGGGGAGCGGTGACCGTGTGGCGGCACTACCCCGCAGGACCACTTCCGCCGCGGTACGCGAAGATTTAGGCCCGTTCACCGGATAGAGTCGGAGGATGGCAGCGACCGACGAGGTCGAACACGTCACGCACCCGTTGCTGGCCGACGGGATGCTGGAGCGGCGGGGCTACCAGTCGACGCTCTCCGACGCCGCGAGCGACGCCCACACGCTGGTCTGTCTCCCGACTGGCCTCGGGAAAACGACCGTCTCCCTGCTCGTGACCGCCGACCGCCTCCACGAAGCGGGCGGAACGGCACTCTTTCTCGCGCCGACGAAACCGCTCGTCCAACAGCACGCCGAGTTCTACCGCGAGGCCCTGACGATTCCCGACGAGGAAATCGTCGTGTTCACCGGCGAGGTCCGCCCCGACGACCGGGCCGAGTTGTGGGCGGATGCACGGGTCGTCATCGCGACACCGCAGGTCGTCGAGAACGACCTCGTGGGCAACCGCATCTCGCTCGCGGCCGTGACACATCTCACCTTCGACGAGTGTCACCGCGCGAGCGGCGACTACGCCTACAACTACATCGCAGAGCGGTACCACGCCGACGCGCGGGACCCGCTGGTGACGGGGATGAGTGCCTCCCCCGGCGGCGACGAGGAAGCTATCCTGCAGGTCTGTGAGAACCTCGGCATCGAGGAAGTCGAGGTGATGACCGAGGACGACGCCGACGTGGCCGAGTACACCCACGACACCGAACTGGAGTGGAAGCGGGTGGAACTCCCCGAGGAAGTGCTGGAGGTGCGGGACGCCCTGAACGACGTGATTTCCGACCGACTGGGGAAACTCAAGGAGATGGGCGTCACCGGCAAGACGAGCCCCGACCTCTCGGAGAAGGAGTTGGTCCGGATACAGGGGAAGTTGCGGGAGTTGATGGACAACGACCAGTCGGAGGGGTACAAGGGGATGAGCCTCCACGCCGAGATTCGGAAACTGAACACGGCGGTCAACTACGTCGAGACACAGAGTGTCGAGTCCCTGCGGCGGTACTTCGAGCGGTTGAAGCAGGCCGCCCGCGCCTCGGGAGCCTCGAAGGCCGACCAGCGACTCGTCAGCGACCCCAAGGTTCGCGAGGCGATGCGTCGGGCCGAGGCGTACGACGACTTGCACCCGAAGTTCCGGCAGGCGCGCATCCTCCTCGCCGAGACGCTGGGGCTGAACGACGGCGAGCGCGTCATCGTCTTCACCGAGTCCCGTGACACCGCCGAGACGCTGACGGACTTCCTGGGCGAACACTTCGAGACGCGGAAGTTCGTCGGGCAGAGCGACACCGAGGGCAGCGACGGGATGACCCAGACTCAACAACAGGAGACGCTGGACGCCTTCCGCGCGGGCGAGTTCGAGGTACTCGTCTCCACGTCCGTCGCCGAGGAGGGACTCGACGTGCCCGAAGTCGACTTGGTGCTGTTCTACGAACCCGTCCCGACGGCGATTCGGTCCATCCAGCGGAAGGGCCGGACCGGCCGCCAGACGGAGGGACAGGTGGTCGTCCTGCTGGCCGAGGACACCCGAGACGAGGCGTACTTCTGGAAGTCCCGCAACGACGAGAAGCGGATGGAGCGGGAACTCCGCGAGTTGAAGTCGGCGGCGAGCGACATCGAGGCCGACCTCGTCGAACAGACCGACGTGGACGATTACGCTGACGGGGCCGATGGCGACGAGGGTGGAGACGAAGACGAGGGCGGACGGAGTAACGGTACCGCCGACGACGCCGAGACACAGGGGGGAAGTGAAAGTGGTCGCGGTGACGGCGATTCGGGAGACGGCGACGGGACTGCACGTGAAACAGGGGGGTGCGACGCAGGCAACGGTGACCGACCCGCAACCGGACAGTCCGGTCTGGAAGCGTTCGCCGGGGACGACGGGACAGCGGGGAGCGGCGGAGGCGGTTCCAGTGGAAACGGTGCGGGCGAGGAGGCACACGGCGACCCCGAGGGCGTCGTCGCCGAGGCGGACCCGGCGGGCGAGACTGTCGAAGTCGTGGCCGACCAGCGCGAGTTGGACTCGACCATCGCGCGTGATCTCTCGACGCGGGACGGCATCGAGACGCGTCTGGAGACACTGGCCGTCGGGGACTACGTCCTCTCGGACCGGGTCGTCATCGAACGCAAGACAGTCGGCGACTTCCTCGACACGCTCACCGGGGGTGACCGGTCGATGTTCGAGCAGGTCGGCGACGCGGGCCGCCACTACGCCCGGCCGGTCGTGATTCTCGAAGGGTCGGACCTCTACGGGCGGCGCAACGTCCATCCCAACGCCATCCGGGGCGCGCTCTCGGCACTGGTGGTCGACTTCGGCGCGAGCGTCCTCCGCACCGAGGGTGCCGACGAGACGGCGGACCTGTTGGAGGTCATCGCCACGCGCGAACAGGAAGACGAGGACCGCGAAGTGAGCGTCCACGGCGAGAAGTCCGCGAAGACGCTGGCCGAACAACAGGAGTACGTCGTCGCGTCCGTCGCGGAAGTCGGCCCGGTAACGGCACGCTCCCTGCTGGCACACTTCGGGAGCGTCGAGGCGGTGATGACCGCCGACGCGGATGCCCTCCGCGAGGTGTCCGGCGTCGGCGAGGTGACGGCCGACCGCATCCGCGACGTGGTGGGCAGCGACTACGACGCCTGAGCGGGTCCGAACGGGTCCCGGCTTCCGACAGCGCGACGACCGACAGCATCAGAAACCGTGAACGCCGGGGGAGTTCCACCGGAAACAGGGGGGTTTCGTCGTTTGCCGAACCGAGCGGGCGTGTGACGTGCGTCAGACGCTCGGGCGGCGCGAACTCGCCGGCACGAACGTTCGAATTCCAGGCGATTCGGGTCCGAAAGATACCGATTCGAGGTGAAACGAGGGGGTTCGTCAGATGACTAGTTGCGGGTTACCGCTCGGCGTCGTTCACCGCGGCGAGGGCGTCGGCGGCCGCTTCGGTCGCGGTGAGGTACGCTCGCACACGCTCCGGGTCCTCGCTCTCCTCGGCACGGGCGGCGAGTCGGTTCACCGTCCGAGTCAGCGACGCCCGGGCGGCGTCGAGGGTGTGTGTCCCGGTACCGTCCCCCGGTTTCGTCGTTGCGGGCGGCGTCTGTGTGGCCCCGGTGTCGCCCCGGGTCTGCGGCTGTCGTGCGGACTCGTCGGGGGTGTGACCACGGGTTGGTGTCCCGCCGGAGTGGGAGGCCTGCGTCCCGGGCGGTGTCGTCCCCGGCGTCGTCGAGGGTGCCGACTGCTCGGAGCGACCCCCTGTTTCGGGTGCGGACCGGTCGGCGGCGACTCCGGACTGGCGGGTCTCGGCGGGGTCGGTTCCGTTCGGGGTCGGCGGCTGTCGGTCGGCCCCGGCGGACGCGTCCGTGGGGTCCGTTTCGTCAGCGGCGGCATCCTCGGCATCGCCCTCGACCGGTTCGCCGTCTTCACGGAGGACGGTCTGGCAGGTCGGACAGAACTCTTGGCCCTCGTGGCGGAAAATCGGGTCGCCACAGGTGCCACAGTGGGCGTTGGTCATCGTCGCACCCTTGAGGAGGAGGTCGCTCATCCGCTCGGTCGATTCCCGGTCGGTCCGGTCGTTCTCGTACTTCTCTCGGAGTTTCTCCCGTTCGGCTTCCTTGTCGAAGTCACTCATGTTCGAACGGAGTAGGTCGGGGCGAAAATGCGTTGCGGGTGCGTGAGCCGACTGTGCTGGGGCGTGGGCCGTGTTCTCGGGGAACTAAACTGGTGTTGGGAGTCGAAACGGAAGCGTTTAATCCGTCCCGGATAGCAGTTTCAGGCGATATGACGAAAGTTAGCATAGTGGGCGCGGCGGGCACCGTCGGTGCGGCCGCGGGGTACAACATCGCCCTGCGGGACATCGCCGACGAACTCGTGTACGTCGACATCCCCGAGAAGGAAGACGAGACAGTCGGACAGGCGGCAGATACCAACCACGGCGTCGCGTACGACGCCAACACCACGGTACGACAGGGCGGGTACGAGGACACCGCCGGGTCGGACGTCGTCGTCATCACGGCGGGGCTACCGCGCTCGCCGGGCCAGACCCGCATCGACCTGGCCGACGACAACGCCCCCATCATGGACGACATCATCTCGTCGCTGGAGGAGCACACCGACGAGTTCGTCTCCATCACCACCTCCAACCCGGTGGACCTGCTGAACCGCCACCAGTACGAGGTCGGGTCCCGTGACCGCCACAAAGTCATCGGCTTCGGTGGCCGACTCGACTCCGCGCGCTTCCGCTACGTCCTCTCGGAGCGGTTCGACGAACCGGTCGAGAACGTCGAGGCCACGATTCTGGGCGAACACGGCGACGCACAGGTCCCGGTCTTCTCGAAGGTTCGCGTCGGCGGCCGCGACCCCGAGTTCGCCGAGGACGAGCGCGAGGACATTCTGAGCGACCTCCAAGAGAGCGCGATGAACGTCATCGAGCGCAAGGGTGCGACCGAGTGGGGCCCCGCGACGGGCGTCGCCCACATGGTCGAGGCCGTCCTGCGCGACACGGGCGAGGTGCTGCCCGCGTCCATCAAACTCGACGGCGAGTACGGCTACGACGACGTGGGACTGGGCGTCCCCGTCCGTCTCGGGTCCAACGGCGTCGAAGAAGTCGTCGACTGGGACCTCACCGAGGCCGAGACGGAACTCCTCGACGAGGCGGCGGACAAACTCTCCGAGCAGTACGACAAAATCGCGGAGTAACCGACTAGCCGTTTTTTCGCCCGCGCCACGTCACGAGGAGTCCGTCTGCCAGTCGTACTCGACCGACCGCTGGGACTCCCGAGCGTCTTCGGGCACCTCCTCGTCGACGAGGGCGGCCCATTCGTCGAGGTGCGTGGTTTCGCGCGTGTGCATAGTTCTCGTCCGGTGAGATTCACGCCATCTCTCATAACATTTTTGTCTGTATTCCTATATTAGCGCGAGCGTTCAGCCGTGAGGAGGGAGGGACCCCTCGTTCCGGTCGTCTTACTCTCGTTCCGCGTCGCGCTCGGTCGGTTGTCGGGAATCGGCCGGTATCTGCGTGTTCCGGTCGTCGTCGTCCGACGGGGGAATCGTGGTCAGCAATCGCGTCGCCACGCGGTAGAGTCCGTACGTCAGTAGGCCGAACAGGACGAGTTCGAGGAGATAGAGTTCGACCAGTTCGAGCGCGGACAGTTCGCCGACGACGAGGGCACCGCTGAAACGGAGGAAAAAGAGTGTGACAGCGACGAACAGCACAGGGAGAAACAACAGCACTAGACCGAGGACGACGAGCCTGAGTCGGTCCGACGCATCGCGTTGTGTCATCGCCCTCCGGTTTCGGGCGACGAGACAAAAAGGTATCCGGGGGTGGGGGGACCGACAGTCGAGGCGGTTTCGTCAGTCGTCGTGCCACCGCTCGGGCACTTGGATGGTGTACCGCCCGTCCTCTTGCAGTGCGATGATGTACTCCTCGCGGTCGTACAGTTCCATCAGGTTGAGTTCGTACTGGCCGGGCGAGAGGACCTTGATGCTCTCGAACTGGTCGTTGAGTTCCTCCCGGAGGTCGGTCAGGTCCGGGCGGTCGGTGTCGTCCTCGGCCGCATCGTCGCTGGCGTTCAGCCGTGGCGCGTCCTCGGCCGACGCCGTCTGAGCCGTGTCGTCTGTCGGCGTCGGCTCGTTCGTCGACCCGGGGAGTTCGTCCGGGTTGACGACTTCGCTCCGGGCGTCCGCCTGTGCCGTGTCCTCCGTCGCTGGGGTGGGTGTCGGGTCGGGCGCGCCAGCCGACGGCGTGTCTGTCGTCTCTTGGTCCGCTGTCGGTCCGGGTGCAGGGTCCTCCGGCGTCGACCCGCTCCCGACCAAATCACGGACTGTCGCCGCGGCCGACCCGACGGTCCGGGCGACGGAGCTATCGGGTGTCGGGGGCTCAGGTGGCTCCGCCGCCGGGTCCGGGTCCTCGTCGGGGGTACCGGAGGGATGGAACTGGAACTTGTTACCGCCGCAGTCGGGACAGCCCGACAGCATCTCCTTGGAGCCGTCCTCGAACGCGCGGCCGCAGTTCGTACACTGGTGTGGCATTATTTGCGCGAGACCAACGCGCTGATGAGAGTCTCGTCCTTGTGAAGCGTCTCTATCTGGTTCGCCGGACCGATGACCGTGAGTTTCTTCGTCTCTTCTTTGCCCATCAGGCGGTTGAGAAAGCCCCCGTCCGAGGTGCCGGACTTGGGGTACGTCTCGATTTCGAGACCGGTGAACTCGTCGGGGCTGATTTCGGTCATCGTAACTTCGATGAGGCGGGACTCCTCGTCGGGCGAGAGTCCCTCTTCGAGGATGACGATGTTGCCCTCGTGTACCCCGTCGAGTATCATCCGTATCTTCTCCATGGAGGTCATTCCCTCCATGCGCTCGCCGCTGATGAGGTCTATCTGGACGCCGTCGTCCGCTTGTTTCACTTCAGCCATCGTCGCTCACCCGAAGTACTCCGCTATCTTGTCGTACACTTCGTCCATGTTCTCACCCTCCAGTGCCGACAGGGGCACCGTCTCGTGTTGTGGGAACGCGTTCTCGATACGGCGGATGTTCGACTCCGGCAGGTCGGTCTTGTTGGCGAGAATGAGGACGGGGAGGTCCTGACTCTCGATGATGCCGACCAGCATCGTGTTCACCTGCGTGAACGGGTCCTCCGTCGAATCCAGCACGTAGAGAACACCGTCGACATCCTCGCGAAGCCAGTGCATCGCCTCGGCGACGCCTTCGGTGGCCTCGCGGGAGCGACGCACGGCGTCCTCTTTCTCCATGTCGTGTTCGAGGAACTCGGTGTAGTCGACTTTCGTCGTCACACCGGGCGTGTCCACCACGTCGATGGTGACGGACTTGCCGTTGCGCTCGATTTCGACGTTCTCCTTTCTGCGTGCGCGCCGTGTTTCGTGTGGAATGTGGCTCTCCGGCCCAATCGCGTCACCGGTCCAGTCACGTGCGATGCGGTTCGCCAGCGTCGTCTTCCCGGCGTTCGGCGGCCCGTAAATGCCGATCCGCTTCGGGTCTTGGGCCGAGAACAACGACGATATGCTATCTCGGATATCCGTTATCAGTCCCATCCTAGGGGCCTCCCGCCCTCTCGTACAGTGAGAGGGGCTCTGCGGGTAATTCCCGAGCGTGTTCACTTAAGTGTACGTCAGACATACACAAATAATCAGACACGAACGGGCGGGGAGTCCCGCCGTGAGTTGGCGGCAGCAACTCGGGTCAAACCGGTGTATAGCGAGGGGTTCGAGAGTTCATTTCGCGGACGGACAGAGCATTGCTAATTTTCTGTATGTATCGCGGACCGGGGTGAGACCCTGGGCCGGGAGTTCGGGTCGAGAGGGGGGCCGAGAGTCGGGAATGAGTTGGAAGTCGAGGAGTGGGCGAGGGTCAGGGGGGGACCGAGAGTCGTGAAGAGATGTGTGGGGACGCGGCGACGACCGTGTGGCGTGGTATCGTTGCTCAGTGTGGACCCCCCCACCCCTTCGTTTCGAGTGGAACGACGGAACGGTGGGGGATGGGGCCCCCACCACGACACCGCCGGGCGGAGCGGAACCACTAGGAAGACAACTCTAGACGGTCGTACACAGCACTCTAGTACACAACTAGTACACGAACAGACAGATAAATAGAGTTTCTCTATTCTACGGGTGTTGTTTCACAAACACCATATTAAATCTTGTTCTTACTAGAGAAACCTCCAACCTGGGGGGTCCCCCCACCCCCTCTTCACGCCGTTCCACCTGAAACGAAGGGGTGGGGGGGTTGCCTTACCGGCTCTTGGTAACACGGCACAGTCCCGTAACCATCCCGAACCGTCCGGGCCGACATCCGGAACCATCGCTCACGACTGCGGGAGTTCGGTGAGAGAGCGGCGGCGTGTTCGCCGTCGACTGCGCAGCCCCGGCGAACCGGCCGCGCGGTCCGACGGTGCGGTACGACGAACTTACCAGGGTGTCCCGTGCCACAGTTGCTCTCGGCCCGCTCCGCGCGACGGGTACCACGGGAAACGTACCGATATAGTAACCAATTGCCCTCCTGTGACCCCTCAACAATCGAAATATTTAATACCGAATCAACCACGGGTTCAGGTGGTTCAACTGGACCGGCCGGATATCTCGAATTCGCACGAACGGATGCCTATGGCCGGTTCAAGCGCGCTTGCGGGCTGAACGGTACCGCTCTCCACTCGAAACGGAGGGGTTGTATGACTGATACCGGGAACGAATCGGACGGACAAGACGCTGATGCGGGTGTGTCGGAGGAGGGGGACGGACCCGCGGACCAGTCGCCACTCGACGATGTCATGCCAGAGATATCGGATGTCGACGGGGACGCGGGCGGTACAGGGGGAGACGATACACTCTCACTCGACGAGACGGTTCTCGACGAGATAGACGAGGCCGACGATCCGGACGAGGCGTCCCGTGGGTTGTTCGACGACCTCCTGAGCGGCCAGCCTATCTTCGAGAACAAGGAAGTCCTGCGTCCCTCCTACACGCCGCACAAGCTTCCCCACCGCGAGGAACAGATCAACAACATGGCGACCATCCTCGTGACCGCCTTGCGCGGGGACACACCCTCGAACATCCTCATCTACGGGAAGACGGGAACGGGGAAGACGGCGAGCGCGAAGTTCGTCTCCGAGGAGTTGGAGACGACTTCACAGAAGTACGAAGTGCCCTGTGAGGTCGAGTACATCAACTGCGAGGTGACCGACACGCAGTATCGCGTCCTCGCCCAACTGGCAAACAAGTTCATCCAGAAGAACCGCGAGGTCATCGACGACCAGATAGCCCGCCTCGAAAACCTCCGCGAGCGCGCGGACGAGGACCCCGCCGCCCTCACCGAAACCACCGAGTTCGACGCGCTGGGCGAGTTCGACGACGGGACGGGCATCGAGTCCGTGTCCGACATCGACGACCGCATCGCTGCACTCGAAACGGACCGCGACGGGTTCGAGGAGGTGCCGATGACGGGGTGGCCGACCGACCGCGTGTACAGCTCCTTCTTCGACGCCGTGGACTACCACGAACGCGTCGTCGTCATCATGCTCGACGAGATAGACAAACTCGTCGAGAAGTCCGGCGACGACACGCTCTACAACCTCTCGCGGATGAACTCGGAACTGGAGAAGTCGCGGGTGTCCATCATGGGCATCTCGAACGACCTGAAGTTCACCGACTTCCTCGACCCGCGCGTCAAGTCCAGCCTCGGCGAGGAGGAAATCGTCTTCCCGCCGTACGACGCCAACCAGTTGCGCGACATCCTCCAGCACCGCGCGGACGTGGCCTTCGAGGCCGATGCCCTCTCGGAGGACGTCATCCCGCTCTGTGCGGCGTTCGCGGCCCAAGAACACGGGGACGCCCGCCGGGCCTTGGACCTCCTGCGGACCGCGGGCGAACTCGCCGAACGCGGACAGACCGAACGCGTCGAAGAGGACCACGTTCGCCGGGCACAGGAGAAAATCGAACTCGACCGGGTTGTCGAGGTGGTTCGGACTCTCCCCACGCAGTCGAAACTCGTCCTCTTCGCCATCATCCTCTTGGAGAAAAACGGTGTCCAGAACACCAACACGGGCGAGGTGTTCAACATCTACAAACGCCTCTGCGGCGAGATCGACGCCGACGTGCTGACCCAGCGGCGGGTCACGGACCTCATCTCGGAACTGGACATGCTCGGCATCGTCAACGCCGTCGTCGTCTCGAAGGGCCGGTACGGGCGGACCAAGGAAATCAGCCTCTCGGTGCCCATCGACGAGACGGAGGCCGTCCTCCTCTCCGACTCACGGCTCGGTGACATCGACGACGTCCAGCCGTTCGTCCAGGCGCGGTTCGATAACTGAGCGGACTCCCCGCTCGCGTCCACTTTCCACCCGCGTACAGCACGCCCGGAGCTGTACCGTTAGCCGCCGACCGACCGGAGGCGAAGCCACCCGAGGCCGGGCATCCGGAATTCGGCGGTGCCGACGACCCACTCGGGTTTGACTGGTTCCGAAACCGCGCTCGGGTTGACCACTTGGTCGTACCCGCCGTTGTTGTCGCCCAGCGTGACGAACCCACCGTGTGGCGCGGGACAGTACTGCAAGTCGGAACAGTCCTCGGCGTCCCCCGGGAGGTACTCCGCACTCGCCTTGTCGTACCAGTCTTCGCTCTCGTTGACCCAGAAGACGGCCCGGTGTATGACGGGGGTCGCCCGTTCGCTCCCGTCGGGTTCGTAGATGATGACGTCGCCGGGGCGGTTGAACCGCAGGTACTCGTTCTCCCGTGCGGTGTCGGCGGGGACGACGCCGGTGTCGTCGACCGCACCCGGGCCGGGGAACCGCTGTTCGTCCATCACGAACACGAGGTCTCCGGTGTCGATGTTCGGTTCCATGCTGGGACTCTCGATGGCCACCATCGGCGGCCAGACGCCGCTGACGGCAAAGAGGAGGATACCGATGCCCAGAACCGCGAAGATGCTACTGAGCACGTCGTTGAGCAGCGGCGAACCGTCCCCGCCGTTCGACGATTTCGTGCCCGGTTCCGGGTCCGGGCCCGGCTCCGGCCGCGGTGCCTCTTCTTCGTCCCGTCCCCCGTTGGACTGGCTGTCGACCGTGTCCACGCGCGGTCCGAGGTCGGCGGTGTCCGGTGACCCGCCGTCGTCCTCGTCACCGTGGTCGTTCATCGCCGCGTCGTAGTCGGGGGTCGCGCTTGAACCTTCTGCTGTCCCGGTTCGGAACGATTTATATCTCCGCGAGCACAGATACGGTCGTGCCACTGGAGACGCCGGTCCGCATCGTCGGGGTCCTCGCCGAACGAGGCTACAACGCCGAACGCGAGGCCGTCACGCTGCTGGCGGACGCACCGGACCCCGAGCACGCGCTCGAACGCGCACTCGAAACGGTCCCGGACGACACGCTCGTCCTCTCCACCGCTCACGTCAGAACCGTTCTCGACGCCGAAGGAGCCGCCAACGCAACCGAAACAACTCAACCGTCGAAGTCGGACGGACCCACTGACACGCCACACCCGGACCCCTCCGTTTCGACTGGAGGCGAACCACCTGAACCGACCGAAGACGGGGGTGTCGCTCCAGTCGAAACGGAGGGGGGAACGGCCGTCGTCGACGGTCCCACTCGGACTGGGGGGCGCGCCATCGACACGTCGAAACAGGCTCTCGACGTGGTGGACGGGTTGACACACTCGACGGGGACCGGCGAGTACCGTGATTTCGTCTCCGTCTTCCGGGACCGCTACGAGAAGTTGTCGGGCCAGTTGCGCGGCCGCGTGAACCACCGCCCGACGGACACGCTGTCGGCGATGACGGGCGGCAGTGAGGCGGCTATCGTCGGGATGGTTTCGGACATCCGCTCGACGGCCAGCGGCCACTGGCTGGTCGAACTGGAGGACACGAACGGGACCTACCCCTGTCTCGTGATGAAGGACCGCGACATCGCCGACCTCGTGGGCGAACTGCTCCACGACGAGGTTATCGCCGTCGAGGGGACGCTCTCGGACGACAACACCGACGGGGACGGCATCCTGTTCGTCGACGACATCCACTTTCCAGAAATCCCACGAACGTACCAGCCCTCGACCGCGGACCGTGCAGTCAGTGCCGCCCTCGTCAGCGACGTCCACGTCGGGAGTCAGGAGTTCATGGCCGAGGCGTGGCACCGTTTTACCGACTGGCTCCACACCGACGAGGCCGAGGGCGTCGAGTACCTACTCCTTGCGGGCGACATGGTAGAAGGCGTCGGCGTCTACCCGGACCAGGACGAGGAACTCGACATCGTCGACATCTACGACCAGTACCGGGCGTTCTCGGAACACCTCAAGGAGGTCCCCGGGGACATGGAAATCGTGATGATACCGGGCAACCACGACGCCGTCCGCCTCGCCGAGCCACAACCGCCCTTCGACGAGGAGTTGCGCGACATCATGTCGGCCCACGACTGCCGCATCAGCGCGAACCCCTCGACGGTGGACGTGGAGGGCGTCTCCGTGCTGATGTACCACGGCGTCTCGCTGGACGAGGTCATCGCGGAACTCCCCGACGACAAGGCCAGTTACGACGAGCCACACCGCGCGATGTCGCACCTCCTGAAGAAACGCCACGTCGCCCCGCAGTTCGGCGGCCACACCCGCCTCGCACCCGAAGCGGCGGACCACCTCGTCATCGAGGAGGTGCCGGACGTGTTCCACAGCGGCCACGTCCACAAGTTCGGCTACGGTACCTACCACAACGTCCTGACCATCAACTCCGGGTGTTGGCAGGCCCAGACCGAGTTCCAGAAGAGCGTCAACATCGACCCGGACACCGCGATGGCTCCGATTCTCGACCTCCAGAACCTCGAACTGACGATTCGGAAGTTCGCCTGACCGTCAGCCCTCGAGTCGGTACTTCACCGTCGGCGTGCCGTCGAACCGGGGACCCGACCCGACCCGGTCGAACCCCGCGCTGTCGGCGGCAGTCTGGGCGTCCTCGTCGGGTTCGGGGACGAGCAACTCGACGGCCATCCCCTCGCCGCGGGCGAACCGGACCGGTTCGTCGAGCAGGCGGTTACAGACCTCCGGCGTACCCTCTATCTGTGTGACGTGGACCGTCTTCTCGCGGGCGTCGTAACTGACGAACCCGACGATGTCGTCGTCCTCCTCGCCGACTCGGACGGTTCGGTCGTGGACGAGGTTGCGCATCACGTCCGCCGGGGCGTCGGTGAGTTCCGCGAGACGGCCGGCATCCGACTCGACGGCGTCGCGGATTTCCATACTGTGGCTTGGCTTTCGGCAAGGTAAACCTTTGTCCCGCCCCGCCCTCACACCGTCTCGACGCCGGTTATCTCGAACCGCGCGCCGCCGTCCTCGCTCTCGGTGACCGACACGTCCCACCCGTGGGCCTCGGCGATGTCCGCGACGATGCTGAGGCCGAACCCGGTCCCACCGCCCGTGGTGTATCCCGTCTCGAACACGTGGTCGCGCTCGTCCTCGGGGATGCCCGGCCCGTCGTCTGCGACGGCGAACCCGCCGGGTATCTCCAGCACGCGAATCGTCACTCCCGTACCCGCGGCGTCGCCCGCGGACCGGTCACTCCCGGAACCGTCCTCGACGCTGCCGTCAGCACTCGACGAACGCTGACTGTCTGTCGAGCCGTGCTCGATACTGTTCCGAAACAGGTTCTCGAACAACTGCCGGAGCCGATTCGGGTCGGCTTCGATGGTCTTCTCGACGGCGATGTTGAGCGTCGCGTCGTCGGCCTCGACGGTCCGCCAACACTCCGCCGCGAGTGCCCCGAGGTCGACCGCCTCCACCTCGCTGACCGACTTGCCCTGTCTGGCGAGTGCGAGCATGTCGTCGATGAGCGTCTCCATGCGCTCGTGTGCCCAGTCGAGTCGCTCGTAGTGTTCGACGGGTGCGGCGTCCGGGTCGGCGTCGGCAGTCAGCAACTCGACCGTCGACCGGGCGACGTTCAGGGGGTTGCGCAGGTCGTGCGAGACGACGCTCGCGAACTGTTCGAGTTGTTCGTTCGACTGTTCGAGTTGCTCGTTCGACCGTTCGAGTTGGTCGACGGCGGCTTCGAGTTCCTGCTGTGCCTCGATGATATCGGTCTCGTCCTGATAGATGAGAAACGCGCGGCCGTCGTTGTAGGGCACGAGCCTGAGTTTGAAATGTTTCGTCCCCTCGGTCGTCCGGTAGGAGGTCTCAGTGCTGAACAGACGGCCCTCGACGATGTGATTGCGGAGGGTCGCTTCGGCGTCCTCGGCGTACGGTTCAGTCACCTCGAACAGTGGCCGCCCGACTGCGTTCTCTGCGGTCACGCCGGCGAGGGCATCGAACCTGTCGTTGGTCGCTTCCACGACGAGTTTCTCCCCGACGACGTTGATGTCGACGATGCTCGTGAAGTCGTTCTCGAACAGCGACTGCCAGCGTTCTTTCTCGGCACTCACCCGCGTCTGTGCCCGTCGGAGGTTCGCGGTCCGGTATCCTACCAGCAAGCCGCCGACCGTACCGACGATGGTCGTCTGGACGGCGAGTACCTGTGGCTTCAACTCGCCTTGGAGCAGTTGGAAGCCGATGACGGTGCTGGCGACACCGCCCATGATGAGAAATCCGACGGCGGTCCACCATGCCACCGACACGACGTACTCCGTCTCGAAGTCACTGCGTGCTAACCGGAACCCGACGGTCGGCAACGCGAGTGCCAAACCGAGGGGCAGCGCGTTCTCGATGACCGTCGACCACAGCGACTTTCCTTCGAGTGCCCAGTCGGCGTACATATCGAAAAGAATGACACCAGCCAGCAGCAGGCCGATACTGCAGATAACGAAGACGCCGACCTGCCGTCTCAGTCCCATGTTGGAAGTACTCCCCACCCGTTCAAAGGCATTCGCTTCACCTAGGGGACCGAAACTACCGACTGATTGAATGAGCAGGAGCGACCGAAGGAGCCAAATACCGGGTTCGTCGGTTCCGGCCGCGGTGCCGAAGAAAATATGAACACAGTTATTCCCTCCCATCGTCAACGCAGGGGATATGAGCCACGTACGCACACTCGACGAGGTGGTCGGATGCGTGTAGTCGCCAAGTTCGGCGGGACGAGCCTCGGGAACGGTGACCGTGTCAACCGGGCCGCAGACTCCATCACCGCCGCCGTCGAGGCGGGCCACGAAGTCGGTGTCGTCGCCAGCGCGATGGGGTCGACCACCGACTTCCTCCTCGACGAGATACAGTACGACGCCGACGAGGCCGACCGAGCCGAAATCGTCAGCATGGGGGAACGAACGTCGGTCCGGATGCTCAAAGGCGCGCTCTCCGCCCGCGGCGTCAACGCAACCTTCCTCGAACCCGGCACCGAGGAGTGGCCGGTCATCACCGACGAACACGGCGAAGTCGACGTCGAGGAGACGCGCCGGCGGGGGAAGGCCCTCGCCGACCGGATGGCGAGCGAGAACCTCGTCCCGGTCATCACGGGCTTTCTCGCACAGGACCACGCCGGCAACGTCACGACCCTCGGCCGCGGCGGTTCCGACACCACCGCCGTCATGATGGGCAAGTACATGGACGCCGACGAGGTGGTCATCGTGACCGACGTGGAAGGCGTCATGACCGGCGACCCCCGGGTCGTCGAGGGTGCGCGCAATGTCGGCGAAATCACCGTCGACGAACTCCGCAACCTCTCGTTCCGCGGCGCGGAAGTCGTCGCCCCCAGTGCCCTGACCTACAAGGACGCCGACATGGACGTGCGGGTCGTCCACTACCAGCACGGTGACCTGATGACCGGCGGCACGAGCATCGAAGGCGAGTTCGAGAACCTCATCGACCTCCAAGAGGACAAACTCTGCTGTATCACCATCGCCGGCCGCGCCATCCGCAACCGGCCGGGCATCCTCGCGGAACTCTCCTCTGCGCTCGCCGAGGAGGACATCAACATCGACGCAGTCTCCTCGGGGATGGACTCCATCACGTTCTACCTCAAGAGCGGCGTGTCGGAGACGGCAGAGACAGTCCTCCACGAGGGCGTCATCGACTCGGAGACGCTCTCGTCGGTCACCGTCGACGACCCCTACGCCGTCATCCGAGTTACCGGCGGCGAACTCCAGACCGAACCCGGCATCGTCGACAGCATCGTCTCGCCGCTTGCCGACGAGCGCATCAACGTCCACGACGTCATCACCTCGGCCACGTCCGTCGCCGTCTTCGTCGACTGGGAGGACGGCGAGCAGGCCCTCGGCCTGATTCAGGGCGTCTTCGACGACTGACGCGCCGACTAAGGCCGGGTTACCGCCCGTCTCTGAGCCGTGACCCGATTTGTTCCGGGAGGTCCGTCTGTGCGACGGCGTGTTCGACGCGGTCGATGTCGTAGCGGACGCGGTGTTCGTCGACGGTCAGCGAATCGAGGTCCAGCACCGCGTAGGCCGCCCGCGGGTCGCCGTCCCGCGGCTGGCCGACGCTCCCGGGGTTCATCACGACGCCCGCGTCGTAGACTTCGTGTGCTTGGATGTGCGTGTGGCCCAGTACGAGTACGTCCTCGTCTTCCATGAGAGACGGGCCGAACAGGCTCGGGTAGGTGTACCGGTCCGGGTCGTCGGGGTGACCGTGGACGACTTTCACGCGGCCGTCGAACAGCACGCGTTCGTTCGGGAGGCCATCCAACCACGCCCGCTGTTCGTCCGACAACTGGGCGCGACTGTACTCGACACCCGCGCGGGCCATGCTGTTGAACGCGAAGGCGGTATCGGTGGCGACCGCCCGGTCGTGGTTGCCCATGACCGTCGGCGCGTCGAGAGCCCGGACCCGTTCGAGACACTCGGCCGGATGCGGCCCGTACCCCACCACGTCGCCGGCACACACGTAGGCGTCCACGTCGGGCATGTCCGCGAGAACGGCCTCGAACGCCACCGCGTTGCTGTGGACGTCCGAGATAACCCCGATGTCCATACCTACCCTCCGCCTCGAACGCGGTTAAATCCTGACACCTTCGGCCTGAATCTGCCCCAACAGTATATGTTCGGGGGTCACACACCACGGGGTATGCAGTCTCCGACAGCAAGCACCCGGGCGGGGTGGAGCGATGAGTGACGGACCACTCGCCGGCGTCGACGTGGTGGAACTCTCCTCGAACATCGCAGGCCCGTTCGCCGGGAAACTCCTCGGTGACATGGGTGCACACGTCGTGAAAGTCGAGCGGCCGGGCGTCGGCGACTCGGTGCGTGCCCGCCCGCAACCGTACGACAGACACGGAACCGACGGCCTGACCTACCGCTTCCTGAACTACAACACGAGCAAGGAGGGCCTCGCGATGAACCTCAAGACCGACGAGGGGAAAGATGCCCTCGAAGGCCTCATCGAGTCCGCCGACGTGGTGTTGGAGAACATGCGGCCGGGGTCGATGGACCGGCTCGGGATGGGGTGGGAGACGATGCGGGAGCTGAACCCGGGCCTCGTCTACTGTTCGATTACGGGCTACGGCGACGGTCCGTACGCGGACCGGCCGGCCGTCGACACGATGATTCAGGGCATCTCCGGCTTTGCCTCCCAAATCGGCGACGACGACTTCGGGACGATGGACGTCCTCGTGGCGGACATGAGCACCGGCCTCTACGCCGCGCTCGGAACCGTCATGGCACTGTTCTCCCGCGCCACGGGCGGGTCCGGCCAGCGCGTGGACGTGACGATGCTCGACACGATGGTGTCGTTCCTCGGGCACCACCTCGCCGAGTACACGGGCGACCAGCGACACGACGACTACGAGGCGGACTACGGCGCGGCCTTCGCCCCCAACGACTTCTTCGAGACGGCCGACGACCACATCGCGCTGTACCTCACGCAGGACTACTGGGCGCGGTTCTGTGCGACCATCGACCGCGAGGCGTGGGCCGACCCGAACCACCGATACGGCACGAACGAGAGCCGCCTCGCTCACCGCGAGGAACTGCACGCGGACCTCGAAGCCGTCTTCGGGACTGCCACCACCGAGGAGTGGCTGGATACCTTCGACGCCGCGGACGGGCCGATTCCCGCCGCGCCCGTCAACGACATCGCGGAGATGGTCGCGGACCCACAGGTACAGGCGCAAGACGCCGTACAGGTCCGCGACCACCCCGTCCTCGGCACGCACTGGCTTCCCAACGTGGTCCCGAAGTTCTCCGAGACGCCCGGGGACATCGGCCACGCGCCCGAACTGGGCGGTGACACGGAGACGATACTCAGAGAGATGGGCTACGGCGACGCCGACATCGAGAACATGCGGGCCGCCGGCGCGTTCGACTGAGACGGGCGACCGGTCCGTCGCTACTCGCCTTTCGCTTCGCGCATCGCCTCGATGTGGTCGCGCGCCGCCGGGCCGACGCTGTCGTGCCACTCGATGAACTGGACCTGCAGGCCGAACCACGACCCCGGATGGAGGGTCGCCTCTTTCCGTGTCTCGGGGATGTCGGCCTCCATGATGACCTCGCCGCCCTCCGCGATGACCGTCTCGACGGTCGATTCGAGGTCGTCGACGTTGACGCCGATGTGGTGGAGGCCGGGGCCGTTGTCGGCGAGGTAGTCGGCCATGAAGGAGTCGTCGCTCGTCGGCGTGATGAGCGTGAACATGTCGTCACCGCCGAGCATGTACGCCGTCTCGTACTGCCACTCCTCGCTCTCCATGGTCCAGACGTGTTCCGCACCGGCTGCCTCCATTCCGGCGATTGCTGGGGCCAACTCCTCGACTGCCGCGGCGATGTGGTCGATTTCGAGCATCGCCTACCACCTACGGGCCGACGCGCAAAACCCTTTCCCGCGCACCGACGATGTCAATTCCTTCCTGTGTAGGAACTGTGAGCGTGAAACTGCGGCGGCGTTGTGGCCTGTGGTTTATGTCCCCACGCGGCGTGTACTCTGTGGTATGCTCGAACTGTATCAGTCCGAAACCTGTCCGTACTGTGGGAAAGTCCGCGAGAAACTGTCGGACCTCGGCGTCTCCTACGTCATCCACAACCCGCGCCTCGGCGGCAAGAGCGGCGGCGACGTGACCAACGAACAGACCTACCACGAGATGATGGAACTGGGCGGCGAGGACCAGATTCCGTACCTCGTGGACAACTCGCGCGGGGAAGCACTGTACGAGAGCGACGACATCGTCGCCTACCTCGAAGAACACTACGAGTAGTTACGCGCCGTTGTCGATGCCCGTCTCGAACCCGTCGTCCGTCCGGGTCACGCCGGCGGCACAGACCGGGTGCTCGAACTCCAGCCCCAGCACTTCCGTCGCTATCTCGTTCGCCTGCGTCGCGTCGAGGCCGAACGCCTCGGGACTGTCCTTCTCGTAGGTGGCGACCAGCGTCGGTTCCTCGACTGCCTCGACCAGCAACGCGTCACGGCGGACGGTCCCGATGTAACTCTCACCGTCGCCCACGACGCCCGCGACGCGGGGCGTATCGTAGTCGTCTTTCTCGTAGTCGAGCGCGAGGAGTGACTCGGCCAGCGCGTCTCGGGGCGGGTAGCCGAGACCGAGTTTCTCCGTGATGGGGTCGACGTGGGTGCCGTTGCCGACGACGGCCGCCCCGTCGGTGGTGCGGACGCAGTTGTACGAGATGTAGGGGTTGTCCGTCTCCTCGGCATCGTCGGTGGGGACGACGGTGAGGGTGCCGTTCGACCGCGCCAGTACCTCGCGCTTCGGGAACGACCGAGAGGAGACACGGTACGCTGCTCGGTCCGGTGCCACGACGACGAATCTACCGACGTACATGCGCGTCAGTGGTCCCCTCGCGGGTAAGGAGGTATCGGTTGCTGGCCGGCGTGTCGGGGCTGCCGGACTCGGAACAAGGTACATACCGGTCCCGCCCGTATGTGTGTCCGTGACTGAGGGATACGCTCCGTCGGACGTTCCGCTGTACCCGGACCAACCGACACGGGAAGACGAGTACCGGCGCGCACAGGCGGAGGGTGCTCCGTTCTTCGCCGTCGAGCAGTACGAGGAGGGGTACGCCGTCACCTACGACCTGCTTCCGGCCGGGAGTCAACTCGCGGGCCCGGCCTACCGCGAACTCGACGAGCAGGCTACCCGGACCGTCGAGTCCATCGTCGGTGACTCGTCGCTCCCGACGACGGAGGTGAGCCGGTCCATCGGCGACTCGCTGGGCAACATCTCCTTTTTCGAGCAGGAGTCGAGTGCCCGCGAAGTCGCCGCCGTCGTCTCCGGCATCGTCCTCGACGAGACGAACTGGGTCGACGCCGCCCCACCCGGGGATACCCCCCCACAGAACCGCCAGAACTGAGCACAACAGGTTGATGGCCCCGGCCCGCTTCCGTCCGGTATGGACGAAGCTGAAGTCAGCCGACTCATCGAGGCGGGCGTGTCGGACGCGGACGCGACGGTTACGACACCGCGTGACCCGGACGACGACCAGCACTACCGCGCCGTCGTCGTCTCACCGGCGTTCGAGGGCGAGACACTCGTCGACCGCCACCAACTGGTCCACGACGCACTGGGCGAGCACCTGACGCGCGACATCCACGCCATCGAACTGGAGACGTACACGCCCGCCGAACGCGAGGAGTGAGTGGCGACGGACATTTACCCGTGGCACACACAGACACGGTATGGCCTTCGACCCCGAACCCGAACTTTCGCCGGAGGAAGTCCGCGAACGCGTCGACGACGCTATCGCCGAGCACGACGTCGTCCTGTTCATGAAAGGGACCGAACTGATGCCCCAGTGTGGCTACTCACGGAAGGCACTCGGTCTCCTGCAGCAACACCGCGACGATGTGGCGACGGTGAACGTCCTCGACGCGCTGGACGCCCACCGCGAGGCACTACAACGACACAGCGACCGCGAGACGATTCCCCAGACGTTCGTCGACGGCGAGTTCGTCGGCGGGAGCGACATCCTCGAACAACTCCACGAACGCGACGAACTCGCGGCGACGCTCGACGCCTAACCTGCCGGGCATCTTGGCACCTTGCCGACGAAAGCCAGCCCTTTTGCACCTGCTGCCCCGAACAGTCGCATGGAAATCACGACGCCGCGCCGACGGTTCCTCAAAGTCGCCGGGACGGGAACGGCCCTCTCGCTCGCAGGCTGTAACGCTCTCCAAAACCAGTCCGACGGCGACGGTGACGGCGGCGGCGACGGGTCACCCACCGTGACCCTCGCAGTCGAACCCGACCGGGAGGCACTCCAGCAACGCCAGCAGGAAATCCGTGACCAACTCCAGTCCAACGAAATCGGCCGGCAGGAAGCCCAACAGCAACTCCAGCAGGCACAGACCGAAATCCTGAACAACGCCACCGACGCCTTCGAGACGCGGGCCGAGGACGAATCTGGCATCACCGTCGACGACTCTGTGACGGAGGTCGGCGTGTTCCTCGTCTCCGGGGAGCCGGGGGCACTCATCGGCCTGCTCTCGGCCGAGGAAGTCGCCGCGCTGTTGCCAGAGTCGTCGTTCGCGGACGCACAGGCACAGGCGTCGACGCCGACGGAAGTGCAGACGGACGCGTCGGGCTAGCCGCCCGGTCAGCGAACCGCGCGTATCAAATCCAGCAGTTCGTCGCGGTACGCGCCGGGGTTCGTCTCGGGTCGCTCGTCCGCCGGGAGTGAGTCGAGGAGCGCGTCCAGTCCACGGACCGGATACGCCCCGCCAGCGATGCGGAACGACCCGCCCCGCGTCCAGACTGCCAGCCACGCCTCCACGTCCACGCTGTCGCCCCCCGTGAGCGGAACTGTCGCGGTTATTTTCGTCAGTCGCGCCCGGTCGCCCGTGTCGGTCCGGAACCGCTGGCTCCGCCCGAGGTCGACGTCCTCGAAGCCGCGCGCTCGTAGGTCGTCGGCGAACGACCGCCGCGCCTCGGTCACGACTGTCGGCCGCATGGATGCCGGTCCGACGCCCGGCGGGAGTCCCGGCGAGAACGAGAGTCGCGTCGCGAAGAGAAACCGCTGGATTCCGGGGCTGTCGTCCCGGTCGAGCGAGACGAGGTGGTCGCCGCCCGCCTCCGTCGCCCCGACTGCGTCGCCGGTCTCGGCGGCCGTCAGGGCGTCCCGGAGCGCGGTGTCTTCGTAGACGACCGTGTGCCCCGTCACGGTCGCCATCGGCGTCCGGAACACCGTGTCCTCGCTCCGTTCGACGACCTCCCACGGGCCATCCGTCACGCGGTCCGACGCGATGTCGGGGTACCGGTCCGTCATGGGTACTGTTTGGGGCTACCCCCGGTTGCCCGTTTCGGTGGCTGGCGTCGTCCCCGCGCCCGGACCCGCCGGACTGAAACGGCCCCTCCGCGTACCGTTCGGTATGACCGACGACTGGGCCGACCGCCTCCGAGAGAATCGTGCGGAGAAAGACAGTTTCCTCGCCGAACACCGCCAATCCCCGATTCCACCGGACGAACGCGACGACTTCGACGGCCTCGACTACTTCGACCCCGACCCGGACTACCGCGTCGAGGCGACCGTTCGCGTCCACGACGACCCCGAACCGCGGGAGATGGAGACGACCGACGGCCGGACGGTCCGGTACCTCCGCGTGCTCACGTTCGACTTCGAACTCGACGGCGAGACGTACGAACTCCACGGCTACCGGCAGGAGACGGACGAATCGGCGGCTATCTTCGTTCCCTTCCGGGACAAGACCACCGGCCAAGCGACCTACGAGGCGGGCCGGTACATGGAACTGGAACCGGAGGGAGACCTCGAAGACGGCGACCGCGTGACGGTCGACTTCAACCTCGCGTACTCGCCGTTCTGTGCGTTCAGCGAGACGTTCTCCTGCCCGCTCCCGCCAGAGGAGAACTGGCTCGAAACGACCGTCGAGGCGGGCGAGCGGGCACCCTGACCCGGCGACACCCGCCGGAGTCGCCGCCGGTATAGGCGTCCGACCCGACATCCGAGTATGTCCGAGCCGACACCCGCCTCGGGTCTCGTCGCGGAGACGCTGACGGCTGCCGACGCCGGGGCACGCCCCGCCGGCCTCCTTCTCGTCGCGGCGGGCATCGCACACCTCGTCGCCCCCGGTCCTCTGTTGTGGGCCGCACGAACCGGCTACGGGACCGTCCTCGGCGTCGAGTTCGTCCCGGGCGACGCGACGACGCGGCGCGTCCGCACCCTCGGCGTCGGCATGGTCGCCGCCGGGGCGCACCTCCTGTACTACGGCGGCATCCTGCCCGAGTGACTGACAGCGAGGGTCACGGTAACGACCGCCGATAGCCGCCCACGCCGATTGCGACGATGCCGACACACGCCGAGAGCAGTCGCACGAGCGGTCCAGTGGCCGTCAGCGGCGGGGACGCCGTCTCGGTGGACATCACGTCGTACCGGGCCGTCTGCTGGCGACGCTCGTCGAGACTCGGCCGGTCGGGGTCCGGTTCGGGCGTCGCTTCGCCTTCCTCGGCGGCCCGTTCTCGGTACTCCTCGCGGCGTTCGGCGAGGTCTTCGACCCGTTCGACCGGTTCGTCGGCCGGCGGGAGGTCCGCGTCCGGCGGCCGCTCGACGACGACGCTGTGGAGCGCGCGCTGTTCCTCGAAATCGTCTATCTCCCCGAGTTCGCCGGCCGTCGGATAGCTGAACTCCGGCGCGCCTTGTCCGACCGGCACGGTGTACCGACCGCCGTTTTCGAGCGCGCTCACGTACAACTCCTGCCCGCGTGCCGAGAGGTTCTCGTAGGCAATGACCGTCGTGTAGCCGTTCTCGGCCATCTGACTCTCGTTCTCGAACGTGCCCGGACCCGTGTCGTGGGACAGCACCGGCTGAACCGGGACGAGCGCGGGGGCGACCAGCAGCGCGACACCGACGACGACGAGCGCGGCGGCGACGCGCTGGCTCCCGAGCGTCTCTCGGACGCTCATTCGAGGTCACTCCGTTGGAACCGCACGTAGCCGACGGCAAGCGGTAGCACGACCCAGACGGCGAGGACGACGACGCCCATCTCGTCGCCGAGGTACGCGGGCACCTCGCCGGCGTCGGGGGCGCGGCGGAACACCTCCCGTTGGAACGCCTCGGGGCGGACGAGGTTGGCCGCCTTCCGGAAGGCGACGAGCGGGCTTGTGAACGTGACGGCGTTGTAGAGCCTTAGGTTCGGCTCCATCCCCAACACCGTGGTGTGGACCCACTGGACGACGGTGGTGATACGAATCCCGGGAACCACGTAGAGGACGACCAGCGCGAAGTAGGCCCCCACGGCGGTGGCGATAGCGCGGCTCTTCGAGGCGACGGCCGCCGACAGCGCGACGGCGACGGCCACGAACACACCGGCGTACAAAAGCGAGAGGGCGAACAGTCCCGCGACCATCCCGACCGGGAGGACGCCGTTGCGCGCGACTGCGAGGCTCGTCGCCGCCACGAACAGGAACGCGATGCCCGTCCAGACGACGACCAGACGGCTCAGGAGCTTCCCGAGGAACACGTCCCGGCGCGTGTTCGGGAGACCGAGCAGGAACTTGATGCCGCCGCTCTCGCGCTCCCCGGCGATGGCCATGTAACTCGCCACCAGCGCGACGATTGGCAACAGAACCGCGAGCAGGAGTACCAGCGTGTCGAACAACTGCTGGACGGTCCGCAATGGCGAGACCCGGTAGCCCTGATAGCCGAAGGCGACGACGCCGACGAGCAGGGCCAGCAGGGTGCCGAAGGCCCACAGCGCGCGTGACCGGCGGCCACTCTTGAGGTCACGGCGCGCAACACCGAGGACGCTCATCGGACGGCCTCCGCTGGGTCGGCCGTCGTCGCGTCGCGGCCGCCCTCGGTGAGTTCGTTGAACAGCGTCTCCAGCGACACGGTGTCCGAGAGGATGTCCCGTACGTCGGCGCGCTCGGCGACGTGGGTCACTACGTCCACCTTCGCGCTCGGTGCGGCACACTCCACGGTGAGCGTCCGGCCCTCGACGGTCACCCCGGTCACGCCGGGGAGTCCCGCGACGCCGAGGTCTCCCGGCGGCGACGCACACTCGACGTGGATGGTCGCCCCGCCGGTGGCGTTCTCGCGGAGGTCCTCGATGCTGTCGAGGGCGACCAGTTCGCCCTCCTTCATCACGCCGACGCGGTCACACACCGCCTCGACTTCCGAGAGGATGTGACTGGAGAAGAAGACGGTCGTCCCGTTCTCGGCGCGCTCCCGGACCACCTCGCGCATGTTCTGGATGCCGTTGGGGTCCAGTCCGGTCGAGGGTTCGTCGAGAATCAGCAGGTCCGGGTCGCCGGCGAGTGCCATGGCGAAGGCGAGCCGCCCTTGCATCCCCTTCGAGTAGTCGGCGGCCATGCGCTCGCCCGCGTCGCCGAGGCCGACCAGCTCCAGCAGGTCGCTGGGGGCGTCGTCGGCGTCTTTCGTCTCGACTGCCCACTCGACGTACTCGCGGCCGACGAGGGGGTCGGCGAACCCGTACCCCTCGGGGAGGACACCGACCCGTCGCCGAATCGCGGCGGGGTCGTCCTGTGCGTCCAGTCCGAGGACGCGGGCGGTCCCACTGGTCGGCCGGATGAAATCGAGGAGGAGGTTGATGGTCGTCGACTTCCCCGCCCCGTTGGGGCCGAGAAAGCCGAACACCTCTCCTTCCTCGACGGTCAAATCGAGGTCGTCGACGGCGACGACGTCGTCGCCGAAGCGTTTGGTCAAACCGGTCGTCTCGATGGAGGGCATCCCCTCGTTCTGCCGAGGCTATCGGGGTAAACCTTCTGAACGGGAAAAGAGCCGTTTGTGTCTCTACTCGCCGGCGACGTGCTCGTCGCGGGTGTCTTCGAGGACCTCACGGGCGTGGCCCGCCGGGTCCGCGAGTTCCGGGTCGTAGACGGCCGCGACTTCCCCGCCCGCGAGCACGAACGTCCGGCGGTCGGTGTACCCCTCGTCCGTGTCCAGACCGAATGCCTCGGACACCTCGCCGTCCGGGTCGGCCAACAGGTCGAAGGAGACACCCTCCTCATCGGCGAAGTCCGCGTGGCTCTCTACGTCGTCCATCGAGACGCCGTACACGTCGATACCGGCGTCCCGGTACTCCGGCAGGGCGTCCTCGAAATCGTTCGCCTCGATGGTACACCCGCCGGTGAAGTCCTTCGGATAGAAGTACACCACCGTCGGGTCGTCGAATGCGAGCGTGACCGTCTCGCCGTGCTGGTTCTGCGCGCTGACCTCGGGTGCCGTATCGCCGACTTCGAGCATACCACCGGTTCTCGCGCCTGCCGCATACCTGTTTGGGTCGCCCGAGTGGCGGCACGTTACGGCTTGTCCGTCTCGTGCATCCACTCGATTGCGGCCTGCAAGCCGTCCTCGTCGCGGCGTTCGCGGAACTCGGTCGCCGTCTCCGACTCCATCGTGAGCGTGCCCATGAACTCGTCGACGCGGCCGTACCGCCGGTACCCCTGCGTCTCCTGCACGTCGTTCAGCATGTCCTTCACGACGGCGACGCCGGCACTCGGCGTCTTCCGGATGCGGGCTATCTCCTCGTCGACGGCCGCGCCCAGTTCGCCGTCGGGGACGACGTGGTTGACCAGCCCCATCCGCCGTGCCTCCTCGGCGTCGACGGACTTGCCGCTGTAGAGCAACTCCCGGGCGTGTTTCAGGGAGTTGGCGACGAACGGCAGGACGAACTTCGGCGGCGGTTCCCCGAAGTGCATGTCCGGGTAGCCGAACTCCGACCGCTCGGTGGCGAAGGTCAGGTCACAGGCGATGGCGAGGTTACAACCGCCCGCGAGTGCCGCCCCGTCCACGGCCGCGATGACCGGCTTGCGCGCCGAGAAGACGGCTTCGAGGTGGCTCCGCTGGTTCAGGATGCGGTCGTCGACGGACCCCTTCTCGCCCGCACCGCTGATGTCGTAGCCCGAGGAGAAGGCTGGGCCGTGGCCCGCGACGACGACGACTCGCACGTCGTCGTCGGCCTCGGCGCGCGCGATGGCGTCCTCGAACTCCCCGAGTATCTCGGCGTTCAGCGCGTTCATCGCGTCCGGCCGGTCGAGACGGACGTGGGCCGTCGCGTCCGTCCGCTCGTATTCGATTGTGCTGTACTTTGTCACGGGAGTCACTCTCACCCCGGTGGCATATATAGCTATCCCGGCGGGACAGCGGTAGCCGCCCGTCGGCCCGGACAGCCGAAGCGACTACGCCCTCGCGGCTCACAACTGGCGGTATGCCCGACCCGACCACCGACGTGGCCCTGCCGACGCCGGCGACGCTCGCGGAGACGGTGGCCGACGCCGTCGCGGCGGCCGACACGTTCGCTACCGACTGACTGCTCGCTGCGTGGCGGCGGCTCCGCGTCTTCAGTCGACGAACCGCCGGTACCCCGTCCGCAGGAGTCGCGCCGCGCCGATACCGACGAAGACCACAGTCCCGAGAACGACGCCCGTGAGCGTCCCGGGGAGCGTCGGGAACCCCGAGTAGCGGCCGGCCAAGACCAACACCACGGCGACGAGCCACAGGACGTACGCGCCGAGTGCGACCTGCCGAAGGGTATCGCCCATACCGACGGTAGGACGGACACGATTATAGAACGCCCGGAACCCCGTCGTGGCGACCGTTCGGTGACATGCCCCGCCCGAGTCGGGCGGGAACTGACTCCGCAACACATATTACTCACAGTGGCTAACCCAGAGATAGCCGGACGGTGCGGGCCACCGGCGACGACAGCAGTCCATTGGGGTAGTGGCCAATCCTGAAGCCTTCTGGGGGCTTCGACCCTGGTTCGAATCCAGGATGGACTACTTCTCGGACGCTGACCGGCCAGTCACGACGCCGGGTCCCGGTATCGGTCCGCTCTGGTTCACTGCCCGCCTTTCTTCCGAAACCAGACGCGTTCGCCGACCGGCGACTCGTCCGGTTCGATGTCGAGTCGACCGACGAACAACTCGCGGACGGCGACCGTCACGACCAACTCGACTGACTCGCCGTCGGGCGTCGAGACGGTGACGACGCAGTGACCGTCGCGCGCTGTCAGGTCTGCTATCGTGCCGACGCGCCACTTCTCCGGGTCGTGTGTCGGCTCGCGGGCGTGAATCCGGTCGTGTACCATTCACCCGGAGGGAGGGGAGCCAGCCGTTTCAGCGCGACGGGACCGTCCTGCTGTGGGGTCGCCTCTGTTGGACGCTCGGGGCCGTCGGCTGGCTGAACTCACCGCTCGATACCGTCAGCAGGTATATAATCGACACGTGTTAACTAATAACATGTCTCTGACCGAGTACTCGGTATCCACGCTCCCGGTTGCGGTACGCCCTCTCGGAGGCCCCGATCATGACGGGTGACACACAACCATCGTCGACTGTCCTCGTCGTCGAGGACGAACGCAAACTCGCCGACTTCTACGCGAAGTGGCTCTCGGAAGCTCACGAGGTGTTGGTCGCCTACAGCGGTAAGGCCGCCATCCAGTTGTTCGACGAGAGCGTCGACGTTGTCCTGCTCGACCGGCGGATGCCGGATACGACCGGCGACGAAGTTCTCGAACACATCCGGTCGAGTTCGTCCGACCCCGGGGTGGCGATGGTGACTGCAGTCAAACCATCGGTCGACGTGGTGTCGATGGGGTTCGACGAATACGTCGTCAAACCGGTCGACAAGGAAGAACTGCTGTCACTCACCGAAACCTTGCTTCGCCGTGCGGAACACGACGAGGCGATGCGACGGCACTACCGAATCGCCTCGAAAATCAGCCTGCTGGAGGAGAACCTGAGCGGGCGGGAACTGGCTGCGAGCGAGGAGTACACGCGTCTTCAAGAAGAGCTCGACGCTATCGACGACGAACTGTCGGTGGCGGACGAACTAAGCGCGGAGGATGTCGGCGCGTTGCTCCGTTCCACGGACGGTGAACAGTGAAGGACCATCCGTCATCCGCGGAGAACGGAACGGTTCCGTTCACACCCGGGACGAACGTACTCGCCGTCGACGGGACCGACCGAGGCACGCTCCAGTTCTCACTGTCCCACCTCCAGAAGTTCGACCGACGCCTGCTCGTCAGTTTAGATATCGCCCCTAAGCAACTCGTCCAACTCGCGACGGACGCAGACGACGAGTCACCGACTACGGTCCTCGATTGTACTGCCGACTCGGAGCCGTTGCTGGCCAGCGAGATTCCTGCCGAGACGTCGGTCAGGAACGTCGAACCGGAGACCGCTTCAGTAGGTGAGGCTACCATCGGCGCGCTCGACCAGTTGCCCGACGGGACGACAGCAGGCATCTGTGTCCACTCTGTCCCGACGCTCGTAGAACGCTCGACAGTCCAGAAGACGTACAAGTTGCTGTACGTGCTCGCACAACGAGTGCGCCGTGACGGCCACTTGGCTTTCTACACGTGGAACAACCCAACCGAAACCCGGAACCTCCGAATACTCGGCCGCGCTCTCGACTACCGGGTCACGCTCGACGAGGCAGACGAGCCTACGGTTCGCTCGCTGGTTGAGGTGGGGGAAGATGGATGAGCAGCCCTCGACAAGCACGGAGCGACCCACTCCTAACGACACGCCGACAGAGACTTTCGAAGCGGTCGTCGACCTACTGGAACGCTGGGAGACAACGGGCAGCGACAACCAGAGTACCCCGAACCAACTCCAGCAGTTCCTCGAACAGGAACTGAACGACGAAACCGACTCGATACTCGACCGAGACATCGTGGAGCGTCACAGCGGGTCGAACGCGGCGGACCTGAGCGTAAACGGCGAAATCGGAATCAAAATCGTCGGTGAGGTCCGTCGGTCGACAGTCGACCAAATGAACAACACACTGTCGCTGCTGTCCGGGCTGTATCGTTTCGTCGCGGTGTACTGGTTGGAACCCTCGGCGGAAACGTCCGACTACCGACGGACTATCGAGCGGATGGCGTTGAGAAACGACCTCGGGCTCAAAGGTATCAGATTCGTTACTGGTGAGTACACAGACGACGAGCGTACAGCCGACTCCTCGACCCGGATTATCCGACCGCTGACGGCTTGCCTGAGCGTTTTCCTCGCGCTGGTTCTAGTCGGCATCGGGCTTCTCGTCCGAACGCTGTCGTTCATCACTGGCCCGTTCTGGCTGTTGCTCGTCGGTACTGCCATGGTCTTTTTCTACGCGCTCGTGTTCGCGGCGGTGTTGTAGAGTATTGTAAAACGGACGAGACGGAGGTAGCGCGCCGGCGGTGTTCCGTACACTCTCCGTGTCCCCGGAACGGACGCGTCAGCACGACGGCCGCTGTTTCGAGCCGCCAACACCCGGGCCACACGAACAGTCCCGACGGACGAACATTAGTCTGTGAGAACAACTCGCACAACTTCTATGAGCGGGCCACGTGAGGGTGTTGTATGGTCGTGGATATCGACGACATCGACACGGTGGCAGTCATCGGCGCGGGTGAGATGGGACGCGGCATCGGTGCCGTCGCCGCGCTCGCGGGCTACGAGACGGCGGTCAACGACATCGACGAGGACCAACTCGCCGACGCCAGAGAGCAGGTCGAGTGGTCCTACGACAAGACCGTCGAGAACGGTGCGGCGACACGGGAGGAAGTCGAGGCCGCCCGCGACCGCCTCACCTTCACCACCGACTTCGACGCCGCCGTCGGGGACGCCGACTTCGTGACGGAGGCGGCCGTCGAACAGCAGGCCGTCAAGGAGGATATTTTCGCGGACCTCGACGAGACGGCCCCCGAGGAGGCAATTCTCGCCACCAACACCTCCGGGCTGAACATCACGCAACTGGCCGAGTCGACCGACCGCCCCGCACAGGTCATCGGCACCCACTGGTTCAACCCGCCGATGCTGATGGAACTGGTGGAGGTCATCATGACCGAACACGCGCCCGAGAGTGTCGGCGACACCGGCGAGGCCCTCATCGAGTCGTTCGGGAAGACGCCCATCCGGTGCAAAATCGACATCCCTTCGTTCATCGTCAACCGGCTGATGCGACCCTACGGCGAAGCTCCGGCGTGGATGGTCTACCGCGGCGAGTACTCCATCACGGAACTGGACTCGGCGATGAAGTACAAGGAAGGGTTCCCGATGGGGCCGTTCGAGTTGGCCGACTACACCGGCGGCATCCAGATTCGCGTCGAGGGCGAAGGGGACCACCTCGAAGACGACCGGCCGATGGCCTACGACACCGAGGTCTGCCCCCTGCTCCACCAACTCTACGAGAAGGGTCGCTACGGCCGGAAGGCCGACGCCGGGTACTACGAGTACGACGAACGCGACGAGCCACAGATTCCGGTCGACGCCGGACAGGGCGTCGACACGCTGGAGGTGTGGGCACCCATCGTCAACGAGGCGGCCAAGATGGTGCAAAACGACGTGGCGACCGTCGAAGATGTCGACACCGGCGCGCGTCTCGGCGGCAACTGGCCGATGGGACCGCTGGAGAAGGCCGACGAAGTGGGCGCGGATGCGGTGCTACAGACGCTGACCGACGTGGCCAGCAGGCAGAACGACACGAACAAACTCGCGGAGAACCTCCCGTGTGACCTCCTCGTCGAGAAGGCCACGACGGGCGAGACGTTCTACTGAGCGGGAACCTGCCGTCTAGCCCCCGCGTAACACGCTCGTGAGGCCGGCCGCTTCGGCACCGACCCACGCCACGAAGACGGCGTAGGCGGCGAGCAACACGTAGGACTCGGCGGAACTCATCGAGAGGTCGGTGCGCAGGACGGTAAAGAGGAGGATGGTCGCCACCGTCAACACGCCCATCATCGGGGCGGCGACGGCGAAGTCGACGGCCACGCTCCCGGCGATGAGGACGCCGACGGGGACGGCGACCAGCAAGTCGAACGTGTTCGAGCCGAGGACGTTGCCCAGACTCGTCACACTCTTACCGGTCCGGGCCGCGCGGACGCTGATGAGCGTGTCGGGGAGGCTGGTCGCCGCCGCGACGACGACGGCACCCGCGAGGAACACGGGGATGCCGAACGTCCCGGTCAGACTTTCGACGGCCCCGACGAGTTGCTCGACGGCGACGAGGATGACGGCGAGGCCGCCGAGGAGTTTCAGCCACTCACGCCGCACGTCGACAGTGCCCACGTCGTCGCTCTCGTAGTCGCTCACATCCTGCCACTGGATGAAGACGTACAGCCCGTAGAGCAGGACCGGGATGAGGGCGAGCGGGCGCGTTATCGTCCCGCGCAGGCTCTCCCCCTCGGTGGGGAAGTAGATGACCGCGAGCGCGAATGTGATGAGGAGCGCGGAGACGGCTATCATGTAGAACTGGGCTTCCTTGTAGACCAGCGTGCGGTTCGCCTCGACGGCGTCGTCGGTCATGATACCCGCCAGCGCGGGGATGACGAGGACGTTGAAGATGGCCGACCCGACGATAGCACCCACGCCCATGTCGAACACGCCCGCGAGGGCGGTGAAGACGACGCTCGCCAACTCGGGGAAACTCGACCCGACGGCGACGACGAGAGACCCCTGCACGACGGCCGGGAGACCGTAGTGTCGAGAGAGGTTCTCTGCGGCCGATTCGAGCCATCCGCTCCCGACCCAGACGAACGCCGTCGCGACGACGATGACGGCGACGTTCGCCAGCGGCGTGTCCGGCACGACACCACCGAGTACCATCGTACCGGGTGCAACCCGGCGAGAGCCGAAATGTGTTCCCCTCCCGAACCGACCGGCGGAACCTATACCTCCCTCGCGCCAGTGTTCCCGTAGATGCGCGCTGTTCGATACCACGACGCAGGCGGACCGGACGAGTTGACACTCGAAGAGATACCGCGCCCGGACCCCGGCCCCGGCGACGTACTCGTCGACGTCCGCGCGGCGAGCGTCAATCCCGTCGACGCGAAGTACCACGAGTGGGGCGTTCCGACGATGCCCAAGACCACCGGGTCGGACCTCGCGGGCGTCGTCGACGCCGTGGGCGAGGACGTGGACGCCTTCGCCGAGGGCGACCGGGTGTTCGCGACCGGGCTGCACGTCGACCGTTTCTCCGGTGGGTCGTTCGCCGACTCCGCCGCCGTCCCGACGGACCTGCTGGCGACACTACCCGACGGCGTCTCCTTCGAGGCGGGGGCGGCCGTCGCACTGGCCGGCGTCACCGCGTGGCGGGCCTTCGTCGACCACGCCGGCCTCGAACCGGGGAGTACGGCGTTCGTCCACGGCGGCAACGGCGGCGTCGGTCACGTCGCGGTCGGACTGGCCGACGCACTCGGCGCGACGCCCGTCGCCACGGCACGGCCCGAACACCACGACGTGGTTCGGACGTTCGGGGCCGAGACGGTGCTGGACTACACCCGCGACGACTTGCTCGCGGCCGCCCGCGAGGCGACGGGCGGCGCGGACGCGGTCCTCGACCACCGACCCGGCGACTACTACGAGTTCGACGCCGAGGTTTCGGCCTACGGCGGCCACGTCGTCGTCATCGCCGGGACGGAGGCGGCCCTCTCGGACGCGGGGGCGGCGCGCTCGAAGGAACTCGCCCTCCACATGATGAGCATGTCGAACCTCGCGGCCCGGCCCGACACGCCGAACATCGGACCGATTCTCGCCCGACTGGGCCGCCTGCTCGCCGACGGCCGCCTCGACGTGACCGTCGACCGGACGTACTCCCTCGAAGAGGCCGCGGACGCCCACCGTGCGGTGATGGAGGAGAGTATCGTCGGGAAAATCGTCGTCGTCCCGTAGCGGCCGGGACCGCCCCGACCGTGCTAGGCAGACACTATCATAATGAAAGTCCATGAAATTTATGTGGGTGCGAGCCTGAGCGGTGTGTACGGACAGAGACAGTCCGTGAGTACCATGACAGAACGGCTGCAGACAGACGACGACGGACGACTTGACCCGATGGTTCCGGAGATGCCCACGCGCCGCGTCCAGACTGACGGTGGACGCGCCCACAGTACGTCGATAGCCCCGAAACTGGTACTCACGGAAGCCGACGCCCCCCTCGTCCCCGACCTCTCGTAGGTCGGCGGCGGTTTCTCCCGATTTCCCGTCCGCAGAGCGGACGCGCCGCCCGATACCCGCATTCGAGCGGCGGTGCTGTCGGTCCTGTACGGCTGAAAAATCGAGATGACTACACGGACCAGTCGCGGAGACGGCTACGCCTCGTCGCCGCCGTCGGTCAGCACTTCGACGTCGTCTCCCGCCTCCTCCGTGGCGAACGACGGCAACTCGTCGTCGCTCTCCGCCTCTTCCTCGTCGTGGTCACGCGTCCAGTCGGTGTCGAACCCGTGTGAATGGCACATGTTCTCACACCTCACTGGGACCGCAGGACTGGATTCGGATAAATCCTCGGTGGTCACCGACCCCGGCCGATAGTGCCGGTGGCCGTGCTGTTATGTAACACGGGCCACGATGAGGTGTATGGACGAGACACGGGTGGGCGACCTCATGACGTCGCCGATGCTGACGATTGGGATGGACGACAACGCGGCAGATGTCGGGCACGCGATGCGCGAGCAAGGCATCAAATCCGTCGTCGCCATCGACGAGGACTGTTCGCCCACGGGCATCGTCACCTCGACTGACTTCGTGGCGATGGCCGCCGACGACCGGCGACCGAGCGAGACGCCGGTCGGCGAGTACGCGACGACGGACGTGGTCACCGTCGACGCGGACGACCCGGTGTCCGGTGTCGCCGCCCGGATGCGCGAGAACGACATCAACCACCTCCCCGTCATGGACGACGGACAGGTGGCCGGTATCCTGACGACGACGGACCTCACCGAGTGGTTCGCCGACCCGCCGCAGGCCACGGGCGACTGACTGCACGAGCGACCACACGCTGATAGTTCCCGCGGCCGAACGACCGGCATGAGTGTTCCCGACGCCGTCGCCGACCGCATCGCCGGAGTCGCGCTCCCGGCCAACCTCGCAACCTCGGTCAACGACCGCCCGCACGTCGCGCCGGTCTGGTACGACTACGCCGACGGCCACCTGCACATCCTGACCGGCGGGCAGAAACTCGACAACGTCCGCGCGAACCCGCGCGTCGCCGCCGCTATCGAACACACCGACGGGGAACACTGGCTGGTCACGCTCCGGGGCACGGCTACCGTCGTCGCGGACGAGGACCGAACCGAGGCCGTGGCGCGTCGCATCTTCGAGACGTACACGGGTGACCCCGAAGCCGCGGCGTACCGGACGGAGGACGGCGACCCGGAGGGCAGTCTCGTCGACGTGCGCATCGGGTCGGCTTCGCTCCGGACGTTCTGACCCGGACGTACAATAGCGTGGCCCCCCTACGAGTCGTCGATGCCAACCGTCGAGTTCGCGGGCGAGGAAATCGAGTGCGACCACGGGGCGGTCCTGCGCGACGTGTTACTCGGAGCCGACGCGCCAGTCCACAACGGCCCCCGCGCGCTGTCCTGCCACGGCCTCGGGAGTTGCGGCACCTGTGCAGTCGAAATCGAGGGCGACGCGGGTGTGGTGACGACCCGCGAACGCCTCCGCCTCTCGGTCCCACCGCACTCGCCCGACAGTGCCCTCCGACTGGCCTGCCGGGTCCGCGTGACGGACGACCTCACCGTGACCAAACACGGTGGTTTCTGGGGAACTGACACCGACTGACCGGGGCCACACACTCAAGTAGTCGCGCCCGGTCTGTACGCCCCAGATGTACGAGGACGTTCAGTACGAGGTCGCAGACGGTATCGCCACTATCACCATCGACCGCCCGGACGTGCTCAACGCCTTCCGGGGCGAGACGCTGTTGGAACTGAACGAGGCACTCCGCGACGCCCGCGAGGACGACTCGGTGTACGTCATCGTCCTGACCGGCGCGGACGGCGCGTTCTGTGCCGGGGCCGACGTGACCGAGATGCCCGACTGGGGCGACCAGCCCAAAGAGGAGTACGCGGGGTATCTCTGGACCGTCCAGAACGTCGTGCGCCAGTTGCGGGAGACGAGCAAGCCCAGCATCGCGGCGGTGCCCGGTCCGGCCATCGGTGCCGGCTGTGACTTCGCGCTGGCCTGTGACATGCGCGTGGTCGGCCCGGAGGGACTGTTCCGCGAGGGGTTCGTCCGCGTCGGCCTCGTCCCCGGCGACGGCGGCGCGTGGTTGCTCCCGCGGCTCATCGGCGAGTCGGCGGCGAAGAAGTACCTGCTCACGGGCCGCGACATCGACCCCGCGGACGCCGTCGAGTTGGGACTCGCCGTCGAGGAGGCCGAGAACCCGCTGGCGGCCGCGACGGACCTCGCCGAGGAACTGCTCGCCCTCCCCGCGACGGCCGTGCGGCGGACGAACGACCTCGTGGACTCCGAGCGCGGCTTCGAGGACTACTGCGAGCGCGCCATCGCCTACCAGTGGGAGTGTGTCACCGACCCCGAACACCACGAGGCCGTCGCCGCGTTCAACGAGAACCGGGACCCCGAGTACGACCGCGACTACTGAGGGATTTTAGTCGGTGCCGGTCGGACGGGTGACCGATGCCCTCGCGCCGACAGGCACTCCGACTCGCCGGTGCCGGTCTCACGACGGCCCTCGCGGGGTGTGCCGCCCGCCCGCCGCGGGCCGCACACGAGTTCGAACCGCTCGCGGACACCGCACTCGACACCGAGGCATTCGCACAGTTTCAGGGCGGCCTCCGCAACCACGGGTACGTCGAGGCGACCGTTCCCGACGCGGTGACGGTGGACTGGTCGCTTCCGGTCAACCGCGGCGACCACACCGCCGCTAAGTCCACGCCCGTCGCCACGCCCGACGGCGACGTTCTCGTCGCGGCCGACACCGGTGACCTCCGGCGCGTGACGCCCGACGGCGAGGTGGTCTGGAGGAGTTCGGTCGACCCGACGACCCGCGGCATCCACGGCACGCCCGCCGTCGCCAACGGGAGTGCCTACGTGGGTGCCTACGACGGCGCGCTGTACGCCTTCGACCTCGAAACCGGCCGACGGCAGTGGCGCGCAGAACTAGGCGACGCCATCGGGTCCAGCCCCGTCTACTACAACGGGTACTGCTACATCGCCGTCGAGTACTACGACCCCAGCGGGAGCGTCGCGGCCGTCGACGCCCGGACCGGCGACGTGGCGTGGTACGACGGCCGTCCGACCAACCACCCCCACTCGACCATCGGCATCGACCGCGAGGCGGGCCGTCTCGTCGTCGGGGCCAACGACGGCGTCTGCTACGGATGGACCTTCCCCGAGATGGAACGGGCGTGGACGTTCGAGACGGACGGCGAAATCAAGGGACCGGTCGCCCTCACCGACGGCCTCGCCGTCTTCGGGTCGTGGGACGACACGGTGTACGCGGTGGCCCTCGACGACGGGCGCGAGGTGTGGACCTTCGAACCCGGGTCGGACGTGATGACCGGGCCGGCTATCGCCCCCGACGGCACCGTCTACGTCGGGAGCCACGACAGCCGAATATATGCCCTCGACGGCACGAACGGCGAGGAGCGGTGGCAGTTCGACACGGACGGGTACGTCATCGGGTCGCTCACGGCGACGCCGGATACCGTCCTCGCGGGGTCGTGGGACGGCACGATGTACGCCGTCGACGCCGACACCGGTCGGGCACGGTGGCTGGCGAACGGGCACGGCCACGCCACGAGTGCAGTGCTGGTCCGCGAGGACGCGCTCTACTACGCCGAACGCGCCACCGAGGACCGACCGGGCAACTGCTACCGGCTGGTCCCGGCCTGAGCATCGCAACTGTCTTGCCCGCCGGTTGGCAAGCCCGCCCGTGAACTGGGGCTACCGGTACACTGTCCTCCTCCTCTGTACCCTCGCGTTCGCCGCGACGATGGTGGCTCGCCTCGTCATCAGTCCGGTCGTCCCCGACATCGTGGACACTTTCCAGACGAGCAACGGTGCTATCGGCCTCGCGCTCACGGGGATGTGGGCCGCATACGCGCTCACGCAGTTCCCGAGCGGGGTCTTGGGCGACCGCTTCGGCGAACGGAAAGTCATCCTCGCCGCGCTGGCAGGGACGACGGTGTTCAGCCTCGTGTTGACGCTCTCGACGACCTACCTCCTGTTTCTGGTCGGAGCCGTCCTCCTCGGGGCCGCCACGGGGCTGCACTACAGCGTCGCCGTGACGTTCATCACGCGCCAGTTCGACGCCGTCGGCCGCGCCATCGGCGTCCACGTCGCGGGCGGCCCCTTCGCCGGACTGGTCACGCCCATCGCCGCGGCGGCCGTGGCCGCACAGTTCGGCTGGCGGCCCGCACTCGCGCTGGGTGCGGCCGTGGCACTCCCCACGTTCGTCGTCTTCGCCCTCGGCATCCGCACGAGCGAACCGCAGCGTCCCGACCAGCCGATGGCCGACCGCCTCACCGTCGGCCCCATCGTCGAGTTGCTCTCCCGGCCCGAAATCGGCTACACCGTCGTGCTCGCGGTGCTGGGGGCGTTCACGTGGCAGGCCGTCGCTTCGTTCCTGCCTGCCTTCCTCGAACAGGGACGGGGGTTCTCCACCACGACGGCGGGCCTGCTGTTCTCGGCGTACTTCGTCGTCCACGGCGCGACCCAACCCGTGATGGGGCAACTCTCGGACTACTACTCCCGGGACATCGTGGTCGCGGGGGCGATGGGCCTCGGCGTCGTCGGCTTCGGGACGCTCGTGGTCGGTGAGGGACTCGCGACCGCCGTCCCGTCCGTCGTCTGCATCGGCGTGGCGATGAGTTGGGGCGCGCCCCTCCAGTCGCGGTTCATCGACGTCCTCTCCGACGCCGAGCGCGGGGCCGGGTTCGGACTGGTCAGGACCGTCTACATGACGCTCGGCGCGCTCGGGAGCGTCGTCACCGGGTCGACGGCTGACCTGTTCGGGTGGATGGCCGCCTTCGCGCTCCTCGCGGTCATCATGGGCGTCGGCGTCCTCGCCATCGCCGCCAACCTCCTGTTGCACCTGGGCTACTGAGAGACTACAACCGCCGTTTGACTCTTACGAGGGGTTTTGCGGGGGGCACTCGACTGACCGTGTATGGACGCGACTGCCCGCCCGCCGCGACACGCCGTGCCGCTCGCCGCCGTCGACATCGCCGCCGCCGTCCTCCTCTACCGACTGGTCAGCGAACCGATGGGCGTCGCGATGGGGCTGGTCGGTGCCATCCTCGCCACGACGCTCGTCTATCAGGTGACTGCCGGCTACCGGTGACACACCGCGGTCCCACGCCCTCACCCGGCCGCACCGGTGGCGTTCACCGTCGCCCGCGTGACGACGTACTGCTGTCCGGCCATCGGCTCCAAGAGCGCGTCCACCGGCGCGTCGTCGTCTCTGAGTATCGGCACGTCGCCGGTCGCCACGTCGGAGTCGAGGGTTCGAATCTCCGAACTGAGGTCGATGCCGATGGACCGGCGGTCGTTCCGCGCGAGCAACTCCTCGCGGGTGAGTCGCTCGTCGTCTTTCGTCGCCACGACTTCGATGTTCTGGACCACGTTCGCTCCCGCCGTCGGGAAACTGTACACCTGCGGGAACACCTCCTCCATCGTCCGGTACTCCGAGCGGTAGAACTGCGAGGCCGACCCGCTCGGAGCCGAGATGACGTTAGCGAACAGGATGCCGTCCTCGTCGAGGCGGTCCCGCGCCAACTCCATGAACTCGACCGTCGTGAGGTGGAACGGCACCTTGTCCTTCTTGTAGGCGTCCATCACCACGAGGTCGTAGGTGTGGTTGGTCTCCCGGAGGAACTGCCGTCCGTCCCCGTTGTGGACGTTCAGTCGCGGGTGGTCCTCGACGCCGAAGTACTCCCGGGACACGTCGATGACCTCGGGGTCTATCTCCACCACGTCGACGGTCACGTTCTCGTACTCCGCGAGGAAGCGGCGCGGGCCGGTGAACCCGCCGCCACCGACGAACAACACGCGGTCGACCGACCCGGCGTGTGATTCGTTGGTGTCGTCCCACGACCCGCCGTCAGTCATCAGCAAGGGGAGATGGAAGTACCGCGTGTACTCGAAGACGTGGCGGGTCGGCTGGTCCAAATCCATCGCGCTGTGGCGTTGCCCGTCGAGGTACAGCGTCCGAGTCCCGCCGAGGTCGGAGACGCGCAGTTCCTGATACGGGGTCTGTGTCTCGTGGACGACTTCGCCGGTCACGGAGTACCCGACCGACGGCACTGCAATCGACCCGATTAAGAGGAGTGCGACGGCGACGGCCCCGACAGTCGGGCGGCCCGGCAGCTCCGGGAACAACACGACCAGCGACGTGCCGACCAACAGCAGTCCGAACACGAGGCCGATGATATCGACCGAGAGCGTCGGGATGAGCAGGAACGTCGTGCCGAACGCGCCGACGATACTCCCGATGGTGCCGACGGCGTAGACGTGGCCCGACGCCTCACCAGTCCCGTCCTTGGGCATGAGTTCGGCGGCGTAGGGACTGATGAACCCGAGCAGGTAGGTCGGCGGGCCGAACAGCAGGACGATGGCGGGGAGCGACGCGAACCGCGGCGGGAGCGGGAACCCCGAGGTACCCCGGAGCATCAGGTCGCCCCCGACGATGAGCAAGGCGACGTACGCCGCCGTCGCCAAGAGCAGGACGACCAGTTTCGAGTTCGTCGCGCGCTCTGCGGCCTGCTTCCCGCCCCGCCAGTAGCCGAGGCTCAGTGCCGCGAGGAACACGCCGATAATCGACCCCCACGTGTAGATGCTGCTCCCGAACTGGGGCGCGACCATTCGACCGGCGAGAATCTCCAGTCCCATACTGGCGACGCCGGAGACGAACACGGCGAGTTCCGGCTTGTCGAGTTGCCAGCCAGTGTCCGTGGCTCCCATTCAGTCCTTCTACGTCGGGCGTGGTCTAAAGCCCTCTCACTTCGCTCCGACGGGGCACCGCAGGGGTCGGGCGGTGGTGTCGGCCGGCTAACCGAGGTTTTCAAGCGGTTCCTGCCCGTTAGTCGGACCATGTCCCTCGAACCACACCGGGCACGGGCGTACACGTTCGGCGCGTTCGCCGGCGCGTGGTCCGCGCTCGCCGTCGTCTCCGAGAAGCAGCGAACGACCGCCCTGTTCGTCGTCCTCGCGGCCGTCTCGGGGCTGCTCTCGGTCCGCTACGAGGAGCGTCCCGACTGGGGCGTGTGAGTCTTGAGGCGGGAGCCCGTACCACAGCCATGAACGACAGCGGCGCGACCGTACTGGTGGCTGGCGCGAGCGGCGGAACCGGACGCGAGGTCCTTCGGATACTGGACGGCCGCGACCCGACGGTCCGGGCACTGACGCGTTCGGCGGCGATGGCCGACCGTCTCCGCCGACTGGGAGCCGACGACGTGGTCGTCGGCGACTTACTCGACGGGACGGGGCTGTCCGCGGCCGTCGAGGACGCGAGCGTCGTCATCTCGGCAGTCGGGTCCAGTCCCCGCGATATCCTGACGGCCGAGGAGTTCGTCGACGGTGCCGGGACCATCGCGTTGCTGGAGGCCGCCGTCGCCCACGGGGTCGACGCGTTCGTCATGGAGTCGGCACTCGGGGTCGGCGACGACCGAGCGAGTGTCCTCGGTCGCCTCTTCGACACGTTCATCGGGCCGATACAGGCCGCCAAGGGCCGGGCGGAGGCGGCCATCCGGGACGCGGATATCCGCCACACCATTCTCCGCCCGGGCGTGCTGACCAACGGCCGCCGGACCGACGACGTGACCGCCGCCCCGCCGGGACGGCAACTGTGGGGGACAGTGTCCCGGGCCGACGTGGCGCGACTGCTCGCCGCGGCACCGTACACCGGGGCGGCCGCCCATCGCACGCTCGAAGTCGTCGCTACCCCGTCACACCGCGACGCGGGGCTGTCCATCGACTGGCAACTCCCCCGACCGACCGGGACGATAGCCGTCGAGGACGGCGAATGACTGCGGTGGTGGTCCTCGGGGACAGCGTCCCCTTCGGCCACGGGACCGACGCACCCGCGTGGCCCGCCCGCCTCCCCGACTACGCCGGACTCGACGGGGCGGTCCACCGCTACGGGGGGATGGGTTCCGCGTTCGCCGACCTCCTCGACCGCGCCGCCGTCCTCGACGAACACGCCCGGGAGGGGACGGAACTGGTCGTCCTCGTCCACGCCGGGCACAACGACGCACAACTCAGTGGTGGCGAACCGCGTGTCACCGAGTCGGCCTTCCGCGAGGCAGCGGCGACGCTCGACCGGACGCTGGCCGACCACCCGGCAGTCACCCGGCACGCCTTCGTGGGCATCGTCCCGCTGGTGCCGCTGGACCGGCCCGGCGCGGTCCCGCTCTCGGACGCCCAACCGGAGCGGTCGCTCTCCTACGACGACGTACTGGCCGAGACGGTGACCGACGCCGTCCCGATAGCACGGGACCCCGACCGCTGGCGCGAGTGGACTGCCGACGGCGTCCACCCCGCGGGCGAGGGGCACGCCGCCATCGCGCGGGCGGTTGCGGCGTGGCTGACGGCCGAGTGAAGACAGATGAATCGCGGCGGCGCGCCGACTACTGGAGGCGGTCGGCGATGATGTTCTTCTGAATCTCGCTGGTCCCCTCGTAGATTTTCGTGATGCGGGCGTCGCGGTAGTAGCGTTCGACCGGGTGGTCGGTGACGTAGCCCGCACCGCCGTGGACCTGAATCGCCTCGTCGGCCACGTCGACGGCGTGTTCGGAGGCGAACAGCTTGGCCATGCTGGCGAACTTCGCGGCGGTCTGGTCGCGGCCGGCCTCGACCGTACTCGCCGCGCGGTAGGTCAGCGACCGGGCGGCCTCGATGTTCGTCGCCATCTCGGCGAGTTTGTGTTCGATGGCCTGGAACTCGCCTATCTTCTGCCCGAACTGTTCACGCTCGCCGGCGTAGTCCAGCGCGGCGTCCAGCGCGCCCTGTGCGGCACCGACGGCCTGTGCGGCGACGCTGGTCCGGCCCGACGCGAAGAAGTCCATCAGCTGATAGAACCCCTTGTCGACCTCGCCGATGACGTTGTCTTCCGGAACTCGCACGTCGTTCAGGAGGACCTCCGCGAGGTCCGAGGCGCGGATGCCGAGTTTGTTGTCGATTTTCTCGGTTTCGACGCCCTCGCTGTCCATCGGGACGAGGAACGCGGTGACGCCGCCGTGGCCCTCGCCGGGGGAGGTCTTGGTCATACAGACGCCCACGTCGGCGACTGTCCCGTTGGTTATCCACATCTTGTTGCCGTTGATGACGTACTCGTCACCGTCCTTCTCGGCGTATGTCTCGATGCCCGCGACGTTACTCCCGTGTGCGGGCTCGGAGATCATCGAACACGACGCCATGTTTCCGGCCGCGATTTCCGGCAGATACTCCTCTTTCATCCACTCGTCGCCGTACTCGATAATCATGTCCGTCCCGAAGCCCGCGCTCCCGACGGCACTCCCGATACCCGGGTCGGCCCGCCACAACTGCTCGGTCACCAGCACCGACGACAACAGGTCCATCCCCGCCCCGCCGTACTCCTCGGGGATGTTGGGCGCGACGAAGTCGTACTCGGCCGCTTTGCGCCGTATCTCCTCCGGGTACTCCTTGTTCTCGTCGTGTTCGCGGGCGACCGGCTCTATCTCGTCCTCGCCGAACTCCCGAACGGCGTCCTGAATGGCACGGTGTTCGCTCGATAGCTGAAACGACATACCCACCCTTCGGGCTGTTGTGTAAAATATATTCTGGAATGAGCTGTACTGTGTTAAAATTACGACGCCACCTGTGCCTGTATGTTAATGGCGCGTGGTACCGTCACTCACGACTCGGACGGGAAACCGACGGATACGACTGGGATTGGCCGGTCGAGTTGCGCGCGACGATTCGGGCGACTGTCCCCCGGCGGCCGTCCGCCCGCCGCTCGATACCCTCCTCGTAGTGCAGGACGGTGAGGTCCGCACACGCCCCGAGGAGTTCGTTCGCGCCGAACCGGTAGCGGTCGCCGCTCGGGCCGCTCTCCATCTCGTCGGTGGTCCGCAGGTGGTGTTCCACGAACAGCACGCCGCCGGGCGCGAGCGCCGCCTTCAGGTCCGGGAACCGGTCGACCGCCCGGTAGAAACTGACCGTCACGAGGTCGTACGTATCGGTCGGGAAGCAGTAGGTCGGCACGTCCGCCTGCACCCAGTTCACCCGGTCGGCGACACCCCGGTCGCGGGCGTTCTCGCGGGCGATTTCCAGCCCCGCGCGCGACTGGTCGAGCGCGTCCACTCGGTAGCCCTCCCCGGCGAGGAAGACGGCGTTGCGGCCCGTCCCGGTCGCTACGTCCAGTGCCCGACCACCGCCGAGTGCGCGCACGTATCGCACCAACAGCGGTGCCGGGTCCGGGTTCTGAGGATACTCGCCCGCGCGGAACCGCTCGTCCCACGTCGTCATATGGAGGCCTACGACCGGGGGGACCGTGAACTGTTCGGCGGTTTCACGGCCGGTAGCGGCCTGTTTCGCCGGGACCACGGGTCCCTTGACCCGCTATCTCCTGCGTCTCACGATGACAGCCGACCTCTTTACCCCCCTGTCGCTCCGCGAGACGGAGGTTCCGAACCGCGTGATGGTTTCCCCGATGTGCCAGTACTCCTGTGACGCCCGTGACGGCGTGGCGACCGACTGGCACTTCCAGCACCTCGCCAGCCGTGCCGTCGGCGGTGCCGGACTCGTGATGGCCGAGGCTACCGCCGTCGAACCCCGTGGCCGCATCTCGCCCGAGGACCTCGGCATCTGGAGTGACGACCACGTGCCGCCGCTGGCCGACATCGCCGCGTTCGTCCGCGAGCAGGGCAGCGTCCCCGCCATCCAACTCGCCCACGCCGGGCGAAAGGCCTCGACTGCCCGCCCGTGGGAGGGCCGCGACCCGCTCCAGTCCGACGAGGGCGGGTGGACCGCCGTCGGTCCGACCGACGACCCGTATCCCTACGACGGCGACGCGCCGCCGACGCGCGCGCTCTCGCCGGCCGACATCGCCGACGTGACCGAGGCGTTCGCCGACGCCGCCCGCCGCGCCCGTGAGGCCGGGTTCGAGGTGGCAGAGGTCCACGCCGCCCACGGGTACCTCCTCCACGAGTTCCTCTCGCCGGTGACGAACACCCGCGACGACGAGTACGGCGGCGACTTCGAGAGCCGAATCCGGTTCCCGCTCGAAGTCGTCGACGCGGTTCGGTCGGTGTGGCCCGAGGACAGGCCGGTCTTCCTGCGTATCTCCGCGACGGACTGGCTCCCGGACCGCGAGTCCTGGACCGTCGCCCAGTCCATCCGGTTCGCCGACCGGGCGGCCGACCACGGCGTCGACCTCGTGGACGTGAGCGGCGGGGGCATCCACCCCGACCAACAACTCCCCGACGCGGGCCCGGGGTATCAGGTCGACTACGGCCACCGCGTGACCGACGGCGTCGAGCGCGATATCGCGGTGGGGGCCGTCGGCGGCATCACCACCCCCGAACAGGCCGACGAACTGGTCCGCAACGGCCGCGCCGACCTCGCCGTCATCGGCCGCGAACACCTCCGCGACCCCTACTTTACGCTCCACGCCGCCCGCAAACTCGGCCGCGAGGACGCCGTCGACGTGCCGCCCCAGTACCACCGGGCGTTCTGAGCCGCGTCAGTGGGCCGCCATGTCCGAGACGACGTTGACGCAGTAGACGCCAGCGAGGATGAGGCCGATGCCGACGAGGGCGGCCGCGTCGAGTTGCTCGTCGAAGACGACGACGCCGATTGCGGCGATACCGACGATACCGAGGGCGGCCCACGTCCCGTAGACGAGGCCGACCGGCAGGTCCTCGAGTGCCAGCGAGACGAGGTAGAACGCCGCGCCGTAGCCGAGGAGGACCCCGACGCTCGGGAGCGGTCGCGAGAACCCCTCCGAGAGCTTCAGGGCGGTGGTACCGAGCACTTCCGAGACGATAGCCATCCCGAGGAGGGCATACGGGTTCACGCCCGGGTGACCGCCCGCCGAGACAATAGCTGTTCTGTCCTCACGCCTCGCGTGCGAACACGCCGTCGTCGCGGTAGTCGACCCGTACCCCGCCCTCGTCTGCGAGGTGGTCGAGGTACTCACAGGCGACCTGTGTGAGGAAGTGGAGCGTCGCGTCAGTCGCCCCGAACACCTCGCGGGCGATGGTCCCTGCCGTAGCCGCGCCGTCGCTCTCGGTCACGACTGCCCGAACGGCCGCCACGGTACGGTCCGCCTTCTCGATGGCGTCGGCGATTCGCCGCTCGGCGTCGTCCCACACCTCGCCGTGGCCAGGCACCAGTACGGCCGGGTCGCGGTCACGAACGCGGCGGAGCGAGTCACCGTACGCCCCGATGTCACAGTGAAGCGGTCCGTACATGAAGTAGCCGTTCGTGGAGACGAGGTCGGCCGAGAACAGCGTGTCCGAATCGTCGTGATACAGCCCCATCTGCTGTGCGGAGTGGCCGGGGACGTGGACCACCTCACAGTCGTAGCCGCCGAGCCGAACGGTGTCGCCGTCCCCGACCACGCGGTCGATATCGATTGCGTCCTCGGCGTAGTCGTCGAGGGGGAAGTACGAGTCGAAGACTGCCGTGCTGTCCGTGTCGAGGCCCGCCGTCCGGGTTCGCATCTCGTCGCGGGCCGCCCGGAGGTAGTCGGCGTAGTCGCGGAGGATAGCCGGGACGCCCTCGAAGACGGTGTGGGGCAGGTCGGCAAGTTCGGGGACGGTCTGACTGCCGCCGACGTGGTCGACGTGGGGGTGGGTGAGGACGACGCGGTCGACCCCCGCCAGCGCGCCGCCGTCGAGGGCGTCGGCGACGGCGGCACGGTTGCGCACGTGGCCGGTGTCGAGTAGCGTGTCCCCGACGCGGTAGACGTTGACCGTCCCGTAGAGCGGTTGGTCGAAGACGTGTCGCTCGTAGTCCATGCCGTCGCTTCGAGGGCCGCGAGGAAAGGCTGTCGCCCGTCAGCGGTCGGCGGCGGCCACCTCGGCGGTTTCGCCTGCCCCCTCGACGGCCCGCCGGAGTCGCTCGCGGACGGCCGGGACGACGGTCGCATCCAGCGAGTACGGTCCGGCTCCCGTCACCATGATGGCCGAGGAGAGGCCGAACAGCGTGACGTGGGCCAGCACCGGGTCGTCGGGGAGGCCGAACAGCGTGGCGGTGAACAGGACGAACGCGGCGACGGCCGCGCCGCGCGTGAACAGGCCCGCCAACAGCAGACAGCCGACGGCGACTTCGCCGAGTCCCGCGGCGAACACCCACATCTCGGGACTGACGGGGACGACGCTCGTCAGGTCGTACTTGGCGACGACGGTGAGCGACGCGCCCGGCTGGAGCCACTTCTGGGTCACGCCCAGCCAGACGAAGTTGAACCCCACCGCCGCACGGAGGAACAGCGGCGCGAACCCCTTCGTCAGGCCCACCCGCTGGATTGCTCGCTGGCCGAGGTTGTGGTATGGCCGCACGCGGCTGAACAGCGTCCCGTCGGTGACCGCCAGCCGGCGGAGCAGGCCGTCGGCACTCGGTTGTCCGCTCCCGAGGACGAGAATCCCCAGAAAACCCGCGATGTACTCGCTGGCCAGCAACATGTCCGCGCCGTAGACGGCGAGGCCCCCCACGTACGCCGCCACCCCGACGACGGCGGCCCCGCGACTGGCCAGCCCGAACAGCAGGAGAAAGCCCAGTCCGACCTGCAGGACCCGCGCCTCGACGCCGACGTTCGGCGTGAAGAAGTAGCCAGCGAACCCGGCCCCCACGAGCGGGAGGCCGACCGAGAGCCGGAGCATCCACGGGAGATACGGCTGGTAGGAGGCGAGCGTCCGCCACATGACCTCGATGTCCGGGACCCGCGGCGCGAACGCGAGGTACGCCACGACTGCCGCCGCCAGTCCGACCCCACCGCCGACGAGCAGGGCGACGTTCACCGGCTCCCCGAACACGCTCGCGGCGAGTTCCGCGGGCGATACGTCCCCGCCAGACCCGTCGGTCACGTAATCCACGTGGGCCGTCGCCGGACGGACGGCGACGGCGAGGAGGACCGCGAACACCGCGCCGCGAAGCCCGCGTCGAATCATATTGTTCATTATTGGATGTGTAGATTTAAGCGCGCGGATTCGATACGTCGCCGCTCGATTCGCCCGCCAGAGGCCACCCGAACGCTCATCCCCCGGCCGTCCGTGTGAGTGTCGTATGGCTCCCGACACGACCTGCCAGTGGGTCCTCGACAGCAGACCGACCGGCGAACCGACGATGGAGAACTTCGAACTCACCGAATCGCCCGTCCCCGACCCGGGGCCGCGCGAGGTGGTCGTTGAGACGCGGTACCTCTCGGTGGACCCGTACATGCGCGGCCGGATGCGCGACGCCGAATCCTACGCCGACCCGTGGGACGTTGGGCAGGTGATGGAGGCGCGCGTCGTCGGCGACGTACTGGAGTCGAACCACCCCGACTTCGCGGCGGGCGACGTGGTACAGGGCAACTTGGAGTGGGCCGAGTACAGCGTCGCCGACGGCGACGACCTGCGGTCCGTCGACCCCGAGTTGGGGCCGCTCTCGACAGCGTTGGGTGTCCTCGGGATGCCCGGCCGGACGGCCTACTTCGGCACGTTCGACGTGGCCGAGCCGAAACCGGGCGACACGATGCTCGTCTCGGCCGCCGCGGGGGCTGTCGGGTCCGTCGTCGGCCAGTTGGGCAAACTCGCGGGTGCGCGCGTGGTCGGCGTCGCCGGTGCCGACGAGAAGACCGACTGGCTGACCGGCGAACTGGGGTTCGACGACGCCATCAACTACGCGACGGCCGACGACCTGTCGGCGGCCGTCGGGGACGCGTGTCCCGACGGCGTGGACGTGTACTTCGACAACGTGGGCGGCCCGATAACCGACGCCGCCTTCGACCACCTGAACGTCCGCGCTCGCGTCGCCATCTGTGGCCAGATTTCGCTGTACAACGCCGTCGAGCAACCCGTCGGCCCGCGGAAACTCCCGAAACTCATCCAGACCCGCGCCCGTGTCGAGGGGTTGCTCGTCCGGGACTACACCGACCGCTACCGCGAGGCCACCGAACGCCTCGCCGGGTGGGTCGACGCGGGCGACGTGCAGTACCGCGAGACGGTGACGGAGGGCTTCGAGGCCATCCCCGAGGCGTTCCTCGGCCTGTTCGAGGGTGTCAACGTCGGCAAGCAACTGGTCCGATTGGACTGACCACGCGACGCCGAGGGCGGCGTTCCCCGACTACCTCCCGGGCGCGGTGGCAGTCGTGTACGTCACCTCGCCGTCGGTGACCGTCGCGACGGTCCACGCCCGAGCGAGTGCGCGGTTCTCCCGCACGTGGTGTTCGGGCACGAGCGGGAGCGGCACCGGCCGGTAGGCGTTCGCCTTCATCGCCGCGACACCCGCGTAGCGGCCGACGTCCCGCTGACGGTCGTACACGTGGACGCGCTTGTCCCCCTCGCGTTCGTACCGGTACGGGAACGCGTCGGCCGTCGGGCCGGGACACGTCAGGGCCGCAACCGAGTCGAAGGCTGCGACGGCCTCCCCCTCGGTTTCGAGGAGCAGGCGCGGCGCGTCGGTTCCTCCGTCGGTGAGGGTCCCGTCTGCGGGTTCTTCGCGCCACGTCAGGCTGCCGTCGGTCCGAACGGCCGCATAGCCACCGTCCTGCAGGAGAATGCGGTCGGGAACCGTGTAGAACTCCCGGTGCCCGTCGTGTTCGGCCGCGAGGAGGAACGGCTGTTCGAGTACCGACGTGGCGCGGTGCCCGGTTCGGTCGTCCGCCACGAACAGTACCGCCTGCTCCTTCGACGCCGCTCCCGCGAGATACGAGGCGAGCGTCAGCGGACTCGGCCGAGAGATGGGTTCGACGGCGAGCGGGCGGTCCGTGACTGCACCGGGTGCCTCCCCGCCTGCCGCGACTGCCACCGGGCCGTCGCCGTCGAGTCTCGTCACGTCGTACCCGCGCTCGTTTAGGTCGGCGAGTACTGCATCGGTGTCTGTTCGGCTCACACGACTTCTTCGGGTCCGAACGGTATGAACGCACGGCTGGACCGACCGACTGCGGGCCACGACCCGTCGAAACCGGGCGACAGCACGCGAACAGGTTTTACGGCTCGCGCCCGTACAGTAGCTAATGTCGCCGCGGACGGCAGTCCCGGCGGACCTCCCCGACCCGGAGTCGCTGACCGACGTGTTCCACGTCTACGAGGTGGAAGTCGAGGACGGGGACGTTCGCTACTACGGCGAACCGCTCGGCACCCAAGAGACGGTTGTCCGGGACCTCGCACCGCGCTTTCGCAACCGCGGGTACCGCCTCCGCATGAGTTACGAGACGGGCGAACACGTCCTCGTCGCCACGGAGCGGTCGACGAGCGTCGACGGGGTGCCGTGGCTCAACGTGGTCCTCTTCTTCGCAACCGTCGGGACCACCCTGTTCGCCGGAGCACAGTGGTACGGCTTCCCACTCCGCTCGGACCCGCTCTCGGTCCTCGCCGCGTGGCCGTTCGCCGCCTCCGTGCTGGGTGTGCTGGCGGTCCACGAACTCGGCCACTACGCGTTCAGTCGCTACCACCGCGTCGAGGCGACCCTGCCGTACTTCATCCCGCTCCCGAACCCGCTCGGGACGCTCGGGGCCGTCATCCGCATGAACGACCACATCCCGAGCCGGACGGCACTGTTCGACATCGGTGTCGCCGGGCCGCTGGCCGGACTCGGTGCGACAGTCGTCGTCACCGCCATCGGCGTCTCGCTGCCGCCCGTCGATACCGCCACTGTCGCCGGGACGACGGTGGCGACCCGGTTGGAACTGGGCTACCCACTGTTGATTCAGGTCATCGCGGCCGCGCTCGGCCAACCGCTCCAGTACAGCGACCCGTCGCTGACGGTCAACCCCGTCGTCGTCGGCGGATGGGTCGGCGCGTTCGTCACCTTCCTCAACCTCCTGCCGGTCGGCCAACTGGATGGCGCGCACGTCGCACGCGCGCTATTCGGGGACGCCATCGAGTACGTCCAGTGGGCCGTGCCCACCGCGCTCTTCTCGCTCGCGGCCTACTTGTTCCTGTTCGAGGACGGCCGCGCGGCGACTATCTGGCTCCTGTGGGGCGTCATCGCGCTGGTGTTCGGGCGCGTCGGCAGCGCGCGCCCCCTCGACGAGTCGCCCGTGGACCGCCGCCGACAGGCCGTCGGCCTGCTGACGTTGGTGCTGGGCGTCCTCTGTTTCACGCCGATGCCGATTATCGTCACGCCCTGAACGGAACTGGTGGGTGGGCTGTCCCTACCGCTCTTCGACCCGCATCGTCATCTCGTCGGCGGGGTGGGCGGTCAGCGTCGGGAACAGCGTCAGCGGCGTCTCGCCCTCGAAGTCGAGTCGGTACTGGCTGGCGACGGTGGCGACGATGGAGCGGGCTTCGAGCATGGCGAGGTGCTTCCCGATGCAGTGGCGCGGGCCGCCGCCGAACGGGAAGTACGCGAACCGCGGTCGGTCGTTCGCACGTTCGGGGCTCCAGCGGTCGGGGTCGAACGTCTCGGGGTCGTCCCAGTACTTTTCAGAGCGGTGGACGGCCCATTGCGGGAGCATGATGGAGGCGTCCTCGGGGACGGTGTAGCCGCCGATTTCCACGTCCGTCGTCGGTGACCGGAAGATGGTGTAGACGGGCGGGTACAGCCGCATCGCCTCCTTGATGACCCACTCGGTGTACTCCAACTCGCGCACGTCCTCGACTGTCGGGCGGTCGCCGTCGAGTACCTCGTCGAGTTCCGCGTGGACCCGCCGTTCGGCCTCGGGGTTCTCCGAGAGCAGGAACCACGTGTACGTGAGCGTCAGTGCCGTCGTGTCGTGGCCCGCCAACAGCATCGTCATCATCTCGTCACGCAACTGCTCGTCGGTCTGCTCGCCGCGTTCGCGCGCCCGCAGGAGTACCGAGAGGAAGTCCATCGGCGCGTCGGGGTCGTCCTCGCTCCCGATGTCGTGGCGTCGCTGTGCGACGATGTCGCCGACGAGGTCCTCCAGCGACTCGACGGCTTCGGCGAACTCGGCGTCCCCGGGCATGGGCACCCACTCCGGGAGGGCGAAGCGGATGGGGCTGGGTTCGAAGCGGAAGGCGACGGGTTCGAGGTCCGCACGGACGCGCTCGACGCGCTCGCGGGGGAGTTCGGTCCCCATCATCAGGTCGAGAATCACGTCGATGGTGACGGTAGTCATCTCCTCCTCGATATCCACGCGGTCACCGTCCGCCCAGCCGTCGAGCAGGGATTCGGTGTGGTCGACGATGCGGTCGGCCATCCCCGAGAGCCGTCGCACGTCGAAGGCGGGTTGGGCGAGTTGCCGCTGTTGGCGCCACGTCTCGCCCTCGCTGAGGAGGAGTCCGTTGCCCAGCAAGTCACCCAGCGCGTCGTCCTGAAACTCCGGTTTGGTGTAGGTGTCCGCGTCGGCGACGAGGATGCGCTCGATTGCCTCGGGGTCGGTCACCATGTAGGTGTCCAGCGGCCCCATCTGGAACTGTGCGATGTCGCCGTAGGCCTGTTCCAGCGCGGTCACGAAGCCGAACGGGTCTCGGGCGTACTGGCGACTGCTCCCGAACAGTGGTTGCCCTCGCGGGCCGGGTGGGGTCTGGGACATCGACATCGCTAGGGGCTACTGCTGTATAAACGCAATCCCGCGTCTCACCCGCTCGCTACTCGTAGCCGATGTCGGGCGTCAGTGCCACGTCGCTCTTGCGGAAGGTGCCGCTCCCACGGGCGAGTTCGTTGCCGTCGTCGTCGTAGGCAACCGACTCCGCGATGAGTTGCTCGGGGTTCTCGTTGACCAACTCGCCCTCGGCGCGGATGGTCCCCGCCGAGACGGGCCGCTCGAAGTAGAGGTTGAAGTCGGTGGTGAGGACGAACACGTCTTCGACGACGGAGTTGGCCGCGAAGAAGGCGGCGTCGTCGAGTGCTTTGAAGTACACCGCGCCGTGGACACCGCTCAGCGCGTGGTGGTACCGTTCTTTCACCGGAACTTCGACCGTCGCCGCCCCGTCGCCGACGGTGAGTTCCGTCTCGATGGTCTCACCCACGGGCGAGTCGTGGTACATCCGTTCCAGTTTCCGGTAGTGGGTCTCGGACATAGCCGCCCTCCGACGGGCGGGGTGAAAAGTGTCAGGGCAGACCGTCGCGCAGTTGTTCCACGTCGTCGCCGTCGTGACCACAGTACACCTCGGCGTCGTGGCGGCGTTCGAGTTCCTGTAGCCACCGCAGGCTCTCCTTCCAGTGACGTTTGCTCCAGAGGAGGCCGCCGCCCATCGGCTTCTCGCCGAAGTAGTTCGCCCGGGTGTACGCCTCGTCGGCGGTGAACAGCACCGTCCCGTAACCGTCGATGTCGAGTTTCGTCCCCAGTAGCCCCGGCGTGTGGCCCGGCAGGTGGAGGAACTCGATGCCCTCGAAGTGGGTCTCCCGCTCTCGATGGACGATTTCCCAGTTCAGGTCGTGGTCGAAATCGTCGAGGACGTAGGCGTCGGACCCCTCGTCGGTTCGGGCACTGTAGTAGGCGTGCTTCAGTTCCTCGGCGTGGACGTAGACGGGCGTGTCCGTCCCGGCGAAGTTGTGCAGGCCGCCCGCGTGGTCCAGATGGAGGTGCGTCTGGAGGACGGCGTCGATGTCCGAGAGCGCGTACCCGGCGTCGTCCAAGTCGGCTTCGAGCGGGTGTTCGTCGGCGTCGACGGCCTCGAAGGCGTCGTACAACTCCTCGGGCCAGTGGCCGCTCCCGGCGTCGGGGTGGGACCCGGTGTCCCAGAGGAGCGTCACCTCCGGGTGGTCGACGACGAGATTGTACACCGGCCCCTCGCCCAGCATCGTCTCCGGGTCCGGGTCTGCGGCCGTCCCCACGTTGAAGTGTTCGACGATGCGGTTTACGTCCGTCCTGAGCGTGCCCCGGTCGAGCAGGGTGACCGTCACGTCGGCCATGCCACTCACTCCGCACGGGCGGGGTTAAAATTTCGCCCGAGAACGGCACCGGCGGGAACGCGGTGCTCCCCGGCGGGAAATGGTTCCTACGTGTAAATCTGCCGGGTCGGACACGCCGCCCGCGTCGCCGGTCACCGGTTCGTGGTGTTCGTGCTCCCACACTCCGGACACTTCGTGAGCGTTCCCAGCGTCGGGTGGTCGGCCGACTCCCACGCCTCGCTCTCCGCTGGCGTCTCGAACCCACACTCGACACACCGTGTCCGGTGGATGCGCGTCGTAGTTTCCTCACCCATACCACGGACTATGGTATTCGGTACCATAGTTGTTGTAACTCACCACGTGACACTTCCCGTCTCCCGATGGGTGTCGACTCGGGGCCGTCCGTTCCCGGGGGTCACTCCCCGAACCGAGTCACGGGGTCGAGTTCCGCCTCGTCCACGTCGGCAAAGGCCTCGCGGGCGACGGTTCGTTTGTGCACCTCGTCGGCCCCGTCCACGATGCGGAACGGCCGGACGGCCTCGTAGAAGTCGGCGAGCGGCAGGTCACGGGCGATGCCGTTCCCGCCGCAGAACTGCACCGCCGTGTCGATGGCCTCTTGGACGACGTTGGCGGTGAACACCTTCGCCATCGACACCTCGGTACGGGCCTGCCCACCGGCGGCGATTTCGTCGGCGGCCGTGCGGACGAGCGACCGTGCCGCCCCCAGCCGAATCTCGTGGTCGGTAATCGCGTACCGGGGGTGTTGTTTCTCGGCCATCGGCGTTCCGAACCCCTCGCGTTCGGTCATGTACGCCTTGGCGATGTCTAGGGCGCGGTCGGCCATCCCCGAGTAGCGCATGCAGTGGGTCAGACGGGCCGGGCCGAGTCGCTCTTGGACGTGCTGGAAGCCCTTCGCCTCCTCGCCGAGCAGGTGTTCCTCGGGAACGCGGACGCCGTCGTACTTCACTTCGGCGTGGCCCTTGCCCGTCATCTCGCTCCCGATGTGGGGGATGTTCCGGACGATTTCGACGCCGTCGGCCTCTGTCGGGACGAGGAAGACCGAACAGCCCTCGTAGGGGTGTGCGTCGGGGTCCGTGCGGGCGAACACCAGCAGTACGTCGGCTCGGATGCCCTGTGTGGTCCACCACTTGTGGCCGTCGATGACCCACTCGTCGCCGTCCTTCTCGGCGGTGGTCTGAATCATCTTGGGGTCCGAGCCAGCCCCCTGCATCGGTTCGGTCATCGAGAAGGCCGACCGCATCTCGCCCGCGACGAGCGGTTCGAGGTACTGCTCTTTCTGGAGGTCCGACCCGTGCAGTTCGAGCAGGTGCATGTTCCCCTCGTCGGGGGCGTCCACGCGCATCGCCGTCGGCCCGAGCAGACTCCGCCCGGCCTGCTCGAAGGCCGGAAGCACGTCCCGGAAGTCGTGCCCCATCCCGCCGTGTTCCTCGGGGACCTGCGGGGCGTACACGTCGTACTCGCGTGCCTGCCGTCGCAGGTCGCTGATGGTCCCGTCGGACGCTGTCGCCCCGCCAGCGAGGTCACGTTCCGTCGGGATGACCACCTCGTCCATGAACGCTCGCGCACGCGCCGCCAGTTCCGTGGCCGTCTCCGAGTCGTCGAACGAGAGCATGACACGGTGGTTTCGCGCCGACTACAAAAACAGCCCCGCCGAACCTCACGTCGCTGGACCAGCCACGTACACTTATACTGGGGTAGGAGCCGCCTCGCCCGACGGCTGGCCGTCGTTGGGGTGTGGTACGCGACCGTCGGGAGCACTATAGAGCCGACCGGGGGTCCGTTTCGCTAGCCCTCTTCCTGCCGTCGAACTGGCTTCAGTCACTCGGTTCTCGACCCGAACAGAGGGGGTTTCCCCCGAAGCCCCGCGGGCCGAACAGTGATATACGCGGCGGGTGCAATGAACGCCAACGGGATGTCGCGCAGATACGACCACGCTCGGGTGCAGGAGTACTGGCAACACGTCTGGGACCGCGACGGGGTCTACGAGTGCCCCGAGGACCCCGAGAACCCCACGTACGTCCTCGGGATGTTCCCCTACACCTCGGGGGCACTCCACATGGGCCACGTCCGAAACTACGCCATCACCGACGCCTACGCCCGCTACCGTCGGATGTGTGGCGACGACGTACTCCACCCGATGGGCTGGGACGCCTTCGGCCTGCCCGCCGAGAACGCCGCCTTCGAGCGCGACACCGACCCCGAGTCCTGGACCCGAACCTGCATCGAGCGGATGCGCGACGAACTGGAGGAGATGGGCTTTGGCTACGACTGGAGCCGCGAGATAACCACCTGTGACCCCGAGTACTACCGCTGGAACCAGTGGCTGTTCACCCGCCTCCACGAGGCGGGGCTGGTCGAGTACGAGGCCGCCACCGTCAACTGGTGCCCCGACTGTGAGACGGTACTGGCCGACGCGCAGGTCACCGACCACGAACGCGAACGCGCCGACGGCACGACGGAGACAACCGAGGTGTGCTGGCGCTGTGAGACGCCCGTCGGCCGCCGGGAACTCGACCAGTGGTTCTTCACCATCACCGACTACGCCGCCGAACTCCACGCCGACTTGGACGAGCTGGACGGGTGGCCCGAGGGCGTCCGCGAGGCCCAGCGCAACTGGATCGGTCGCCGTGAGGGTGCCGAACTCACCTTCGAGGTTCCCGGCGAGGGACCGGTCGACGTGTTCACGACCCGACTGGACACGGCCTTCGGCGCGACGTATCTGGCCGTGTCGCCGGGCCACGACCTCGCGGACGCGGCCGCCGCCACGGACGAACAGGTCGCCGAGTACGTCGAGTCGGTCCGGGCCGCCGACCCCGGCGACGCGGGGCTCTCGGGCGTCGAGACGGACCTGACGGCCGTCCATCCGCTGACGGGCGAGGAACTACCGGTCTACGTCGCCGCCTACGTGTTGGACGACGTGGGGACGGGTGCGGTGATGGGCGTGCCGGCCCACAACGAGCGTGACCACGAGTTCGCCAGCGAACACGACGTGCCCGTCCGGCAGGTGGTCGAACCCGTCGGCGAGGACGGGACGGACCCGGCGGCCGCCCCCTTCACCGAGGACGGGATGCTCACGAACAGCGGCGAGTACGACGGGCTGGCGAGTTCCGCCGCCCGCGAACGACTGCTCGACCACGACGCCGTCGAGTCGGCCGTCACCTACCGCCTGCGCGACTGGCTCATCTCCCGCCAGCGGTACTGGGGGACGCCCATCCCGATGGTCCACTGCCCCGACTGTGGCAGCGTGCCCGTCCCCGACGAGGATCTGCCGGTCGAACTCCCCGAGTTTGTCCGCACGACCGGGAATCCGCTGGACGCCGCGACGGACTGGAAAGAGACCACGTGTCCCGACTGTGGCGGCCCCGCCGAGCGCGAGACGGACACGATGGACACCTTCGTCGACTCCTCGTGGTACTTCTTGCGGTACTTGGCACCCGGTAGCGAGGCACGGAGTACCTCGGAAACAGCGAGCGTCGAGGACGCCCCCTTCGACACCGACGCCGCCGACGAGTGGCTCCCCGTCGACGTGTACGTCGGGGGCGAGGAACACGCCGTCCTCCACCTGCTGTACATCCGGTTTTTCACCCGCGCGCTGGCTGACCTCGGCCTGCTCGACACTCGCGAACCGGTCGACCGGTTGGTCAATCAGGGGACGGTCCTCCACGGCGGCCGGAAGATGTCGAAATCGAAGGGCAACGCCATCGCACCCCACGAGTACGGGCCCGAGACGACGCGGCTGTTCGTCCTCTCGGCCGCCCACCCGCGGCAGGATTTCGAGTGGACCACCGAGGACGTGAGCAACGCCTACGAGTTCCAGCAGGACCTCTACCGGATGGTCGCCGCCTTCGCCGACGGCGACGTTGACACCCGGACCGAGAGCGCGCCCCACGACGCCTACCTCGAACGCGAGGTCGACCGGACCATCGCGGCCGTCACCGACGAGTACGAGCGGTTCCGGTTCCACCAAGCCATCGGCGAACTCCGGCGGTTCGCCCGCCTGCTCCGCCGGTACCGCGAGTACGACGTTCCCTACAAGTACGCCTACGCTCGGGGGTTGCGGACGCTCGCCGCACTGGTCGCGCCCATCGCCCCGTATCTGGGCGAGGAGTTGTGGAGTCTGCTGGGCGAGGACGGGCCGCTGGCGGCCGCCGACTGGCCCGCCCCGCTCTCGGACGTGCCCGACTACCGCGTCGAGCGGCGGCTCGTGGACCGGACGCTGGCGGACGTGCGCGACATCACCGACGTGGTCGACATCGCCGACCCCGAACGCGTCGAGGTGGTCGTCGCACAGGCGTGGAAACACCGCGCCCATGACGCCGTTCGCGAGGCCGAGGACCCGGCCGCCGTGCCCCGGACGCTCGCCGACGACGCCGAACTCGGGGCGGACGCGGCACGGGCCGCCGAGTACGCCGCCGACTTACGGGCGGAACGCGCCGAACTCGAACCGACGGTGTCGCCCGAGCGCGAACTGACGACGCTCGAACAGGCCGCGTGGCTCTTCGAAGACGAGTTCGGTGCCGAAGTGACCGTGCGGCGGGCCACGGCCGACGACGACCTCGCGGCGAAGGCCCGCCCGAACAAGCCCGCGATTCACATCGAGTGAGGTCGTTCCGTTGACTATTTGACGGACCCGGCCACCCATCTCGCCCATGGCAGCAACAGTTCGTGGCACGGTTCGAGGGATGGGCGAGCGAGCGAACCCGGCGTTCGCGACGGGTGCCGTCGTCGTCCCCGTCGCGGTACTGCTCGCTGCGACGCTGTTCGGAACGGTCCAACACCACACGTACGCACACGTCATGGCTGGCGTCCTCTGGACGGGGACGGACCTGTTCATGGCGATGGTCCTCGGCCCGGTGCTGGGCGGCCTCTCCGTGGACGCACGGGCCGACGTGTTCCGCCGGTTCACGCCCAAGATGACGTTCCTGATGCCGTCGCTCGCGCTTGTCACCATCGCCGGCGGCATCACGCTCGCGCTCCGTCTCGACGTGTTCCCCAACGCCCACCCGTGGCTGGCGATACTGACGGCCGCGACGCTCCTCCCCGCGCTCGCGCTCATCGGCTGGCAGTTCGACGCCTTGACCGACACGCGCTGGCTGGCCGCGTTCGGAGTTGCCCTCGTGGGTAGTGGCGCGTATCTGGCGACGACGCTCCCGGCCTTCGCGATGACCTCCCCGGCGATGCTCGTGACGCTCGTCATCGTCACCGTCCTCAGCGTCCTCGGGTTCGGCGTCCTGATGCCCGGCGAGGTGCGGATGTATCTGGAGATGACCTCCGAGAACCCCGACACCGACGTCATCAGCACCATCGGGATGCGGAACGCGAAACTCGCGGGCGTGCAGGGGCTGTTCCAGTTGACGATCGTCGCCGTGATGGTGTACGTCCGGTGGGGCGGCCTCTGAGCCGGGTTTCGGGCTGTGGAACGGCCGTTCGACTTTTATTACTGGCACCGAAACTCCGTGTATATCCCCCTTCACGGAGACTGTCACTGATGCCCGACGCGCGCTTCCGTCGTGCCCGCCCCGCCGATGCAGGGACCATTCTCGACATCAAGCGGGCGGCAATCGAGGAACTCGAACACTGGCAGTACTCCCCCGAACAGATCGACGTGTGGGCACCGAAAGACAGCTACGTCGACACCTTCGAGGAGGCCATCGCGGACGACCGCTTCGTCGTCCACGTCGCCGAACGGGACGGCGAGATACTCGGCTACGGCGCGCTGACCGTCCCCGACGAACGCATCGACGCCATCTACGTCCGGCCCGACGCCCACGGTGAGGGCATCGCCACCGCGCTCCTCAAGCAACTGGAACTGAGTGCCCAGTTTCAGGGCATCGACGAACTCGACATCGTCGCCGCGCGTAACGCCGTCGGGTTCTACCAGTCGGTCGGCTACTGGCGACTCGAGGACGAGGTGGTGACCGTCGAGGACGTGGACGTGTTGTTCGTCCGTATGCGCAAGGACCTCCGTGAACTCGACCCCGACGACATCTTCGAGGACGTGCCCGAGGACAGGGTGCCCGAGGACGCCGATTGGTTCGAACTCGGTGCCCAGTCGGAGGCCGACGTGGACCCCGACGAGTGGTTCGAGAGCGATGGCGACGACGAGCGGATAGACGACGAGACGTACGAGGAGTGGTTCGGCCCCCACGTCGAGGACTGACTGTGTGAGCGACCGGGAGCGGGCTACCGGCCGTCGCGTACGACGGGTTCGAACACCTCGTGGTGGAGGCGGTCGACGACCGTCTCCGAGAGTGCGCGGAGGTTGACGGCGTCCTCGCGGTTGTAGGAGACGAGCGTCTCCAGCGCGCCGTCTCTCCCGCGTTCGTGTTCCCGCCACAGTCGCACGGCGTCCTCCCCGGAGATGTCCGGCCGGTCCCGTTCGATGCCGACGTCCGCCTCGACCTGTTTCAGGCCGCCGCTGAGCCCGAGTTTGCGACAGGTGTACAGCAAATCGAGGTGGGGGTGGTCCAGCGAGAGGTCGAACGAGGTTTCGAGGAAGGGGACGTCGAACCGGGCACCGTTGAACGTCACCAGCAGGTCGGCGTCGGCGAACGCCGCGCGCAGGGCGTCGGCCGTCAGGTCGTCGCCGCGGACGAGCGTGGTCGTCTCGCCGCCCTGGTGGACGCTCACCGTCGTCACGCGGTCGCTGTACTGGTCCAGTCCCGTAGTCTCGATGTCGAAGAAACAGGCCCGCTCCCGGAAGTTCTCGTAGAGTCGCCACCGCTCGCTCGACGGGAACTGTTCGTCGAAGTACCGGGCGTCGTCCGCGGCGAGGCGGTCACGGGCGGTGTCGATGAACGCCTCGATTCGGTCCGCCGTCGTCTCACCCACGACTGTCCCGTCGAACTCGTTCCAGTGGGTGACGCCAGCCTCCCAGAGTTTCCGTTCCGTCGTCTCGCCCACGCCCCGAACCGGGATGAAACTGTTCTCGATGCGCACAGTCGGGAAAGCGGGGCGACGGTATAAACGTCTCCGGGTTCCGGGGCAACTGGTTTGGTCCCCGCGCTCGCAGGTCCGGGCATGACGAAGTTCCTCCTCGCCACCGCATCGGTCCACACGACGGCGGCCGCCTGTGACTACCTCGGTGACCGCGTCACGCCCGAGGACACCGTCCTCGTCGTCAGCATCACCGAATCCGGGATGGACCCGCGGGACGCCGGGGACGCGACGAACGTCGCCCGGACGCGCCTCGTCGCACCGACCGTCGAGACCATCACCCGCGAGGGGTCGGCAAGCGAGGAGATACAGGCACTCGTGGCCGACCACGACGTGGACGAAGTCGTCGCCGGGCCGCGGCGCGGCGACCCCGACGCACCGCCGGGACTGGGCGGCACCGTCGCGGACCTGCTCGTGAGTCTCGACGTGCCGGTGGTCGTCGTACCCCTGCCGCCCCTCGATTGACCGCGACCGGGAGGCCGCACGCTTAACACGGTGGCAGGCACAGGGTGGGGTATGTCCGGCTCCGAACTCGCCGCCAAGGTGGCCGACACGCTGACTGTGGACGCAGAAGCGTTTCGAGCGCGCGCGGAGGCAGAGGCCGAGGACCTCGTCGAGGAGGTTCACGCGGGCACCTTCGACAACTCACAGGCCATCGTCGGACTGGAGCAGGAACTGTACGCCGTCGACGACCGGACCGACGCACTGCGGCGCGTTCCCCGGGGCCTGCTGGACCGCATCGGGTTCGAGAAGGAACTCGGCCTCCACAACGCCGAGTTACAGACCACGCCAGCACCCCTCTCGGAGTACGGCCTCGACCAGCAGGTGACCGAGTTACAGGCCCACATCGCGGCCGCCCAGGACGCCTTGGGCCGGGAGAACATCCGTCTCGTCTCGGACGGGATGTGGACCGTCCCCCCGAACGGTGAGACGGCACGCGAGTACCTCTGTGACAGCATCGAGGCAGAGGGAGTCAGGAGCGAGAGCGGTGGGGGTCCGGGAGCCGACGCGCCCGGTATCCGCATCGGGACGAACATGAGCGACTCCGTGCGCTACCACGCGATGGCGAACACGGACTACCCCTCGGGGCTGGAAATCGACGCGCCACACGTCCACCTCGACGGCGACACGGTGATGCTCGAGAGTCTCATCACCTCCATCCAGCCACACTATCAGGTCGCCCACGCGCCGGACCTCCCCGAGTACTTCACCTACGCGCTCCGGGTCGCCGGCCCGCTCGTGGCACTCGGTGCGAACTCGCCGTTCTTCCCGCCGGACCTCTACGACGACGCCCCCGCCGAGCGGATACTGACCGACGCGTGGATGGAGAACCGCATCACCGTCTTCGAGGACGTGTTGAACCCGCCGACGGGTGCGGGCGACCCGAAGGTCTGTTTCCCGCCGGACTTCGACACCGTCGAGGACGCCATCCGCGACATCGCCACCGACCGCACCATCGTCCCGATGGACGTGCCCGACGGCCAGCGGTTCGACGACCGGTTTCGACACTTCCGGCACAAACACGGCTCCTACTGGCGGTGGGTCCGCCCGGTGTTCGACGGGGCGACTCGGTCGGACGCCAACGCCCGCATCGAGTTTCGCCCGCTGTCGGCCCAGCCGACCATCCGGGACGCCGTCGCGTTCGAGGCCGTCTTCGCCGGCCTCATGGAGAGTCTGCCCCGCCGGGAACATCCCGTGCAGAACCTCGACTGGCAGACCGCCCGGGCGAACTTCTACGCCGCCGCCTGCGACGGCCTCGACGCCGAGTTCACGTGGCTCACCGCCGACGCCGCCGAGACCGGCGCGATAGACGAGATATACGGCGAACTGTTCGAGTACGCCCGCGACGGCCTCGAACTCCGGGGCCTCTCCTCGGAGGCCGCACACCGGTACATTCGCCCGCTCCGCGAGCGCGTGGACCGCCGGCTGACGCCCGCCCGCTGGAAACACGACCACGTCGCCCGCGCCGTCGACCGGGGCGTCCCCTTCACCGAAGCCGTCTGGGGGATGCAGGCCGAGTACATCGACCGACAGGCCGAGACGCTGATAGAGGAGACGTTCGTCGACTGGCTCGCCGACTAACCGTTCCGCCGTCGGCCCACGCCCGAAGCGGCCATAGCTTGAAGAGATACCACGGTATTCTTGCACACGATGGCGGCCGAGCACAAACTCATCACCGAGCAAATCGGACTGTGGGGGGCGGTGGCGTTGCTGGTGGGAACGGCTATCGGCATGAGTATCTTCGTCGTGCCGACACAGATGAGTGCCGCGGCGGGCCCGAGCATCACGCTGGCGATTCTCGCGTCGGTCGTTCCGATGGTGCTGGGCGTCCTGCTTCTGTTGCAGTTGGGCGGTGCGATTCCGGTCGCCGGCGGCGTTTACGTGTACGGCTCCCGGCTCGTCGGGCCGTACTGGGGGATGGTCGGGGTGGCGATACCGGTCCTCGGCGTCTGGTCGTACCTGCTGTTCGCCGCGCTCGGGTTCGCGGACTACCTCAACGGCCTGCTGGCGACGCTCGTGGGGACGACCGTGCCCACAGTGGTCGCCGTCTGGGGCTTGCTCGGTCTGTTTCTGGCCCTCAACTACGTCGGCATCCGAATCGTCACGACGGTCCAAATCGGACTGGTGGTGCTGTTCCTCGCCTCGCTGGTGACGTTCATTCTCGGTGCCGCGCCCGCGGTCGAACTGTCGAACTACCGGCCGCTGTTCCCGCCCGAACTGTACGGCGGCGGCCTCAGCCCCTTCCTGCTCGCTGTCGTCTTGCTGTACATCCCATTCCAGGGGTTCGGCATGATAATCGAAATCGGCGAGGAGGTCGAAAACCCCGTCAGGAACATCCCGCGCGTCCTCGCCATCGGCATGGGCATCGTGACGCTCGTCACCGTCGGCCTCGTGTTCGTCCTCGCCGGGGCAGTCCCGTGGCAGGCGACCATCAATCCCGACACGGGGGAGGCATACGCGGCGGGCTTGACCGCTGTGAGCGAGGGATTGTTGCCCGGCCCGGCCGTCCTCCTCGTCGGCCTCGGCGCGCTCGTCGCGGCGGCGACGACGGTGAACACGCTCTACACGTCCTACTCGCGGACCGTCATGCGCGCCGCCCGTGACGAGGTCATCCCCGAGGCGTTCGCGGCCGTCCACGACCGCCACGGGACGCCACACCGCGCGCTCTTGCTCCTCGGCGTCGCTCCGATGGTCGCGGCTCCGGTCGCACCAGTCGTCGACGAGACGCTGTTGGGCCACATCGACATCCTCGACTGGCTCGTGGTGGTCGTGGTGACTGGCATCTTCGTGGCCTTCCTCATCGGTGGCGTCGCGCTGTGGAACCTCCCGAAGGTCTTCCCCCAGCGGTACGAACACTCGATATACAAGCTCCCGATGCCGGTCCTCAAGGCCGTCGCCGTCGGGAACGTCGTCGTCTCGGTGCTGTTCACGGTGCTCGTCGCCGCTTCCGCCCCCTCGGCACTCCTGTTCGTCGCCCTCGCGTTCGCGTTCGTCACCGTGCTGTACGTCTACCGCGTCCGGACCTACGAGAAGGCGGGCGTCGACCTGAAGGCCCGGATGGCGTTGCTGCACAAACACGAACGACTCGGCGGTGACGAGTGAACCGCGGCGCGCCGCAGATCTCCCTACTGCCCCGCGACCGCAGACTCCACGTACGCGACGGCCTCCTCGGGCGTCGCCACCGCTTCGACGCCTGGCACGTCGTGGGTGTCCAACCCGGCGACGGGGCGGCCGAAGTCCAGCGCGTGCCCCACCTCCGAGAGGGTACCCGTCGCCCCGTCGATTGCGATGGTCGCCCGCCCGTTCAACACGACGAGGACGTTCCGAGCGTTGCCCATCCCCGTGGCGATGGGTGTGTCGACGTACTCGTTGGCCGCGGCCGGGTCGTCGCCGGGGAGGATGCCGATGGCGTGGCCGTCTGCGTCCTGCACGCCGCGACAGACGTTCGCCATTACACCGCCGAGGCCGCCACAGACGACGTCGTGTCCGCGCTCACCGAGTTCCCGCCCGACCGCACGTGCGGTGGCCGTGGTCGCCGCGTCGACTGCACTACCCCCGATTACGCTCACACGCATGCGTTGGGACGGGTCCCGTGACGACAAAACCGTCCCGGTCACCGGCCGGTTTTTGTTCGGCCCCGGTCTACCGGTCGATACTGTGAAACCCCATCGGGTTGCCGCACTCGTCGCGCTGGTCGGTGCCTGTCTGGCCCTCGTGGCCGACCCGGGACTCGCGGTGGCCGGGTATCACGACACCGCCCTGTCGCCCGTGCTGTCCATCGTCGGCGGGCTCTTGCTCCTCGCTGCCGCGGGGATGCTCGCGTATCGTGCGGCCCGACGCCGGGCCGGGCGGCAGTGAGGATGTTGGCCGTCTCACCACTCCATGCCGCCGTTGACGGCGAGAATCTGGCCGGTCATGTAACTGGAGTCGGGGCCGGCGAGGAAGCGGACGATGCCGGCGACGTCGTCGACGGTGGCGAAGCGGTTGAGGGGGATGCGGTCGAGTATCTTCTGCTGGACGCGTTCGGGCACTTCCTCGAGCATGTCCGTCTCGACGAACCCCGGCGCGACGCAGTTGGCTGTCGACCCCGTGCTGGCCAGTTCCAGCGCGAGCGTCCGAGTGAATCCGAACAGCCCCGACTTCGTCGTCGCGTAGTTGGCCTGCCCGTAGTTCCCCTGCTGGCCCACTACCGAGGAGATGTTGATGAGCCGGCCGTCGCTCGATTTCTTGATGTCGTCGAACAGGCAGTGGGTGCAGTTGAAGACGCCGCCGAGGTTCACCTCGACGACTGTCTGCCAGTCGTCTCTGGTCATGTTCTCGAACTTCTTGTCGATGGTGATGCCGGCGTTGTTCACCAACACGTCCACCCGACCGAAGGTGTCGTGTACCTGGTCACACATCGCCTCGACTTCCTCGTACTCGGCGACGTCCCCTTGGATGGCAATCGCGTTCCCGCCGCCGTCCTCGATCGCCTCGACTGTCTCGTGTGCCGCGGCCTCCGAGGACCGGTAGTTGACGACCACGTCGGCCCCGTAACTCCCGAGTTCCTCCGCGATACCCCGTCCGATACCGCGTGAACTCCCGGTGACGACGCAGGTCTGGTCTTCCAGCATACCCTTCCTTTCGCTCCCCGGCACAAAAAGCATGGCCGCACCGACCGGCGTGTGTCTATCTGTAAAATACCCTCGTCGGAAAAATACCGTTCGCGCGTCAGGCGACTTGGTCGAGCCAGTCCTGTGCTCGTGATTCCGACACCTCGGCGGCGTCGGCGACGGTTGCGGCGTCCGCGGCGGCGAGGTCGGCCGTCGTCTCGATGCCGGCCGCGTGCAACCGCTCGGCGTAGGTCGGGCCGATGCCGGTGACCGTCTCGACGTCCGGTCCGGCCTGTTCGTCGGTCGCGTCCGCGGCGTCGTCCGTCGTCTCGGTTTCGTCGCTCTCGTCCTCGATTTCGATTTCGGTGGCGTCGTCTTCGGACTCGTCGTCGGCACCCTGTTCGTGGAACCACTCCGCGACGCGGGGCCACACGTCGGCGTGGGAACTGCCCGAGACGGAGAGGCCGATGTGGCCGGTCGGGTACTCGATAGTCTCGATGTCGTCGGTCCCCACCACGTCGTTGAACGGGATGGAGGCGGCGGAGGGGATGAGGTGGTCGTACTCGCCGGTTATCTGGAGCAGCGGCATGTCGATGTTCGTCACGTCGACGTGCTGGCCGTCGAGTTCGAGTTCGTTCTCGTAGAGTTTGTTGTCCTGATACACGTCGGTCAGGAACTGCTCGTAGGTCTCTCCGGCGAGGTCGATGCCCTCACCCAGCCACCGCTCCATCCGGGCGAAGTTCTCGACGAAATCCTCGTCTTCGAGGTTGTCGTAGAGGCGGACGTACTTCGAGACGTAGTTGTCGACGGGGTCCATCAGGGCAAAGCCCACGTCGAGCATCGTCGAGGGGACGTTCCCGAACGCTTCGGTCACGTCCTCGGGGTCGTAGTACTCGTCGCTTCCCCATTCTTCGAGGACGCCGCCGGTGTCCTCGAAGTAGAGGCCTGCGGCCATCAGTGCCAAGGCGTTGATTTTCTCGGGGTGGAGCGCGGCGTACATCGCGGACTTCGTGCCGCCCATGCAGTAGCCGAGGACGTTGATTTCGTCCGTCCCCGACCGCTCGCGCACCTCGTCGACGCAGTTGTCCATGTACCGGTTGACGTAGTCGTCGAGGGTGAGGAACTGGTCAAGCTGGGACGGCTCGTTCCAGTCGATGAGGTACACGTCGTGGCCCGCTTCGAGCAGACGCCGGACGACGGACCGCTCGGGCTGTAAGTCGAGGATGTACGGCTTGTTGATGAGCGCGTACACCACGAGGATGGGCACGTCGCTCTGCTCTTCTTCGGGGACCTCGATGCCCGCCTCCTCGGGTTTGTAGTGGAGTAGCTCCAGTTTGTTCTCGGTGTAGACGACTTCGCTTGGGGTCTGGCCCACGTCGATTTTGGCGAGCGGCCCCGCTCGCTCGGGCGCGACTTCGGCCTTTTCGACACTCTCGGTCATCGCCTCGATGCTCTTGCGCTGGACATCGAGGGCCGCTTTCAGGGGGTTCATCATAGTTGCTCGAGTATCCGGTCGAGTTTCTGCTCGACGTCGTGTTGTCGCCGCTCGAGTTCGAGCAGTCGCTCGCCGACCTCCATCACGTCGTCGCGTGTGGGCATGCCCATCTGTTGGATGGTGTCCTGTGTCACCTCGTCGGCCTCGCTCTGCATGTCCATCATGGCCTCGACCAACTGCCCGTTGGCCGCCGCGAACGCCGAAGTCCCCATCACTTCCTTGAACGCCTCGTTGGCCGACTGGAGCCAGATGTCCCGGATTTCGGCCGGCTCGACGTCCTCACCCTGTGCGGCGTCGGTCGAGCGCTCGAACATCTTGTCCGCCGCGTCCATCCACACTTCGTAGGCGCGGTTGTATCCCTCGAACCCCTCGGCGAGTTCGTTCTGTTCGGGGACCGATTCCTCGACGGCGTCGGCCCACGATTCCATGAACGCCGCCTGTGCCTTCATGTTCTGCTCGACGGAGTCGGCCACCGCGTCGTTCATGTCCTGTAGCATCTCGTTCCAGTCGTCCATCGGGTTGTTGGATGTATCGCTCATGGGTGTGTGTTGTGCGTACGGAAACAAAAGTGGGGGTCCCTAGAAACTCAGCCTTCGATCTGCTCGCGGGCCTGCTCCTGAACGTCTTCGACCTGCTCTTGGACCTGGTCCTGCACTTCTTCGATCTGGTCCTGCACCTGCTCTAGCTGTCCCTCGGCCTCTTCGACGGCCTCGACCGATTGTTCTTCGATGTCCTCGTGGGCGTCGAGTGCCATCTCGACCTGCTCGTCGAGGGCGTCGAGGAAGTCGGTCACGAACTCGTCGTAGGTCTCGATGCCGTCGGCGTACTGCTCGTCGAGGGTCTCGAAGGCCTCGGCGTGGTTCTCGAGCAGCACGTCGTACTGCTCGTCGATGGTCTCACGCAGTTCGTCGAGCGCGCTGTCCACACCGGGAACCATTCCCTCGACGGCATCGAAGTAGCCGTGGAGGACGGACTGCGTCAGTTCGACGGTCCGACGCTGGGCCGACTCCTGGCTCTCGAAGCTGTCGAGGAACGCCTCGTTCATGTTCTGCTGGAACTCGATGCCCTGCTGTATGGCCTGTTGGCCCTGCTCGATTGCTTCACGCTGCATCTCGAAGGTCGTCGTTACGGGTGAGGTAAATTCTGGCATAGTTACTCCTGTGTTCTGTCGCGCTTGACCGGGATGACGACGGTTTGGACGATGTCTCCCTCCTCGATGTCGAGAGCTTCCCGTTCGGCGTCGGGAATGCTGACCCGACCCCCGCTCTGGACGCGAGTCTTGAACGTTGCCATCTGGCTCATCGCGCCGAGCTGTGGCACGCCGACGCCGGAGGTACTCGCACCGAGCAGTTGTTGTATGAACTCCTGCTGTTGCTCCACCGCCTGCTCGCTGGCCTGCTGGAGACTCTTCATCATCGAAGGGGGCCACATCAAGCCGTCGGAACCGCCGTCGTTCTCGGTCATCGCTTCACTACTCTCTACACCATCTGAGACCATAAAGATTGCCATCAAAACCATTGATTAACATCAGATGTAGCTGAATGGCATGAGACGGAGCGGAACCGACCGAAACACCGATTACGACGAGTGAGAAACGGCACGCTGTCGGTCGAGCGGGCGTAAAACGGCAGGAGAGCCGATTTGATGGCTGAACCACCACGCTTTAATATTGCCGTTACCAATAACTGGTGTCAATGAGTTCTCAGCCGAGCCGGAGCGCGCTGTTCGACACGTGGACGACGACGTCGTCACACGTGTTCAATAGCTTCCTCGAGGCTAACCGTGCGGCCTTCGCCGCGTTCGGCGTCGATGCCGACGCTGAAGCAGACGACGACGAGGCGACCCCGAGCCAACCGCCACGCGAGCGTATCGAGGCCGACGAGGACCTCACCGAGTGGACCGTCGAGATAAGCGAACACGACCGAACGTCGCTGGGTGTCGGTGACCGCGTCGAGTTCACCAAGACCATCTCTAGCGACGACATCACGGCCTTCGCCGCGTCGAGCGGTGACACCAACCCGCTCCACCTCGACGACGAGTACGCCTCCGAGACGCGCTTCCGGGGGCGTATCGCCCACGGAACGCTCGTCAGCGGCCTCATCAGTGCGGCTCTGGCCCGGCTCCCGGGACTGGTCGTCTACCTCTCCCAAGACCTCGAATTTCACAATCCGGTTCGGCCGGGCGACCGAGTCACCGCCGACATCGAAATCGTCGAGGACCTCGGGAACGACCAGTACCGGCTGTCGACCACCGTCTCCGTCGACGGCGAAACCGTCATCGACGGCGAGGCCGTCATCCTCATCGACGAACAGCCCGAATAGTCGACCCCCTCCGCGCTCCGGCACCGCTCTTCTCTCGGCTCGGACTGACCGCGTCCGCTCTCAATTCCCCATGAACGCCGCGAGCAGGTCGTTGAACCGCTCCGGCCGCTCCCGTGGGGGCCAGTGCCCGCACTCTTCGAGGACGTGGAGTTCGCTCTCGGGAAGTCGGTCCGCGGCCCGCCGCGACCACGCCGCCGGCAGGAGCGAGTCGTCGTCGCCGTGGACCAACAGCGTCGGTGCCGAGAGGTCCGCGAGGTCACCGAGGTAGCACGACCGGAACCCGAACAGCCCGAACTCGCTTCGCTGCCACCGATTGAGTGCCCGCCTGCACCCGGGGTCCTGTAACACCTCGTGGACCTCCGAGACGAACGCCTCGGGGGTGCGGGTCGTGTACCCGCGAAGCGTCTGCTCGACGGTGCGTTCGTTGGTCCCCATCGCCGACCAGACGAGTTGCCCCATCCCGGGCGTCCGCAGTGCCGTCGCCGCCATCGGCCGCCACGCCGCGTCCGTCCCCAACCCGTAACTGTCGACCAAGGCCAACCGGTCCACGTCGTTCTCGAGTGCGTACCCGAGCGCGATACAGCCGCCCATCGAGATACCCGCGAGACTCGGGCACTCGAGGTCCAACGCCGCGACCAGCGCGTCGAGTATCTCGATGTAGTAGTCGGTCGTGTACGCCACGTCCGGCTTCTCGCTCTCGCCGTGGCCCGGCATGTCCGGCGCGATGACCCGGTGAGTCGCCGCGAGTTCGGGGATAGCGTGTTTCCACGAGATGCCAGCGGCGTCGAGACCGACACCGTGTAACAACACGAGCGGCGGCCCCGACCCGGCCGCCAGATAGCGGACCGTGGTCGACCCGTCCCGCCGCCCGGTCTCTACCTCGACCGTGTTCGACTGACTCTGCGTGGCTTCCATTCGCCAGCTCTAGGCGGGCCGCGTGTATGGGTGTTCGGAACCGCACCCTCACCGCTCGACGACCAACAGGGCGACCCGTTCGCGGACGAGCGTCGGCAGGTCCGCCGCCGTCGCCGCTAATTCACGTTCGGACACGTCGAAGAACGCCCGGACCAGCGTCTCGTCGTAGTCCCCGAGCGTCTCCGCCGGGTCGAGCAGGTCCGCGACGGCCGCCGCCGCACCCGCCTCGTCCCGCCCGTGGACGACGACGGCGACCGGACACTCGCCCGCCGAGACGCCCATCTCCAGTGCCCGGGAAATCTGCCGACGGCCCGCGGCGTACAGCAGTATCTCGACGCCCGGGTCGTCGGCGATGGCCGCACCGCGCTCTCGCTCGCGCTCCGCGAGTTCGACGGCCCGTTCGAGGTGTGCCCGGTCCACGACGTAGCGGGCGTCGAACGCCTGCACGACACAGCCGTGGTCGTCCCCGATAGTCCCGAGTCGCTCGACGAACCCGGCCACGTCCTCGACTGTCGCCAGCCCCTCGACGACCCGCATCAGAAATCACCGAGGCTCGATTGGTCCTCACTGTCGGCCGTCCCGGCGGGACCCTCCGCCGCGTCGCTCCCGGCCGCCGTGTCCTCGACGCCCGCCACGTCAGCCGGGTCGATTCCGTCCATCGAAGGGTCCTGCCGCCCGGCGTTTTCGAGTACGTTCTCGGCCGTCTTCTCGCGGCCCCGGAGCGCGCCCAACACGACGGCCTTGTCGGCTTCCCGGAGGTCCGCGCGGGTGCGGATGCCCGCGTCGTAGAGCCGCCGGGCACGCTTGCGCCCGACGCCCCGGACACCGGCGAGGTCGACCAGTTCCGCCCGGACGCCGTGTTCGACCCGCGTGCGCGCCTCGCGGATGGCGGGCACGCAGTCGAGTCCGAGTTCGCCCGCCAGCGACTCGGCCGCACCCAGCAACCACTGGGCCGTCTCGACTTTCCCGCGGATGTCGCCCGGGCCGACGCCGTAGCGGTCGGTTATCTCGTCTTCCTCGATTTCGCTGGCCCAGTCTTCGAGCAACCGTGCGGTCTTGAGTGCCGCGAGCCAGTCCTCGAATCGCCCCTCCTCGAACTCGCTGAGCATCGCGCCGAGGAAGTCCTCCTCGCGCTCGTAGGCCAGCATCGTGTACTCCTCGTCGTCGCCCGAGCGCAGGTACAGTTCGTACATGTCCGGCGTGCGCGCGACGAGGTGGTAGAGACCGAGTGCCGACGGCCGGTCGTCGGCGTCCCGCAGGCCGTCGATAATCTCGGCGGCACTCATCGGGTCCAGATACAGCCGCGAGACGGTGTGGCCGAGGCCGGTGGCCTGTAGTTGGTCGCCGTCGCTCGACCGTTCCGAGGCACTCTGTGCCTCGCGCGTGAGGAACTCGTTCCGTTCGAGGTACGTCAGCACGTCGTCGGTCACCCCCTCCAACCGGTCGCGCTCGGCGGTCTGTGCGGCGTAGAGCGTCCGTTCGAGGAACTCCAACAGGCCGCCGCGGGAACTCGCGAAGCCGGAGGCGACGGTGGCGAGCAGGTGGGTCCGCAGGGCGGGTTCGGCGGCCAACTTCGACCGCACCGGCTCCGGGTCGGCCCAGACGTACCGCTCGAACAGTTCGTCGAGCTCGTCGTGGTTGTTCGCGAGCAGGACCGCCTCGCCGTACGGGTCCAGCCCCGGCCGGCCGGCCCGTCCCATCATCTGGTGGACTTCCAGCACCGACAGCGGGGCCATCCCGCCCGTCGACCCGTCGTAGCGTCGCCAGTCCCGGACGACGACGCGGCGGGAGGGGGTGTTGACGCCCGCCGCGAGCGTCGGCGTCGCACACACCGTCTTGATGAGGCGGTCACGGAACGCGTCCTCGACCAGCGAGCGGTGGTCGGCGGCCAGCCCCGCGTGGTGGAACGCCGCCCCGTCGGCCACGGCGTCGGCCAAGTCCTCGCTCGTCTCGGTGTCGCTCACGTCGCGGATGTCCGCGGCCACCTCGGCCAGTCGTGTCCGCTCTTCCTCGTCGAGCGCGTCCCGCGTCGTCGTCGCCAACCGGCGGGCCGCCGCCTCGGCGTTGCGCCGGGAGTTGACGAACACGAGCGTCGACCCGTCGTCCGCGAGCGTGTCCCGGACGACGGCGGCCGTCTCGCTCTCGCCGTCGTGGACCCGCAACTCCTGCTGGCTCCCGTCTTCGAGGTGGAGTGCCTGCCCGTAGTGGACGCCCTTGCGGAGCTCGATGGGTCGCCACTCCGAGTCCACGAGTTCGGCGTCCAACCAGTCGGCGAGCTCGTCGGCGTTGCCGATGGTCGCCGACAGTGCTACCGTCTGCAGGCCGGGGTTCAACTGCCGGAGTTTCGCCAGCGTCACTTCGAGCGTCGGGCCGCGCTCCCCGTCGTCGACCAGATGCACCTCGTCGGTCACGACACAGGAGAGGTCGTCTATCCACGCCGCGTCGTTGCGCACGAGCGAGTCCACCTTCTCGCTCGTGGCGACTACGATGTCCGAATCCGACAGCCACTCCCCGCTGGACTCGTAGTTGCCCGTCGAGACGCCCACGTCCACGCCGTAGGACTCGAACGCCTCGAACTCGGCGGCCTTCTCGCTCGCCAACGCGCGCAAGGGAACGATGTACAGCGCGGTCCCACTCCCCTCGCCGACGTGGGACAGCATCGCCAACTCCGCGACGAGCGTCTTGCCGCTGGCCGTCGGCACGCTGGCGACGAGGTTCTCGCCCTCGGTGACGCCCGCCGTGACGGCCTCGGCCTGTGGCGGATACAGCGACTCGATGCCGTCGGCCCGCAGGTAGTCGGGCAACCAGTCGGGCACCCCCGGGATGTCCGCAACGTCCATTACCGCCCCGTTAGCGCGTCCCCCGGTTTAAACTGTCGTGTAGGGGACGCGGTGTCCGTCCGTGGCCCCGCCTCCCGCCAGTTCTATGGCCGCGACGGTCCAAGCCCGCCTATGCGAATCGAGTACGACCGCGACACCTGCATCGGGATGTTCCAGTGTGTCGCCGAGTGGGACGACTTCGAGGAAGACACCGACGCCGGGAAGGCCGTTCTCGCCGACAGCGAGGAACGCGACGACGGCCTGTTCGTCCGCGAGGTGCCCGACGACGCGGAGATGGACGCCAAGTTCGCCGCCCGTGCTTGCCCCGTCGACGCCATCGCCGTCTACGACGACGACGGCGAGCAGCTGGTTCCCTGACCGCGGTTTCCCCCCGCAGTCCGTCCACTGCCCGGCTTCACTGAGTGCTACGTAGACCGCTCGAGAGCGTCTTTATTGGACGCACTCGATTTTGTAACGAATTACTTTATCTACGCGCCCGTTGGTCACGGTGATGTCGGAAAACCGACAGAATCGGAGTGACGAAGCACAGCACGACGAACTACGCGGTGCGGTTCGCGGCGTCGTCTCGGCGGCCGAGACGGCACCGACGACTGCGGGTATCGCCGAGACGCTCTCGCTGTCGCGGGAGACGACGCGTGATATCCTCGCGGAACTGGCACAGCGGGGGACGCTACGGAAGCAGGACGACGGCGGCGTGACGCGCTGGCAGGAGACGGCGACCGACGTGCTCCTGAACGAGAGCGCGAACTCCTACGAGGTGAGCGACCCCGAGACGGGTATCGTCAGCCGTGCGGGCACGCGGCCCGAGGCGTTGCGGCAACTCGCCGACCGACTCGACCAGTACGCCGACGGTGAGGCCATCGGGGCACAGATTATGGGCATCGGCGAGGCGGTGCTGAGTCCGGCCTACGTGCAGGGTATCGAGTCGCTCATCGAGGACTACGTGGAACCGGACGACAAGCACCTCTACGTGTACGTCCCCGAGGAGGGCATCCGGGAGATTCGTGGGCAGGAACACCTCCACCGCGAACACGAGGTGGGCGGGTTCGCCGTCACCGGACGGTTCACCCGCGAGGAGTTCGACGCGGCGATTCAGGTCCCGGTCGACCGACTGCTCGCCGAGACGCCCATCGACGACGACGACTTCCCGCTGAGCGTGTTCAAACTCGTCGCCATCCATCCCGACTATCAGGGACAGGGTATCGGCATGTCGTTGGTGACGCACGGGATGGCCTACCTCGCGGAGAACCCCCCGGTCGTCGGGATGCTCTGGGAGCGCGAGAGCGACGCGAACGTGGCGATAGCGGAGCAACACGGGGCCGAGCGACTGGCCGAGTTCGAGAACACGTCGCCCTCGAAGTGGCAGTGCCCGGAGTGTGGCTTCGACACGCCCTGCACGTGCAAGAGTGCCTTCTACGGCTGGGGGTTCGAGTGAGCTAGGGCCGCTCCCGGTCGGCGTCGCGGTCCGCGTCCGCCGTCTCGAAACTCCGGGTGAACGTCACGCTGACGCGCGTGCCTGAGTCGTCGGCGTCGATGTCGAGGCTCGCCTCGGAGTTTCGGACGACCCAATCGACCAGCCACAGCCCCAGCCCCGACCCGTGGTTGAGTTGGTCTATCGACCGACTGTAGAACACCTGCCGTTCCTGCTGGGTGATACCCGGGCCGTCGTCCTCGACGACGAGCCGGACGGCTTCGGCCGCCGTCTCGACGGCGACCCGGACCGACGGCGCGGGCCCCTCGTTGTGGTCGATGGCGTTCTCGACGAGGCTCCGCACCGCCAGCGTGACCGCCTCGTCGGCACGGACCCACGCTTCCGTCGGGGTCTCGACTTCGATGACGGCCGTCGGGTACTTCTCCGTCGCCCAGTCGACGGTGTCGCTGACGACAGCCACGAGGTCGATGTCGTAGCGGTCCCTGTCGGCGTCGACCAGCGACTCTATCGCCCGCGCCGTCTCGGCCGTCTCGATGATGTCGTCCGCGCTGTCGACGACCCGTCGGGCCTTCTCGCGCAGGTCGCCGTCCGTCCTGTGTGCGAGCAGTTCCCCGTTCATCCGGACGACGTTCAGCTTGTTTCTGATGTCGTGACGCAGGACCCTGCCGAGGACCTCCCGCAGGAGTTCGAGGTCCTCCTCGTGGCGCATCAGTTCGGTCTGGTCTTTCAGCGCGACGACCCACCCTATCGCGGCCTCTCCCTGCTCGATTGGGGTCTTGCTCACGGTCAGGAACCGCTCGTCGCCCGCGGACGAGACTGCGACCGTCCGGTCGGTGACTGGCCCGCCGTGGAGTGCCGATTGGAGCGACGGGAACGGGTCGAGTACCGCTTCGAGGCGTCGGCCGGCGGGGTCTCCGTCGGTGTCTAACATCACCTGCGCGGCCGGGTTCGCGTCGGTGATGACCATCTCTTCGTCGAGGATGAGGACGCCCTCGTCCATCTCGCGGAGGGCCGTCCGGCGGGCGATGGGCATCGCTCGCAGCAGGCGGTACCGGAACAGTGCCCACCCCCAGATGCTGACGCCGACGAGGAACCCGACCGGCGTCGGGTTGAGGTAGTCCGTCGGGAACACGCCGGAGACGAACACGACGGACGTCGCCGCCGGAACGACCCAGCCGACGAGCATCAGTGCCGCCTGTTTCCGGTACAGCCCCTTGCGGTCGACGAGCGCGACGACGAGGAGGACGAGACTCGTGACGACGAGCAGGTAGCCGTAGCCGGTGTGCAGGAAAAAGCCGATACCGTGGTCCAACTGGAGAACGCCGCGCGCGTCGACGAACGTCTCGGGACCCCAGAACAGTCCGTGGAGCGAGTTCGTCCAGAGCAGGAGTTGGACGGCCACGGGCACGACGAGTACCGGGGCGATGATTCGGTAGCCGACGTGTGTCCGCCACGTGTACTCGATAGCCATGAACAACATTCCGACGAACGCGACGGTGACGAACACGATGACGAGGTTCATGCTCAGCAGCGAGAGCGTGTACCCGTTGAACAGCAACATCAACCCCCAGCAGACGGCCCACCCCGTCGCCCCGGAGAGCGCGAGGACGAACCAGCGGCCACCCGGCTGTTCGCGGTGGTCCCAGAGCCGACAAATCAGGTATCCCGTCGGAAGGACTGTGAGCAACAGGAAAGCCGCGTAGAGGTCCGTGCCAACCAACACACAGAACTGTTTGTCGCCAGCCTATTTAATTGACCTTCCCGACACGCTTGTCGATACAATTGGGTAACACTTTCGCCGCGGCCGGCAGTTCGGGCCACCGAGCCAATCCCGAAGACAGAGGGGGACGGAGCGCGTAGCCCGGGTGGAATGTGGTCTCGCGCCGCCGTCCGGGCCGCGCTGATGCGGTTCCCGGCGATGCTGGCACGGTTGGGGTTGGTCGACCGGGAGCAGGCCTCGGAGGCGTTCGACCTCGCCGTTCCGGTGATGGTCACCGGCGGACTCCGCGTCCTCCTGCGGGTGGCCGACTTCCTGTTCGTCGGCCTCGCCATCGGTGACACTGCTATCGCCGCGCTGGAGTTCGGCTTCCAGTACTACTTCGTCGGCTTCGGGCTGGCGTTGGCACTGACCAGCGGGACCATCAGCGTCGTCTCCAGACTTCAGGGGGCCGACCGACCGGCGCGGGCGAACCTCGCCGTCAAGCAGTCGCTGTGGCTCTCGCTCGCCGTCTCGCTCCCGCTGACGGTGGTGGCGTGGGTCGCCGCCCCCGCGCTCGTCGACGTGCTGACCGACGACCCGCGTACCATCGACCTCGGGGCGACGTACCTGCGACTGGTGATGCTCACGCTCGCCTTCCGCTTCTGGAGCATGGTCGCCGCGCGGGCACTCGCCGGGAGCGGTGACACGCGCACGCCGATGTACGTCCGTCTCCTGACCCTGCCGACCAACGTCGTCATCAACGCCGTCCTCGTGTTCGGCCTCGGGCCGTTTCCGCGCCTCGGCGTGGCGGGCGCGGCCATCGGGACGGCCGCCGCCAACGCGCTCGCGGGCGTGGTCTTCTTCGGCCTGCTCGCCTCGGGCCGGTACGCGGTTCGGCTCCCTCTCACGGGACCACAACTCGACCTCTCGCTGTGTCGGGAAATCGTTCGCGTCGCGCTCCCGCTCTCGGGTATGCGCCTGCTCCAGACGGTCGCGCGCTTCCCCTTCCTGTTCGTCCTCGGGGTGCTGGGCACGCCCGTCGTCGCCGCCTACGCCATCGCACGCCGCGTCATGCTCCTCTCGCTGATGCCCGCGTGGGGGTACGCCACCGCCGCGAGCACGCTCGTCGGACAGGCGGTCGGTGCCGGCGACGACCGCACGGCGACCGCCTACGGGTGGCAGACCGCCCGTATCGCCATCGTCACGCAACTCCTGTTCGGCGCGGTGCTCGTCGCCGGCGCCCGCCCCATCGCGCTCGCGTTCGGGACCGAGTACCCGGGGCTCGCCGTCTCCTTCATCCGCGTGTTCGGCCTCGTCATCGTCGGGTTCTCCCTCTCGCGGACGATGCGTGGCAGTCTGCGCGGCGCGGGCGACACGCGTTGGCCGCTGTACGCCCAGTTCGTCGGCTCCTACCTGTTCCGCCTGCCCGTCGCCGCCCTCGCGCTCCCGGCCGGGTTCGCAGTCACCGTCGGCGGCGTCTCCGTCGCGCCGGGACTCGGCTGGGGACTCCCGGCCGTCTACGTCGCCTTGGTCGGCGACTACTACCTCAAAGCGGGCATCAACTCCGCCCGCTTCGCTAGCGGGAAGTGGCAACTGGTCGCGCGCGCGGCCGGCGTCGGCCCCGACCCCGGCGACGACTGACGACGCGAACTGAAGGCTTTAAACCCCTCCTGACGGAACGTGCGGGCATGAGTCAGGCAACGAAAGTCGTCCTCGTCAGCCTCGCCGTCTTCGGACTGCTCGCCGTCGCACTCCTCGTCAACTCGGCACTAGCCTGATGTTCGAGGCGCGTGACCTCTCCGGCGACCTGTCGGCGGTCCGCACAGCACACGCGCCGGGCGCGCTCGTGGTGGACTGTGCCCGTGACTTCGAGACGCTCGACCCGGCCGTCGCGGAGGAACTCGCGCTCCTCACGGACGCACTCGACCCGGCGACCTACCCCGAGTCGTGGCTCCCGGCGGATGCCCCCGACGAACTCCGGCGGTACGCCGGAGACGAGTTCACCGTCGGGATGCCCGGCGACGGCGGTGTCGCGTGGACCCGGCAGACCGACCCGCCGACGGTGTTTGTCAAGCCGCGACTGGAGGGGTCCCCCGAGTCGTTCGTCCGCTTTCTCGTCGCCGAAGCACTACTCGAGGCCGGGTCGGACGTGCCCGAACACTTCCTGCCCTTTTTCGAGTCCCGGTACCGGGAGTTGGCGAGTGCTGTCCCGCTCGACCCGGCCGGCACCTACCAGCTCGCGGCCGCGCTCACGACGGCCTACACCGGTCTGCACACGCGCGAGACGTTCGTCGACTGGGACGAGGCGTACCCGGACCTGTTCGCGGCGTGGCTGGACGCGGGCGAACGGCTCGTGCCCCGCCTCACCGACCTGCCGGGCGAGGTGGCGCGCGGGGAGACGGCGTTCCCGGCGGCGGCCGAACTCGCCTGTAGCGCGGTCAAACACGCCGCCGCTCCCGACGGAACGGACCCGCCGGTCGAACTGCCCGCCCCCTTCGCTGCACTCGATACGAGTGCCTACCGCGACCACGGGGCCGAGTACGCGGTGACGTGGGCCGAGAAGACGTTCGCGGAACTGGACGAGTGACTTTTTGACGGGACGGTGCGACTGTCACGACGATGGTCCTCACCGCCCTCTTCGCCGTGGGTGCCCTCGGCGGCATCTTCGCGCTCGTGTACCTCGCAGCGGTCGTCTACCTGTTCGTGTTGCTCCTCGACATCAGACACAACACGAAGGAGACGGCCGAGCGACTCGACCGAATCGCGACAGCCCTCGAAAACGACGAGCAGTGACGGTCAGAAATCGCTCGTGACGGTGCCGTCCGCGGAGAGTTCGACGACGCCGTCGAACAACTCGCGGTAGCCGTCGACGATTTCCTCGTCGTGGACCTCCTCGGCGAGGTGGAACAGGCCAACGGCGTCGTGTTCGCGGATGAGCGCGAGGATGTCCTCGACGGCTCCGCGTGCGCGCTCCTCGTCGGCGTAGTAAGCCATCTCCGTGACGGAGTCGACGCTGACCCGCCGTTTGCCCTCGTGGCTCGTGAGGAACTCCCGCGTCGTCTCGACGATGCCGCTCACGTCGTCGGGGGACGAGAGGTACTTGACGTTCTCGGTGGGGCGGCGCGTGTAGCCCCGTTCGACCGAGAGCGTGTCGAGGACGACCGCCCGCTCCTCGTCGACCTCGTAATGTTCGAGTTTCTGCTCGACCTCCCGGGCGGTGGTCCGGGTGGAGACGATGAGCATGTGGTCGGTGTCGGTCGAGAGGAAATCCGTGTCGATGCGGTCCGTCTCGCCGGTACTCGGGTGGAGAAGCAGGACGCCCGTCCCCCCGGAGATGGTCTCGGGCGCGTTCTCGATGGCGAGTTCGTACTCCATACTGCCCCAAAGCGGCGGCCCGGGCGTTAAGGTTGCGGGTCGACTCGCCACGCGTCCCTCGGAACGCTTTTGGGTCGGACGTGCCTACTACAGACAACAATGGGTATCGGTGGCTCGGACATGTACCGACAGCAGATTCTCGACCACTACAAGAACCCGCGTAACTACGGGGAAGTCGAGGACCCCACGTACACCCACGTCGGCGAGAACCCGATGTGCGGTGACACCATCGAGATGCAGGTCAAACTCGACGACGACGAGGAGACCATCGAGTACGTCGCCTTCCAAGGTGACGGCTGTGCTATCAGTCAAGCCTCGGCCTCGATGCTCTCGGAGAAGCTACAGGGGATGGCTGTCGAGGAGTTACGCGAGATGGACCGCGACGACATCGTCGACATGCTCGGCGTCGACATCTCCCCGATGCGGGTCAAGTGCGCGGTGCTGGCCGAGAAGGTGGCACAGGACGGGGCCGACATCTACTTCGGCGAGTTGGACGTCGAGAAGACGACCACCGAAGACGACGACTGACCGTCCGTTTGGGATTTCTGTCGACGAGGCCGTCGCAGTCGTGCGGTCAGCGGTAGAAAGCACCAGCATCCGCGCGAGCGGAGCGAGACGCGACCGGAGGGAGCGTCTCGGGAGTGCGAGCAGCGACGCCGCGAGCAAGCGAGCGCGGTTCACTGCGACCGAGCGAAGCGAGGTCGCAGGTCGTTTTTCCCCACGTTTTTACAAGGAGGGGTACCCCAGCGCGCAGCGCGAGGATACCCCTCCTTGTAAAAACGTGGTCGTTATTCGTCCATCAGGCCGCCTTCCTCGACGCGCATGACGCCCTCGCCGTCGGGGAGGTTCGGCGCGTCGACGAGTTTGACGATGCGCTTGTTCCCCTTGGACTTGCGGAGGTACATGCGGAACGTGGAGGTGTGTCCGAGGATGTTGCCGCCGATGGGTTGGGTCGGGTCGCCGAAGAAGGAGTCGGGGTTGGCCGCCACCTGATTGGTGACGACGACGGCGGTGTTGTTCAGGTCGCCGACGCGCATCAGGTCGTGGAGGTGCTTGTTGAGCTTCTGCTGGCGTTCGGCGAGTTCGCCACGGCCGACGTACTCGGCGCGGAAGTGGGCGGTCAGTGAGTCGACACAGAGGAGACGGACGGGGAACTCGTCGTCTTGGCTCTCGCTGGCGAGTTCCTTCGCCTTCTCGGCGAGCAGAATCTGGTGGTTGGAGTTGAAGGCCTTGGCGACGTGGATGTTGTCGAGTACCGCCTCGACCAGTGCCTCGACGTCTTCTTCGTTGTCGACGCTTGCCTCCTCCATCCCGAACAACTCCATCGTGTCCTGGAGTACCTCGTCGTCGTGTCCGCGGACCATCTGGTCGATACGCTCGGGACGGAAGGTGTCCTCGGAGTCGACGAAGATGGCACTGCCCTCCAGCCCCCCGTGTTCACTCGGGAGCTGGACGTTCACCGCGAGCTGGTGGGTGACCTGTGACTTCCCGGCACCGAACTCGCCGTACACTTCGGTGATGGACTGGGTTTCGACGCCGCCGCCGAGCAAGTCGTCGACTTCTTCGACGCCCCACGTGAGTTTGCCGATTTGCTCGCGGCGTTCGAGGACCTGCGCGCCAGACTCGAAGCCGCCGATGTCGGCGGCCTCGCGGGCGGCCTGAATGATGTCGGCGGCACTGGACTCGCCGATGTCGGCCGTGTTCGAGAGTTCCCCCGGACTCGCCACCGCGATGCCCTGATACGAGTCGAACCCGTTGTCCTGTAGCTTCTCCGCTGTCGCCGGACCCACGCCCGGCAGTTCTTCGAGGTCTTCGGTTGCTGCCATACCCCGGGCTTCTGCCGCCTGTCACATAAACCCTCGTTAACACCAAAGTGAAAGTGAAACTGTTGCCGAGCGTGTGCGTCCGCGGCGGATGGGTTGCTTCCCGGTACCTTGACCCATGAAACTCGTTTTCGTTGACCATAATTTAATACAAATTTATATAGGATGATATGCATGTTTGTCAACACATATGGTGGAGCTGACAACGCTCACAATTCCGCTGTGGGTTGTCGTTGTACTGGGGACGGGGCTGTTCGCACTGACCGCGCTCAACCGAGAACAGAAGGGAGCGTACTCGCTGATGGGTATCTTCGGCGGGGCCGTTCTCTGGGCTGGCGGTTACGCCGTCGAGTTGACGAACCAGATGTTCCTCGCACACGCCATCAGATTCGCCGGTGCCGGTATCGTTCCGGTCGCGATTTTCGTCATCGCGCTCCAGCTCACCGGCCGTGAGGAACTGGTGACCGCTCGGAACGTCGGCGGCATCTTCGCCGTCTTGTTCGGGTTGTTCGCACTCATCCTCACGAACTCGATGCACGAACTCTGGGCGGTCCAGAGTACGATAACGAACGCGGCCGTCGACGGCGCGAGCATCCAGTGGGGGCCGCTGTTCTACGTCGCCTCCACTGCCCTGATGTTGCTTGCTGTGGCCGCGTTGGGGCTGTTCGGCCAACGTGCACTCCAACAGGACACCGACTCGTTCATCACGACGCCGTCGGTGTTCGTCCTCGTCACGGCGATTCCAGTCGTCACCTATACCGTCTACCTCGTCGGGATGACCACGATCGACGCGACGCCGTTCACGTTCCTCGTCTCCGGCCTGCTGATGATATTCGCGATGTTCTACCTCTGACCGGCGACGATTCGGACGCGGATCTTACGCTTTTTCCGACGCGCAGAGCCGTGTCGCCCCCCGTTGCCGGCACATACTTATATATTATAACGAATTGACACCCTTCTGGGATGGTGGTGGAAGTCACGCCGCTTACAGTCCCGTTGCTCGTCGTCGCCGTCGTGGGGGCCGGGTTGGCGGTACTGTCGTTGAACTACCGCGGACAGAAGGGGGCGTATCCGCTCGCCGGTGTGTTCAGCGGGGCGGCACTCTGGGCGGGTGCGTACGCGCTCGAACTGTCGAGTACGGCCGTCGACCCAGCACTCTTGTGGCTCAGACTCCGATTCGTCGGCAGTACGGTCGTCCCCGTGGCGATTTTCGTCCTCGCGCTGGAACTGACCGACCGCGACGACCTGACGCTCCAGTACGTCCTCGCGCTGTTCGCGCTCCCGTCGTTCACCGCCGTCGCCGTCTGGCGGAACCCCGCCGGTATCTGGGCGGCGCGGTACGTCTTCGACCCCGGAGCCGTCCCGTCGGTGACCGCCGACTGGGGGCCGTGGTTCGTCGTCTACGTCAGTTACCAGTTCACGCTCGCCGTCGGGGCCATCTTCCTGTTCGCGCGGCGGGCCGTCGACCGCGAGGGGGCACGGAGCAACACCGCGTCGCTCCTCCTCGTGGCGACGGTGCTTCCCGCCGTCGGCACCGGCCTGTACGTCGCCGGCGTCTCGGGCATCGACTACGGGGCGTTCGCCTTCCTCCCCGCGGGCCTGTTGATGTTGGTCGCGATGTTCTACCTCTGAGTGTCCTCACTCCCACGGGTGCCGACCCGCCCGCTCGGGCCAGAGCGGGTACCAGTACTCCTTGTCCCCTTCCACGTCGAGTTCCCCGTCCAGCACGCTCTCTAACTTGAACTCCGCGCCGGTATCCCGTTCGTGGTCGCCGACGGGTGCGAACGGGTAGTACGACCCGCGACGGAACGAGTACACCCAGTAGACGGGCGTGTCGGCGTCGGGTTTCTCGAAGGCGAACAGTGCCGCGAGGAGCCGCGACCCGAACCCCTGTTCGACCAGCGTATCGGCCGCGAAGTGGACGCTCGTCACCAAATCTTCCACGTCGTCGTCCTCCAAGACGACCCAGTCGTAGCCGTGGCGGTCCCCGACGAACGCGGCGTCGGTGCCGGTCTCCTCCGCGCCCGCCGCGAGAATCGCCTCCACGTCGTCGACGGCGGCCGCGAAGTCGGTGCTGTCGACTGCGGCGAAACAGAGCGCGGCCACGCCCGCCGGTTCGTAATCGAGGTTGGCCGCCATCGTCACGTAGGCGGTACTCATCCCGAAGAGGTCCTCGGGGTCGGCGTCCCGCGTCGCGTCGGCCCCGGCCCGGAGTCCGAGTGCCGATTTCAGCCCGTCGAGCAGTCCCATCGTCGCTGTTTCGCGTCCGCGCTCCGTGTAGGTGTCGTTTACCGCTCCATCTCGCGCTCCATCGCCCGCAGTCGCTCGACCCGCCGTTCGGTCTGGGGGTGGGTCCGGGCCAACTTGCCGATGAACCCGCTCTTGATGGGGATGATGAAGAACGCGTTCATCTCGGCCTGTTCGCGCATGTCCTCCTGTGGGATCTTGTCCATCCGGCCGTCTATCTTCAGCAGCGCGCTCGCCAGCGCGGAGGGGCGGCCGGTTATCATCGCCCCGCCGCGGTCGGCCGCGAACTCGCGGTACCGCGAGAGCGCGCGGATGAGCAGGAACGAAACCACCCACACCACGAGGGAAATCAGGATGGCGACGATGACGCCGCCCCCGCCGCGCCGGTTGCGCCCGCCGAACAGCCACCCCCAGCGGACGATGAAGAAGGCGATGGTCGAGAGAAACGACGCGATGGTCATCACCATCACGTCCCGGTTCTTGATGTGGGCCAGTTCGTGGGCGAGCACGCCGTCGAGTTCCTCCCGGTCGAGGGTCTGTAGCAGGCCCGTCGTCACGGCGACGGCGGCGGTGTCTTTCGACCGGCCGGTGGCGAAGGCGTTGGGGACGTTCGACTCGGCGACGGCCACCGTCGGCATCGGCAGGTCGGCCTGCTGTGAGAGCCGCCGGACCGAGCGGTGGAGGTCCGGATACTCCGACTCGCTGACTTCCTTCGCACCCATGCTCCGCAGGGCGAGTTTGTCGCTGAAGAAAAACTGCGCGAGCATGAACCCCCCCATCACGACGAGGATGGGCAGGTACCCCTCGAAGTACAGCGAGAGGACGCCGATGAACGCGACGTAGAGGACGCCGAGCAGAACCATGGTGAAGGCCATGCGGCCCCGGAGCCCCCAGTCTGTCTGCCACTCCATACCTGCGATAGGGGACGGTGACAATTAAGCTCGCCGTGGTCGGAGCGGGCAACTTAACAGCACCAGCGGTGTACCTGTCCGCAATGACCGAGTCACGCGAGTTCTGCCCGCGCTGTGGCGAGGCGACGACGGGCACCGCTCGCGAACGTCCCGCCGACGGGGACAGCGACGGACAGCCACTCCAGCGCGACCCCGACAGCGTCCTCTGTGACTCCTGTTACTTCGAGCAGTTCGACCTCGTCGACGCCCCCGACCGCATCGAAGTCCGCGTCTGCTCGCGGTGCGGGGCCGTCCACCGGGGCAACCGGTGGGTCGACGTGGGCGCGCGCGACTACACCGACATCGCAATCGAGGAGGTCAGCGAGGCCCTCGGCGTCCACGTCGACGCGACGGACGTGAACTGGGAGGTCCGGCCCGAACAGGTCGACGAGACCACCGTGAAGATGCACTGCCGGTTCACCGGGACCGTCCGCGAGACGCCCGTCGTCGAGGAGGTGCTCGTCCCCGTGAAAATCGCACAGGAGACCTGCAAACGCTGTGGTCGCATCGCCGGGGGCTCCTACGCCGCCATCGTCCAGGTTCGGGGCGACGAGCGGACCCCGAGCGACGACGAACTCGACCGCGCCGAGGAAATTGCCCGCGAGTACGTCGCCGACCGGGAGTCGAAAGGTGACCGCGAGGCGTACATCACCGAGTCGAGTGACGTACCCGGTGGCCTCGACATGAAGATATCCACGACGCAGATGGGTGGCGGCATCGCCGAACGCATCGTCCGACAACTCGGCGGGTCCTACACGAGTGCCGAGACGCTCGTCACCGAGGATTCGGACGGCAACGAGGTGTACCGCGTCACCTACGCCATCCGCCTGCCCCGCTATCGCCCGGGCGAAGTCATCGACCCCGACGACGACGGGGGGCCGGTGCTGGTCCGGAGCGTCCGCGGGAACCTCAAGGGCCGCCGGCTGACCACCGGCGAGGAGTACGAGGCCGCTTTCGAGGACGGCGACGCCCCCGAAGCCCGACGGCTCGGGTCCCGAGCGGACGCCACCGAGACCACGCTGGTCGCCGTCGAGGACGACCACGCCGTACAGGTACTCGACCCGGAGACCTACGAGGCCAAAACTGTCGCCCGCCCCGACTACCTCGACACCGACGCCGACACCGTCCCCGTCCTGAAGAGTCGCGCCGGGTTACACGTCCTCCCACCCGAAGACGAGGCGACCGACAATGTGTGAGGGCGGAGCGACCGATGTCTGAGGACGACGACTCCGCGACGCCCGCCGACCGCGACCCGCTGGACACCGCCGACAAACCCCTCGCCGCCGTCGTCGGCAAACCCCGGACCGAGGACGCGATGGCGTCGCTCCGTGCCGAGGGCGTCTACGACGCCGACCGGCAGGTGCGGCCGTTCGGCGACGACGCGGTGGCACTCCCGGTGACGGACCCACCCGTGGAGACGGCAGTTCGACAGGTCGTCCGGCAGGACCCGGCCCCCCGTCTGCGGACGCTCGAAGACCACCTCCGCGAGCGCGGGTGGAGCGACGACGAACTCGCGCGCGCGCCGGGGTCGTGGGCCGTCGTCGGCACCGTCGTCCTCGTCGAGATGGGCGACGCGCCCCGACCGGCAGAGGTGGGCGACGCCCTGCTCTCGCTCCACGAGAACGCCGACACGGTCCTCGCCCGCGGCGGCATCGACGGCACACAGCGGGAACCAGACGTGACCGTCGTCGCGGGCGACGGGGACACCGAGACGGTCCACACGGAACACGGTACGCGCTACGCGCTGGACCTCGCGGCGGTGATGTTCTCGCCGGGGAACAAGGCCGAGCGCGCACGAATGGGGGACGTGACCGACGACGGCGAACGCGTCTTCGACATGTTCGCTGGCATCGGCTACTTCACGCTCCCGATGGCGCGGGCCGGGGCGCGAGTGACGGCGGCCGAAATCAACGCCACCTCGTTCCGCTACCTGCTGGAGAACGCGAAACTGAACGACGTTCACGACCGGGTGGACCTCTACCGTGCGGACTGCCGTGAGGTGGCCGGCGGCGTCGAGGCCGACCGCGTCGTGATGGGCTACTACGAGGCGTGGGAGTACCTCGACGCGGCCCTCGCCGCCCTCGAACCCGGGGGCGTCCTCCACATGCACGAGGCGACGCCCGAGTCCCTCGTCTTCGAGCGTCCCGTGGAGCGACTGGAAACGGCCGTGAACGACGCGGGCCGGCGTGTCGAGATACTCGACCGTCGGCGCGTGAAGGGGTACAGCGAGGGTGTCGCCCACGTCGTCGTCGACGCCCGGGTCGACTGACGGTCGTAAACCCTAATTCCTCGTGCCGCCACGCATCGGTATGGACAGACAGCAGATTATGGCTATCGTCCTCGTCGTTCTGATGCTCGGCTCGTCGCTCGCGTACGCGGCGACCATCATCTGACGCCGCACGCGACCGGAACGCTTTCGCAGTCGGATACATCACGACCGAGTATGCGACGCCGCCAGTTCCTCGCGAGTGGAACAGCCCTCCTCTCCGTCGCTGTCGCCGGGTGCGGTCACCCGTCGGTCGTGTTCGACATGAACGATGCGACAGCCGACGACATCGCGGACGAAGTCTCGACGGTTGCAGCCCCCGGCTCCGACGAGTATCCCGTCGTCTCGGACGCCGTCCAGAACGGGACCGCCACGCGATGGGGACGACGCACCCTCTTCGACCGCGTCGACACGGTCAGATACGAGGACGCGTTCTACGACGTCACCGAGACTCGCGTCGAAACTAGTGAGGTGACCGTCTACGAGGTGATGGTCGATTTCAACCCCGGCGAGACATCGCCCGAGGCACGAGAAATCGCCTACGACGACCTCCCCGAGACCGACCGCCAGCGTCTCGACCGAATCCTCTCGGAAGACGAACCGCCCCAGCGGGAGGGGTTCGACGCCGGCATCGGTTACGGGTCCGAAACGGAGGTCGGCAACGACTCCGTGTTCGTCCCGGACCAGCAGTACGACGTCATCACCCGCGGCGAGGACCGGTACCGAATCGGGGTCGAGTCCCGGACTACCGAGGCAGGCAAGTACCGCTACGAAGTGACGGAAGTCGCGCCCGACGTCGAGACGTTCGTACAGGACGTGCGCGACCAGTACCTGTTCGTCCTCTCGGGCCTCTCCGACGCAGAGCGGGCGGTCGTCGAGGAGGCAATCGACGGAGCCTACTTCGAGGACGACGACGCCTTCCGCTCGCTCGTCGACCGGTTCCGGGCGCGGGACGGCTTCGAGGTGACGGACGCCTACGGGACGTGGCTCGTCGAGTACGAGGGCGACGAGTACATCACGTACGTCGAGTGGTAACTCGGGTGTCGCTTCGCAACCAGTCAGTCCCACACGTCGGAGAGGGGGTGGTCGTCGGTGGTGTCGCTGGACGGCCGCCGACGGCGTGACCGGGACCCGGACTGTGGTCCCGTCCCGCTCGACTCGACGGCCGCCGCCGGGTCGAACGCCGGGAGGTCGGGGCGGCTCATCCGGTCGACCTGCGCGGCGAACCACTCGGGGGTGTCGGTCCGGGCACGCTCGAACAGGTCGAGCAGCGACGAGTCGCCCAGATACGTCGCGCCGTGGTCGTCCGGGGCGCGCACGACCCGCCCACAGGCCTGAATCACCGTCCGCAGTGCCGCCCGGTAGTACCAGCCCCACTGTCCGTCTTCGAGCCGTTTCGACACCCGGGAGTCACGCGTGTTGGGATAGGGGGCCTTACAGAGCAGTTGCCACCGGGCGAGGTCACCCTCCAAGTCGAGTGCCTCCTCCATCTTGACCGAGAGGAACACGTCCGCGCCGTCGCCTCGCTTCCACGTCGCCAGCACGGCGTCGCGGTTCTCCCGGTCGTGGGTCCGCACTCGCTCGGCGACACCCATCTCGGCGAGGTGGTCGTGCAGTCGCTCCTGAATGTCGTAGGAGTGGCAGTGGACCAACCCCTTCTCGTCGGGGTGGGCCTGCATGATGCGGACGAGCGTGTGGGCGATGTCCGGGAGCGTCCGGTCTCGCTCCTCGTAGGTCATCTTCCCCTCCGTCACGTCGTACAGCGGTCGGTTCTCGACGGGGAACGTGTGGTCGACCTCCACGAGTGCCACGCGGTCGGGCGAGAGGCCCGCCCCGGCGCAGAACGCGTCCTTGTTGAGGATGGTCGCCGACAGGAGCGCGAACTTCTGACCCCGGTCCCAGACGGTGTGTTCGAGGTACCGCTCGGGGTTCATCGGCTTGACCGTCACCGCGCCGCCCTCCCCGTCCGGTTGGTCGACCACCCACGTCGTCGCGCCCTCGGGGTCCCGATAATCTTCGAGGAACCACTGTAACTCCGAGACGAGTTCGGTCAACCGGTCGCGCTCGGCCACCTGCTCGGCCGTCAACTCGGCGTTGCCCCGTAGCTCCTCCTGTCGGCGCGAACAGACTGTCATCACCCGCTCGGCGTAGCCCGCGGCCTCGTCCAGTCCGCCGATGTCGGGTGGCCGTACGTCCTCCCAGACCGGGAGCATCCGGGCCGAGAGGTCGATGGTCGCGTACATCTCGGCCCACTCCCCGAGGCCGTGGGCCTCGTCTATCACCACCACGTCCCGCGTCCCGAACACGTCAGAGCCGGCGGTCTGCATGAAGTACGCCAGCGTCATCGCCGCAATCGACCGGTTCGACGCGATGGCGCGGTCCGAGAAGTACGGACATCGGTGTTTGACCTGACAGTCGAAACCCCGTTCGCGGGCACAGGGGGCCTGATTCACCGGCGTGTCCGTCTCCCCCGGGAGGAGACAGGAGTAGTTGTTCTTGCCGCGGATGACGTTCAAATCGTCCAACAGCGGGTCCGCGGCCACGTCGTCCAGTTGGGACACCTGCGGCGTCGTGTAGTACGCGCCGATGGGTTCGGTCGCCTCGGCCTCGCTCGCTCGCCGAGCACACCCGGCGATGGCGCGGGCGAGCAGTGACTTCCCGCTCCCGGTCGGCGCGCGGACCAGTACCACGTCGTTGCCCGCCGCGAAGGCCTCCCGGATGTCCTGGAGCGCGCGCTCTTGGTTCCCGCGGTAGGACGGGGCGGGGAACTCCTCGGTGATGCGCGCTGGATTCACGTCCCGAGCAACCGCGCCGCATCGCCTAAAGCCATCGGGTTCCGGCGGTCACGTCGCCTCACCGCGGCGGCAACGCCTCCACGTCGGCGGCCGTCACCTCCCGGTCGTCGGGCAAGTCGTCGACGCAGTCGTGACAGAGGAACCACTCCGAGCCGTCGGCCAACTCCAACTCCAAGCCCCCCGTACTGCCGGACGAGAACGACCAGAAGTCACCGATGCCGCCGGCGATGCGTACTGTCGTCCCACAGCCGTCACACGGCTCGCTCGTCATACCCGCGGTACGGCGGCGAGAGACATAAGTACCGTCACCCGACGTACCCGTCGAGCAGTCCCGAGTCCGGGAACGAGAGCGCGAGGTCCGTGTCCAGACACGACTCGACCGCGTCCGCGACCGCCGGCGCGAACGCGGCGTCGGGGGCCGCACAGACGGGGAGTGCCGCGAGTTCCCGTGCCTCGCTCTCTGGGACTGTGGCGTCGGCACCGCCGACCGTTGCGTCGTCGTCGTCGGCCCAGTTCGCCACCACGCTATCGACGGGCGCGCCGATATCGTGCAGTCGGTCCCGCATCGTCGGCAGGCGGTCCAGCCCGCGCTCGCTCGCGGGGACGACCAGCGCGACGGTGTCGGCCGCCGAGACGGCGGCGACAGCCTGATTCGCGGCCACCGGCGGCGTGTCCACGAGTACGTGGTCGAACTGTCGCCTGGCCTGTCTCACGAGTGCCTCGAACTGCTCGGCCGCCTCGGGTGTCTTCGCCCGCGCCAGTCGTTCGAACGGCGCGCGGGCGGGGGCGACGGCCAACTGCCCGGGGAGGTCGACCGGGTACTGGCGCAAACCGGCGTCGAGGGGGGCGTCGCCGGTTAGCAGGTCGGTGAGGTCGGCGTCGACGCGGCCGGGGACGTGCCGGGCCAGCCCCTGCGTGGCGAAGGCGGCGTCGACCAGTGCCACGTCCCGGCCCGCCCGGGCGAGCGTCGCCCCGAACTCGACGGTCAACCGCGTGGTCCCCGCGCCGCCGACCGTTCCGACGAGCGCGAGCGTCGCATTTCCTGTCACGCGAGGTGATTGTCTCGGTCCGGTACAAAAACGTACGGAATCCTCGCGTGGGTGCGAGAGGGCGGCGGGGTCACAGACGGTCCGTGATGTCGCTGGCGATGGTGCCGCGCTCGTCGTCGCTCAGGTCCGGTGCCTCGCCGCCGACGGCGTGAATCGGGTGGCCGCCGTCGCCCTCGAACCGGGGGATGACGTGGCCGTGGACGTGCGGTACCTCCTGTCCGCTCGCCGCGCCGTTGTTGAAGCCGACGTTGCTGGCGGGGGCGTCCACGCTCCCCTCGACGGCGGGAATCAACGCGTGGAGCGCGTCGTACAGTGCCCGCGCGGTGTCGTCGGGGAGGTCGTTCAGTCGCTCGTGGTGGGCCTTCGGGATGACGAGTGTGTGTCCCGGCGCGAGGGGGTTCGCGTCGAGGAAGGCGAACACGTCCTCGTCCTCGTAGACGGTGTCGCTCGGTATCTCGCCTGCCACTATCTGGCAGAAGATGCAGTCCTCGGACATCGCCGGGGGTTCGACCGCACTCCTAAAAAGCGTGTGTGTGGCGAGGAGAAACACTAAAACACGAGTGTGCGATATGCCGTGTCATGGCAGGCAAGGAAGCGGTCATCGTAGACGCGGTGCGGACACCGTTCGGGAAGCGCGACGGCTCTTTCCGTGACACACACCCGCAGGATTTGGCGGCGGAACCACTGAAATCACTCGAAGAGCGCAACGACCTCGACGCGCCGAACACTGTCGAAGACGTCATCTACGGCTGCGTGACGCCGGTCGACGAGCAGGCACTCAACATCGCACGGCTGGCACCGATGGTCGCCGGGTGGGGCGACGACGTGCCCGGCGTCCAGTTGAACCGGATGTGCGGGTCGGGCCAGCAGGCTCTCAACTTCGCCGCCGCGAACGTCATGGCCGGACAGCACGACGTCCTCGTCGCCGGCGGCGTCGAACACATGACGCGTGTCCCGATGGGCTCCGACGGCCAGTCGGTGTCGCCGACGTACTTCGAGCACTTCGACGAGTTGACCACGCAGGGCGAGGGGGCCGAACGCATCGCCGAGGAGTACGGGTTCTCCCGGCAGGAACTCGACGAAATCGCCGTCGACTCCCAGACGCGCTGGAAGGAGGCGTGGGACGACGGCCGCTACGACGACCAGATTGCGCCCGTCGAGACCGAGGTCGACGGTGACGCCGTCACCGTCGAACAGGACGAACACCCCCGGCCGGGGACGGACGTGGAGACGCTGGGGTCGCTCCCGCTCTCGTTCCGCGCGGAGGGCAACGGCGTCCACCACGCCGGGAACTCCTCGGGCATCGTCGACGGCTCGTCGGCCCTGCTGGTCACGAGCCGTGAGGCCGCCGAGGAACACGGTTGGGACCCGATGGCGCGCATCGTCCAGACGGAAGCCGTCGGCGTCGACCCCGTGACGATGCTCACCGGCCCGATTCCGGCCACCGAGCAGGTGCTCGAACAGGCCGACATGGACATCGAGGACATCGACCTGTTCGAGGTCAACGAGGCGTTCGCCGCCGTCGTCGCCGCGTGGCTCGAAGAGACCGGTGCCTCGTGGGAAGACACGAACGTCAACGGCGGGGCCATCGCCCACGGGCACCCGCTCGGCGCGACGGGCGCGGCACTCACGACGAAACTCGCCCACGAACTCCAACAGACCGGCGACGACTACGCCCTCTCGACGATGTGTATCGGCTTCGGGCAGGGTATCGCGACGATTCTCGAACGCGTCTGAACGCCGCCGGCGGGCCGGTCACTCCGCCGTCGCGATGTTCGTCTCGATGGTCGAGTCCTCACTCAGCGAGTCCAGCGTCACGCGTTCGGTCCCGGCACGCGAGTCGACTGTCGCGCGGACGGTCACGTTCAACTCCGACCGCTCGTCGTCCCGGACGTGCGTGACCCACCACTCGTCCATCTTCGTGCTGTCGAGGTCCATCCGCAAGTCGAGCGTCTCCCGAGACTCGGGGGCGACGGTGTAGGTGTCGGCACTCGTCCGGTTCGCCAGCGTCACGTCGTTCAGCGTGACGATGTAGCGCACGTCTCTGATGTCCAGCGGCGTGGGGGCCTCGTTCTGCACCACGGTGGCCGTCTGGATGGGCGTCGTCTCGGCCGTCGCC